>DASSCV010000282.1:0-7379 GCA_035697505.1 Rubrobacter sp.
CAGCCGCACCGAAGACGGTACGATCATGGGCGTCAGGCACCGCGAGTACCCCGTCGAGGGCGTCCAGTTCCACCCCGAGAGCATCCTGACCCGAAGCGGTCACGACCTCCTGAAGAACTTCCTGGGGCTCTGAGCCGGCCCCGTGCTGCGCCAGACGCTTCGCAGAGCCGTCGACGGGGAGGTCCTGACCCAGGGCGAGGCGGAACGCGCGCTGGAGACAATCATGGAGGGTAATGTTCCCCCTGCGGCCACGGCTGCACTCCTTACCGCGCTCCGCGTCAGGGGGGAGAGAGTACCCGAGATCGTCGGCTTCGCCCGCGCCATGCGCCGCTTCGCCGCGAAGGTCGAGGCCCCCGAGGGCGTCGTCGACACCTGCGGCACGGGCGGCGACGCGAAGGGGACCATAAACGTCTCCACGGCGGCCGCATTCGTGGCGCGTGGGGCCGGCGTGGTGGTAGCCAAACATGGCAACAGGGCGGCGACGAGCCGGGCCGGTAGCGCCGACGTGCTAGAGGCGCTTGGCGCGGAAATCGAGCTGAGCCCGGAACAGGTCTCCCGCTGTATCGCTGAGGCCGGCCTCGGGTTCATGTTCGCCCGCACGCACCACCCAGCGATGAGGTTCGTGGCCCCTGTGCGGGCGGAGCTGCCCTTCAGGACCATCTTCAATCTGCTGGGGCCGCTAACCAACCCCGCCGGGGCCAGGCGTCAGCTCGTCGGGGTCTTCGGCGGCGCTTACGTGCGTCCCGTCGCCGAGGCGCTGCGGGACCTTGGGGCCGAGAAAGCGCTCGTCGTCCACGGGACGGACGGGATGGATGAGATCACGGTGACTGACAAGACCCTCGTCGCCGACGTCTCCGAGGGAGAGATAGTAGAGTATGAGATCTCACCAGAAGACTTTGGCCTCCCGCGCCACGCTCCGGACGGCCTGCTCGGCGGCGACGCCCACCTCAATGCCCGCATCCTCCGCGACATCCTCACCGGCGAGGAGAGCGGGGCCTCCCGCGACATCGTCCTCCTCAACGCGGGAGCCGCGATCCACGTCTCGGGTAAAGCGAAGTCGGTAGAACAAGGCGTGCGTCTGGCAAGGGATTCAATCAGCGACGGGGCCGCCGCGATGGCCTTGGAAGATTTCGTAAAGACTACCCGCCGCCTCTCGGGGACCGTGTGAAGCGCGCGACCGTCCTCGACGAGCTGGCCACGGCGGCCGTAAGGAGGGCGCAGGATCTGCGTAGCAACATCGACCTCGACACCCTCTACCAGGAGGCACAACTCTTCGAGAAGAGGGATTTTGCCGGGGCTCTCACAGCTCCAGGCCTCTCCGTGATCTCCGAGATAAAGCGCGCCTCACCCTCCGCAGGCTTTATCCGCGACGCCGACCCTGCTAAATGGGGCGCCCGCTACCAGTTAGAGGGGGCAGGTTGCCTCTCCGTCCTCACCGAGCCCGAACGCTTCGAGGGAAGTCTCGAAGACCTCGACGCCGCGCGGAACAATACTACTCTGCCGGTCTTACGCAAGGACTTCACCGTCGACGAGGCGCAGATCCTCGAAACCGGGACAAGGGCCGACGCCGTCCTGCTAATAGCGGCGCTCTTCGAAGCGGCGGCGCTAGCCCGCCATGTCTCCCTGGCCGTGGAGGTTGGCCTGACGCCCCTTGTAGAGATACACGACGAAGATGAAGCGAACCTGGCCCTCGAAGCCGGCGCCAGGGTGATCGGCGTCAATAACCGGGATCTCAGAGACTTCACCGTAGACCTCGGCACCTTCGAACGTCTCGCGCCGAAACTCGCCGGCGCGATCCTCGTCGCCGAGAGCGGCGTCAAGAGCCCCGAAGACGCCCGAAGGCTACGAGACGCAGGCGCCGATGCGGTTCTGGTAGGCGAAGCGGCGATGCGCGATCCTGGTCTCGTCGCACGTCTTGCATCCCTGCCGTAGCGGCAGTTCACGAACCGCCCGGGTATCAGGCGAGCTTCAGCGTCTTGCGGAAGCTCGGCTCGTCGTCGACAATCAGGACCTTCGCCACGGAAGCTTCCACCTCTCCGCCACCTTCTCTAGGATTATAGCGTGGGTAAGGGTGGCTCCTCGTCCGCCAGCCAGTCGAGGGCCACGGCCGCCGTCCACGACTGATCGTCCGAGCCCAAAGCCTCGCCCGTGAAGGGCTCATAGTACTCCCCAAAGCGTCCGTCGGAGAGTTGCGCGAGGGCGTGGCTCCTGAGCCGGGCCGCTCTCTTACTTTGTCCCGAGCTCTCCAGAGACCACCACAAGAGCCAGTTCATCACGGGCCAGACAGGACCCCGCCAGTAATTGCGGGGACTGAAGCCTGCGTCGTCCGGGCTGCTGCTGGGAGGGAGCGGCCTGCGGAGCTCGGGGTTGCCCGTGAAAGCGTGTGACTCGAAGACCTTGAGGAGGATCTCGAGGCGGTCTGCACGTCCGGTACCGGCTATGAGCGGTGCGAAGCCGGCGATGGTGCGTGCCGCGAGGGGTTCGCCGGCCCGCAGGTCATAGTCGAGGCAGAGGCCGAGCTCCGGGTCCCAACGTTCCTCGAGCCCTTCTCGCCCGCGTTCGATCCAGGCCCGGATCATCGTCCCTTCTTCCTCCGGAGCGCCGGCGACATCGGCCACGTCGAGCAGAGCCTCGTTCGCCCGAACCAGGATCGCGCTCGCCAGAACGTCCTTGGCCAGAAACGGGCTCGTCCGGTGCAGAACGGCGTCGTCGCAGCTGGCGTGCTTGACGACCTCGACCAGCCAGATAAAGCGGTCGTATTCGTAGCCCGTCGGCCGCTCGGCGGGGTCGGGGATATGATCCAGGTCGAGGCGCTCGTAGTCGGGTATCTCCCCGACCTCGACCCGCTCCAGCGCGGAGGTCCAGCGTGGGGAGTTGTCTGTGCCGCTCTCCCAGGGATGATAGATGGTCACCAGCCCCGAGCCCTCGGGGTCACGGGCGGTTGCCAGGTACTGGTGCCACGCAAAGAGCTTGGGGTAGACTTCGCCGAGGAACTCCCTGGCTTCGGCAACCCCCTCGCCCCTGGCCTCGGCGACCGTGAGTATGTGCCTGGCTGCGAGCGCGTGTACCGGTGGTTGGCACAGGCCGCTGGTAATGGAAGGTCCGGACGGAGCGTCTGGGGAATCGGCGGCGCTCGACCAGTGCTCGGGGCCTGGGAAGTAGCTCTCGGGAGGCGCATCGGGGTTGAAGACGATGTGCGGGATCTTGCCGTTCTTCCACTGGTACTGGAGGAGGGTCCGGATCTCACGGGCGGCGCGTGCAGTGTCGAGGTGGGCCAGCCCGATGGCTATGAAGGCTGTGTCCCAACTCCACTGGTGCGGGTAGAGCGTGGGGGAGGCGCGGGTCCACTCGCCCATGTCGTTTTCCCGCAGCACCTCCGCAGCCCGCGCGATGATATCTTCGGGTCGCAAACAGACTCCTTCCGGCTCTGGTCCTCCCACCCGTCGTTGCGCACGGCCAGGCTGGCGGCAACGCCCTCTCGGCGCTCCACCCGCGAATAGTAATCCATAGGGCAAATCTTACGCCGCGATTGCCCGCACATTCCGAAATCCTTGACGGTCCACGCGGCCCGCCTCATTGCGCCCCGAGGTTCTGGCTCTCACCGCCAACGATAAGGAGTACACTTCGGGTTATGACTATGGTCAAGATATGCGGCATAACCAACGCAGAAGACGCCCGCGTGGCCGCGGACGCAGGGGCTGACGCGGTAGGGCTCGTTTTCGCCGAGAGCCCGCGACGCGTGAACGTCGAATTGGCCCGCAGAATATCCTTAGCGTTACCCGAGAACATCCTCAGGGTCGGCGTGTTCGTTGACGAGGAGCCGGCCGAGATCCTCAGGATCTCCCGCGAGGTCGGGCTGGACCTGGCGCAACTCCACGGCGACGAGACGCCCGAGACCGTCACCGCCGTGCGGCGGGGTGGCGTCAAAGTCATGAAAGCACTGCGGGTAAGAGATGCTGACTCCCTCGACGCGTTGGACAGTTACGGGGCCGACCTGATCCTGCTCGACGCGTACAGCGAGAGGGCACGGGGAGGTACGGGAGAGCGGTTCGACTGGGAGATGGCGAAGTCCTCCACCGGACGTGATAACATCGTCGTCTCCGGAGGGCTAGGCCCGGAAAACGTGCGGGAAGCGGTCGAGTTCTTCGAGCCCTACGGGGTGGACGCGTCGAGTTCCCTGGAGGATGAGCCAGGCAGAAAGAACGGTGAGCGGGTGCGGAGGTTCGTCCTTGCGGCAAGAGACTGAGAAGGGTTACTTCGGCCCCTTCGGGGGCCGCTACGTGCCCGAGACCCTGATCCACGCCCTCGAAGAGCTCGAAGCGGCCTACGAACGCTACAGAGATGACCCCGAGTTCGGCGAGGAGCGGGACCGCCTGGCGAGAGACTTCGTCGGCAGGCCGACCCCCCTGATGTTCGCCGAGCGCCTGACCCGCAAGTGGGGTGGGGCCAACGTCTGGTTCAAGCGCGAGGACCTCGCGCACACCGGGGCGCACAAGATCAACAACACGCTGGGCCAGATACTGCTCGCCGATAGAATGGGCAAGGAACGCATCATCGCGGAGACTGGCGCGGGCCAGCACGGTGTCGCCACGGCCACCGTCGCAGCCCTCTACGGCAAGGAGTGCATCGTCTACATGGGCGAAGAAGACACCCGCCGACAGAGGCTTAACGTCGTGCGGATGAAGCTCCTCGGCGCCGAAGTCGTGCCCGTTCTCAGCGGTTCGCGCACCCTCAAAGACGCCGTCAACGAAGCCATAAGAGACTGGGTGGCGAACGTCGAGGACACCCACTACATCATCGGGAGCGTCGTAGGACCCGCGCCGTACCCAAGGATCGTGCGCGACTTCCAGGCCGTTATAGGGACGGAGATAGAAGCCCAGAGCCGCGAGCGACTCGGCGGCGACCCCGATGCCATCGTCGCCTGCGTGGGTGCAGGCTCGAACGCAATAGGGGCGTTCTACCCGTTTGTCGGAAGAGTGAATGTCAGGCTCGTCGGCGTCGAGGCGGCAGGGCGCGGGCTCGCCACCGGAGAGCATGGGGCGTCTCTGGCGGAAGGGAGACTGGGCGTTCTGCACGGGGCCATGAGCTACGTCCTGCAGACGGAGGGGGGCCAGATCCGGGAGGCCCACTCCATCTCGGCCGGCCTCGACTACCCTGCCACAGGCCCCGAGCACGCGTATCTCAAGGACGAGGGTCTTGCCGAGTACGCGAGCGTAACCGACGAGGAGGCGCTCAGTGCGCTCCAGACGTGCTCCCGCCTGGAAGGGATAATCCCTGCCCTGGAGACGGCGCACGCTATCTACTACGCCGAGAAGGTGGCTAGAGAGCTAGGCCGGGGAAAGAACATGGTCATCAACGTCTCGGGGCGTGGCGATAAGGACGTAGAGGTCGCGGCGAACGCCCTCGGCATCGACTCGGAGGAAGCAGAGATCGTATCCGGCCCTGATCCCTCGACCTCCTCTGTATCCTCTTGAACGGCGACCGTGTAAGGAGTGCTTTCCGGGAGGACCAGACCGCGCTCGTGCCCTACCTGACCGGCGGCTATCCGACGCTCGAAGGGGCCAGCGAGGTTGGGGAGGCCTATCTGGAGGCGGGTGCCGACGTGTTGGAGATCGGGGTTCCCTTCTCCGACCCGCTCGCCGACGGGCCGACTATACAGAAGACGACGACGCGCGCCCTCGCTAACGGGGCCGACCTCGACTACTGTCTGGATCTCGCCTCGGGGTTCTCGGGGCGGGTGCCCTTGGTCTTCTTGCTCTACTACAACGTAATCTTCGCGCGGGGCGTCGAGCAGTTCTTGCAGGAGGCAGCTGAAGCCGGGGTCTCGGGGCACGTGATCCCCGACCTCCCCGTAGACGAGGCGGGCCGGTTCGCCCAGCTGGCAGCCGCTGCCGGCGTCGCCTTCTGCCCGCTCGTCGCGCCGACCTCGACGGACCGGCGCGTCTCGCGCGTCGGCGAGATGGCGACCGGGTTCGTTTACTGCGTCTCCGTGGCCGGGGTAACCGGCGTACGTGACACCCTGCCACCCGGCGCCGTCGAGCTTCTGAGGCGCGTGCGGGCGAGGACCGATGCGCCGGTGGCGCTTGGCTTCGGGATCGGTTCGGCCGGGGCTGCCGTCGAGGCCGCTGAGGAAGCCGATGGAATTATTATCGGCAGCAAGCTAATGCGGCTCGTCGAGGAGGGCGGGCCGGAGAGGGCCGGCGGATGGCTGCGCGAGGTGCGCGAGGCGCTCTCCGGGGTCGTGAAGGCTGGAGGTTAGGCATCAGGAACTGGCTCAGCAAACGTAGGGAGTACTCCAGGAGCGCGCCCGAGACCGAGAGCGGCGTCGGGCCGATGGACTCCGTCTTCACCAAATGCGAGCAGTGCGGGCAGCCGATCTACGAGAAGGACCTCAGGGCCCGTTTCAACGTCTGTCCCAACTGCGAGTTCCACTACCCGCTCTCCGCGCCGGAGAGGATAAGACTCCTTACAGACGCGGGCAGTTTCCAGGAGCGGGACGGGGGCATTTTCGCCGAAGATCCCCTCGGGTTCGAGGATTACCGCCAGAGGCTGGAGAAAGCGCGCGCCAAGACAGGGCTCGATGACGCCATCCTGAGCGGGACCGGAGCCATAGGGGGTAGGCAGGTGGCGCTCGCCGCGCTCGACTTCAGGTTTATAGGGGGCTCGATGGGGAGCGTTGTCGGTGAGAGGGTCGCGAGGACCATCGAGCTCGCCGGCACTGAGGAGCTGCCACTCGTTATCGTGTCGGCGTCGGGAGGGGCGCGGATGTTCGAGGGCGTCTACTCCCTCATGCAGCTGGCGAAGACCAGCGTCGCCCTCTCACGCTACGTCGAGGGTTCCTGGCCCTACGTCTCGATCTTGACCGATCCCACCTTCGGCGGGGTTACGGCCTCCTTCGCGACGGCGGCCGACGTGGTCCTGGCCGAGCCCGGGGCCAGGATCGGGTTCACCGGAGCGCGGGTCATCGAGCAGACGACCAAGGAGCGGCTGCCCGAGGGTTTCCAGACGGCGGAGTTCCAGAGGGAGCACGGGATGGTCGACCGTATCGTGCACCGCCTCAGCCTGAAGGGAGACCTCGAACGGCTACTGGGGTTCCTGCCGTGATCCTCGACTTCGAGCGCCCCATCAAGGACTTCGAGGAGCGCATCGCGGAGCTCAGGCGCCTCGCTGGCCCTAGCGCTGAGCTGCGGGGGGAGATCTCACGCCTCGAAGAAGCCCTCGACGCGGCCCGTAGGCGTATCTACTCCAACCTCTCCCCTTACCAGCGCGTGCAGGTGGCCCGCCACCCCGAGCGTCCTAACTTCAGGGCCTACCGCGACGCCCTGGCCGACGATTTCTACGAGCTCTCCGGCGACCGGTTCTTCGGCGACGACCCTGCC
>DASSCV010000283.1:0-5689 GCA_035697505.1 Rubrobacter sp.
GAAGATGGCGACCCGCTCGGGGTCGGCAATGGCCCTCTCGACGGCCCACCCGACCGCGTCAACGAGGTCGTCGTGCATCGTGGCGCCCCACTCTTTGTTCCCCGCGTTCAAGAACTCCTTGCCGTACCCCGTCGACCCCCGGTAATTCACCTGCAGACACGCGTACCCCCTGTTGGCGAACCACTGCGCCTCGGGATCGTAGCCCCACCCGTCGCGCACCCAGGGACCACCGTGTACGTTCAAGATCATCGGCATGGGCCCACCGGAACTGCCTGGCGGGAGCGTCAGGTAGCCCTCTATGGTGAGGCCATCGCGGGAGGCGAAGGAGACGGCCTCCATTCTGGCGAGGGTGTACTCCGCGAGGTCGGGGCGCGCGTCGAAGAGATGCTCGCCGCGTTTGTTGTCGCGGTGGTAGGCGTAGTATGAGGCTCCGCCTTCGTCGGCGGTGAAGGCGATGAGCCAGTTTTCGTCCGCCCTGTCGCGGCTCGTCACACCGAAATCTCCGCGGCCAAGTCCGCCTATGACCTCGAAGTCGTGCCTGATGCCGTCGTCGAGCACGACCCACTCCGTCCTCGCGCGCTCGACGGCGGCGGCCTGGGCCTCGTGGGTCTCAGGGTGCCTCATGACCCTGCCGACATCGTAGCGGGGGTCCTCGACAAGCGTCTGTGTCGAGCCACTTTCCAGGTCGAGCAGGACGAGTCGGGAGGCGTTGGCCCCTCGCGAGTCTAGGAGGTACATGCTCTGGCCGTCCTCGGTAAAGCCGACGGGCCCGCTGGAGAGCGCGTCCTCCTTGCCCCAACCGAGGAGCTTGCGCCAGTGGGCGTCGTCGGCTCCCTCGCGCACGAGCAGGTCGAAGCCGCCGTCCGGCGTGGCCGCCATCGCCCCGCGCACCCTGAGGTGGGTGTCTACGACCCAGCGGACGGCGTTGCCAGGGTTCCTGGCGACGAGTTCGAGGTCGCCCGTCGAGAGGGCGAGGCGATAGACGTCGTGGAGCTCCGGGTTCTCCCTGTTCAGCGCTACGAGCAGCGCATCGGGGAAGTGGCGGCTACTGTCTACTATCTGGGCCTGCACGTCGTCGAAGGGGGTCAGGTCACGGTCCTGTTTCGTGGACGCATCGACAGCGTGCACGCGCCAGTTCTCGTCGCCGTCCTCGTCCTGGAGGTAGACGATGTGGGTATTGTCCTCGGCCCAGAAGTACACCCTGATGCCGCGCTTTCTGTCGTCGGTCACGGGTTCGAAGTCGTCGCCGCTCCCCACCGGGCCGACCCAGACGTTCAGGACGCCGTCTTTCGGGGCCAGGTAGGCGAGGCGTTCTCCGTCAGGGGAGAGGCGCGGCGCTACCTTCTCCGGGTTACCGAAGAGGATTTCGCGTGGGATCAGGGGTACGGTGGAAGCGTCGGTCATACCTTCCTCTCAGAAGTCTTCGAGCACGTCGGCCATAGAGTACAGGCCTGGCTGCGCGTTCGCCGCGAACCGCGCGGCCCTGAGAGCGCCGTCGGCGAAAGTGCGGCGGGAGAGGGCGCGGTGGACGATCTCGACCTCCTCCCCCCCAGAGTAGAAGGTGAGCCTGTGCTCCCCGACCACCGCGCCGCCGCGCAGGGCGTGGATGCCGATCTCACCTTCCTGCCTGGGCGCCAGACCCTCCCGCCCGTAGACCGCGACCTCCTCCAGGTTCCGCTTTCTGCCCTCGGCCGCGGCGCGGGCGAGAAACAGGGCCGTGCCCGATGGCGCATCCTTCTTGTTCCTGTGGTGGGCTTCTACGACCTCGATGTCGTAGCCCTCGCCGAGCTTGGCCGAGATCTCGCGCGCCACCTCGCGCAACAGGTTCACCCCGACGCTCATGTTCGGGGCGAGGACAATGGGGACGCTGTGCGAAGCCTCCTCGACGCTCACCAGCTGCTCGTGGGAAAGGCCCGTTGTCCCGATGACGTGCGGTCTGTCGTAAGAGAGGTGCTCTACTGTAGCCTCCGGGGTGGTGAACTCGATCAGGACCTCGGCGGATTGGGGCGGGTCTTCTGTTGCGGTCACTCCTGTCTTCCCAGAGCCACAGAGCTCGCCCAGGTCGGCACCGAGCTCGGGGGCGCCTGCTCTGAGTGTGCCGCCTTCGAGTTCGATCCCTTCCGTTTCGAGAGACGCGCGGCAGATCTCGCGTCCCATACGGCCCGCGGCCCCTATTACGGCTATTTTGGTCAAACTTCTTCAGGGGTCGGGAGGAGGTGGTTCGACTCCTCCATCACCCGACGAAGGGTATCCAGGTTCTCCCCCTGGAGTGGGATCATCGGCAGCCGCATCTCGTCCGAGCACAGGCCGAGGATCGAAGCTGCCGTCTTGACGGGAATGGGGTTGGTCTCGACGAAGAGCGCGCGGAAGAGCGGCAGCAGCTCGTAGTGGAGCTCGCGGCCCCTCTCCCAGTCCCCTTCGAGCAGGGTCCTCACCATATCGGAGACCACAGCCGGGGCGACGTTGGAGGCCACGGAGATCACACCGTGCCCTCCCAGGGCCATGAGAGGGAGCGTCATCGGATCGTCCCCGGAAAGGATGGCGAACTCTTCGCCACAGAGGCTCTTTATGTCGCTCACCATGTTCATGGAGAGCGTCGACTCCTTGACCCCGATGATGTTGGGCAGATCGGCGAGGCGGGCTATTGTCTCGGCTGAGATAGTGACGGCCGTCCGGCCGGGGATATTGTAGAGGATGATGGGTAGATCCGTGCTCTCCGCTATCGTGGCGAAGTGCCTGTACAGCCCCTCCTGGGTCGGCTTGTTGTAGTAGGGGGCGACCTGGAGGGAGCCGTCAGCACCCTCCTCTTCAGCCATCTTCGTGTACTTGATCGCCATGTCCGTGCTGTTGGATCCGGAGCCCGCGA
Source organism: Rubrobacter sp. (assembly GCA_035697505.1). GTDB lineage: Bacteria > Actinomycetota > Rubrobacteria > Rubrobacterales > Rubrobacteraceae > Rubrobacter_D. Next base: position 2,867 of record DASSCV010000283.1, read on the forward strand.
TAACAGGCACCCGCCCGTTTGCGACCCTGACCACGGTATTTATGACGATGCGGTCCTCCTCCTCGGTCATGGCCGGGGTCTCGCCCGTTGTCCCGCAGGGGACGAGACCGTGGATGCCGTTGTGGACCTGGAACTCGACCATACCTTCCAAGGCTTCGACGTCCACCTCCCCGTTCCTGAAAGGTGTGACGAGGGCCGTGAACGCGCCGCTAAACATCTCTCTCCTCCAACTCGAAGTCCCTGTGCAAAACCCTTACTGCTTCTTCTACCCTTCCTGCCGGCAATACGCAAGTCACCTGTATCTCTGAGGTAGAGACGAGCCTGATGGGGATACCGGCCTCCCCGAGAGTCGCGAACATCCGCGCCGCATAACCTGGGCGGTTGAGCATCCCCGTCCCGACTACGGAGACCTTGCCGAGCTCCTCCTCGCCCTCGACATGCCCATCCAGAGATTCAGCGACAGCGCCCGCGAGCCGCAGCGCCTGGCCGAAGTCGCCGCGACGGACGGTGAAGGCCACGTCCGAGGCGCCCCTCTTGGGGGCGCTCTCCACGATTACGTCGACGGAGATACCTGCTTCGGCCAGAGGGGAGAAGACGCGGCTCATCGTTCCCGGGCCCGTCTTTATGCCCGTTAGGGTGATGCGCGAGACGTCGAGGTCGTGGACTATGCCGGCCACCGTCTCGCGGGTCTCCAGGTGTTCCAAACCGTTACCTCCCATGATAATCGTACCAGGACCTTCTGAAAATGAGCTCTTTACGTGGATCTCGACCCCGTGCAATGCTCCTAGCTCCACGGCCCGCGGGTGCATCACTTTCGCGCCCCGCCACGACATCTCGGCCATCTCCGAAGAGAGTATGACGGGTATGCGCCGGGCTCCGAGGACGATGCGCGGATCGGCGGTGTAGACGCCATCCACGTCCGTAAAGATTTCGCATCGGTCCGCCCCGAGCGCCGCCGCGAGCGCCACGGCCGTCGTATCAGATCCGCCGCGCCCGAGCGTCATGATGTCACCGAGCGCGTTGACCCCCTGGAAGCCAGCGACGATGGCGACCTGTCCCTCGTCGAGCAAGCCTCGCAGGCGGTCTGGCTGTATCCCCGAGATAAGCCCCGAGCCGTAGCGACCCGTGGTCTTCATGCCTGCCTGCGGTCCTGTCAGAGAGGTGGCGGCGACGCCCCTGTCGTGCAGGGCCATCGCCAGGAGCGCGACGGACTGCAACTCGCCCGTAGAGAGTAGTTGGTCGATCTCCCGCGGCGAGGGATCGCGGCTGACCTCGCCGGCCAGGCGCAACAGCCTGTCAGTCTGCTTGCCCATCGCTGAAACGGTCACAACGAGGCCGTGGCCCGAATCGTGAACCCTCTTCACCCGCTCTGCGACGGCCCTTATGTGCTCCGCCGTCGCCACCGAGCTTCCGCCGTACTTCTGTACGATGATTCCCAAGGCAAGCTACCTTCCGACGCTACTGCACCAGAATAGCATTTCGGCCTGTTGGCGCGAGTGGTCGGAGGATGAACTGGAGGATTCGCACCGCTCCTTGAGCCCGAGCATCAGGTTACTGGGGTGGGATTTGTGGGCGGTCGCGGTACGGGCTCTCTGCGATGGGGGTGTGGAGGGAGACCTTGCCGGTGCGCAAGCGTGTCCACAGCGCGACGAGAGACATTCCAAGGAGCATAACGGCGGGGATAAGCAATCCTCCCTCGGGGCCGAATGACCCACCGGTCCAGAGCTCCGGGCCGCCCTGTTCTGTAGCCAGGAGAGTCGCGCCGAAATCTCCCAAGCCGCTGACAGGGAAGCCGTAGACTGCGCCCTGGAAGAAGTTCCAGGTGATGTGCAAACCTATGGGGATCGCCAGCTCTCCGGTGAGCACGTAGCCGAAGCCGAGCATCAGGCCAGCGAGGACGATGTTGAGCGTGCTGATGGACGTGGCGTTCGGGTTGTTGGCGTGCAGCACGGCGAAGAAGACCGAGGAGAGGACCCAGGCCAGCAAGATGGCCCCGCGGGGACCGAGGGAGGGGTAGTTCAAGCCCTCTGCGCCGTTCTTGAGCTGGTAACCTCGGAAGACCGTCTCCTCGGAGACGCCCACGCACACGAACGCGGCGGCGGGGATGAGAATGGAGATCACGAACGGAGCGCCGCCTTGGGTCTCGAACGAGCCTGTGACCTCCACCCAACCCAACCCCAGCTCGACGAGGAAGACGGCCGTCATGAGCAGAGCGCCGAGGACCATCCCGAAGAACAGGTCGAGCCACCACCCTGCACCGAGACGGAACCCGAACGCCGAGAAAGGCCGTCTGTCAAGGAAGCGTCCAGCCAGCCACACGGTCAGGATGGCCGCCAACAGGCCTGCTATGCTACTTACCAGCGGGAGCGCGGGGGAATCAGGGACCACCAGGGTATCGAGTCCGCCGGATGGCATCCGCCCGCCGGAATCCACAAGCAGCCACGCGACCACGACCAGGCTGAAGATGATCTGGACGAGCACCCAATAGGCCCAGTATTGGATTCCCAACCGCCACAGCGCCCTGAGCCGTCCTGTGCTCCTATCGAGAAACAGTTCCAAGCAGCCTCCGCTTGCTTCTCTCTGTTCCAGGCTCGCGGTGTCACATTGCTAATGAAGCTTGATGGTCTCTTCCAGGGCCTCGATATAAGAGCGGACCATCTGCTGGAAGGAGTCCAGTTCCTCCAGCGCCTGCTTACCGGAGCGACCCCACCCTCCGAACCTCTCCTCGAGGATCTCGGTGGTGAAGTAGACGCCCCGATAGTAGGAAATGAGCTGCTCGAATTCCATGGCGCGCCGCCCTTGGCGGACGCTGCTCTCGCTCGC
>DASSCV010000284.1:0-4846 GCA_035697505.1 Rubrobacter sp.
GCCGCATGTTAGGACTATTCGGGCCAAAAAAGCTACAAAATCGAGCTCTACAGAGCGGCTATTCTCTACCTGGACCCCCTCAAGGAGAGCGTTTCTCCGGAGTCTCGAGTAAGTAACGAAGTAGTACTAGAAAGGTAGCCGTATAACTATTGGCAGCTCGGGCCCCGGCTTGCCGAGAAGCACGACCTTGAGGTCGTGCTTCTCGGAGAGCGTCCTGCGAAGTTCCAAACGAATGAATGTACTTCATCGACTCTAACGTAGTGGCACTCCCGCTCATTTGCCCACGAAAGACTAGATCAAGTGGCTGGGAGTCTCTGGGCTCACGCGTCGGCGACTCCACCGCCGACCATGACCTATTGGCGTAAACTCTAGATCAGTCGCATCTTGGGGACACATAAGGCCTATCCTTTACCACTTTGGCCTAGCGCTGCGCGCACCGCCTCGAGCAGCTGACGCCTTTCAGCATCTTTCAAGATATAGTCAGTGGCTCCCGCACTTGCAGCCTCCCGACGGTAATCTTCGCTCTCGTACGCGCTCACCACCAGGACGCTGATTGCTGGCATCTCTTTCTTGATCTCCCGAGTCGCGGTCAAGCCGTCCATCTCTGGCATCCTCACGTCCATCAGCACAAGATCCGGACGCAGCTGGCGGCAGAGCTCCAAGGCATGACGGCCGTTAACCGCCTCACCTACCACCTCTAAGTCCGGCTCACCCTCCAGCATGAGCTGCGTTGACTCTCTTATCAAATCGTGATCGTCGACGATGAGCAGCCGGGCTGGCGGCACGGCTTCATCCCCCCTCATGGTCGGCACCTCTCCCTTCCAATGTAGTTGGCAATGGAACCTCCGCCACTATGGATGTGCCAGCGCCTGGTTTGCTCCTGATCTCAAACTCGCCACCCAGCAGCGCGACCCTCTCCCTCATGCTGGAGAGGCCTACCCTCTCGACCGGACCCTGCCTGGCCAATACCGCCGATGGTTCGAACCCTCGCCCCTCATCCCTCACCTCCAGGCGTACCTTTCTCCCCCGCTGCGTCAGTGCGACGCACGCCGCGGTGGTTTGGGCGTGCTTTCGCACGTTATTGAGCGCTTCTTGGGAGACCCTGAAGAGCGTGATCTCTACCTCGCTCGGCAACCGCTCTCTCCCGAGGGTTTCGTCGTAGCCGATCTCCCAACCCTCGTTCCGTAGTTCCTCGACACGCTGTCGTACAGCGGCCACCAACCCGAAGTCGTCGAGCGTTGTGGGCCTGAGACCTTTGACCATGCGCCTACCTTCTCGCACCGTCTGCTGGACCAGTTCCAGCGGACGGTCCAATTCCCCCGACCTTACCTTGGAGCCTGGGGGATGAGTATCCGCGAAGGTCTGTATGTATCGTTGGGCAGCGATCACCATTTGGATTAGGCTGTCGTGCACCTCGTAGGCTACCCAGCGCCTTTCCTCTTCCTGGGCTGCTATGAGCTTACCGACCAGTGCCTCGAGCTGACGCTCGCGCTCAGCAAGCTGGGCGGTGCGGTCGGCGACCCGCTTCTCGAGGGTTGCGTTGAGCTGCCGCAGCTCATCGTCGACCCGTTTTCGCTCGGTAATGTCGTGCAACAGAATCAAGTGGCCTCTGCTTTGCCCCTTGCGATCGGCAACCGGCGAGAGCGTCAGTTCATAATTTCTCTGCGCCGGCTCCTCGCCCAGGCTGACCTCCTCGTGGATTTCTCCTGCTCGTCCGTGATGATGTTCGAACGATCCGTACCAGTTGGGGACGAGCGCAGTGAACTCTCGTCCTATGGCTTTCCGGGTAGAGCAGCCAAGGAAGCGCTCGGCGGCCGGATTCATGTCTACGACACGATCCTGCAGATCAAGCACTACCACGCCATCGCTCATACCCTCCATAACGTTTTCGCGTGCCACAGGGACAATGTCCAACAATCGAAAACGGAACAGGCTTAACGCAATTGCCGTGCCGCTAATCAGGAAAGCGAATGGAGTCAGATCCAGGTTGGGTACAGGGCCGAGACCCAGGACGTATACTCCGTTGCCTACCCAGGGAACCGATACAGCCACCAGCAACGCCAGGTTTTGCTTACGGTACAGGTTCGGGGAGCGGGTGAGCATCGAAATTAGCAAAATAGTGCCAACCAACAACAGCAGGTAGGAATACGACCAGTGCACCCAAAACCAAGCGCCATGATCCACTTCCAAAGCTGGAAACGGCCCGCCTTCGCTCAGTCTCGTTGAGCTCCAAACTAGCCCGTGCGCCTCGTTGGTCCACGCGAGCAGGAGCGTGACGACCGGAAGCACGTATAGCAGTGCTAGGTTACGGAGCGTCAACTGCCCTTCGCGACCGGTGTACTGAAGGGCGAATGCCAGCCATGCAACAGGAACCGTGGCGATACCTATGTACTCGGCCTTTGCCCAAAGAATCTTCGTCGGCAGGTCAGCGCCGCTCAGCTCCAGGGCGTACCCCGCCGTCCAAATGCACACGCCGGTCATCAGCAACGCCAACGTTTCCGCGCCTGGCGTGCCCCGACGACGCCAGGCGAAGAATATTAGTGCGGCCGACATGGCAGCAGCCACAAGCAGCAGGTATGAATACGGGGTAACTTGCCAGTGCATCAGAATCCTTGGCGCAACCCGTTGTTGCGCGAGTAGGCGGAGAAGTCTGCGTTAGCAAAGAGCGCCGCATTAGCCGCCCCGAACCCCAAAGCTAAAGATCTGGCCGGTTCTGCCGGAATAGCTTCGGTCAAAGCTGCTAGCCTTCGATGGCGAGCCTGATCAAGGCGCATGAAGACGCCGCTGAGCTAAACGTATGCAGCAAACTTCTGATGATGGTTGCTCTCTTCTCCAATGGTTCTCTCTGGCACCCCGCAGTATGTCGGCGACAGATGAGCGCGTCTATATGCCGCCCGACTATACCTTATACGTAGGGCGACCAATTATCGCTGAGCTCTGAGTGGAGACCATAACCCACCTCAGACTGAGGCTACAAGCAGCGTGTGCTAGTTCTCGCGAAGTCAGTTTTGGCGAGCGGGGCAGAAATACCGTTGATAAATTGGCCATGTGACATATGAAACATAACCATGTGGCAGATGTATCTGCGCTCGCCGCACAATAGCCTTCATACCCAAAGGCACCCCACCGGGTGGAAAGCGAAGCAATATGGAGAAAAGAGTGGTTAGAAGAACGAGCGGTCGAGGCAGGATTTGATCAGGGAGCCACGGAAGATCCGAGCTAAAGGGAACACAGTGAAAAAGCAGACCAATACATCATCAAATGCCAACTCCATAATCTGTCCTTGTTGCGGCATAAATGAGCTTGAGCGCGGTGACGCAGGTGCGGCCCGCTGCACCAGGTGCGACCGTCTCCTAAGCACGCAGGTGCTCGAAACCCTCGAGCAGATAGCCTCCTTGCCCGATGCCATGGGGAGCCACGCCTGTGAGTGTGGCCACCCCGAGATGCGGCATCTGGCCGACGGTGTTCTGTGGTGTCCTGCCTGCGGATCGGAGGTTCTCCCCATTTCGGCTTCTGCAACGCGCTCAGAATCGGAGTCAGCGAGCGAGGCCTACCGATGCGGTTGGGCTGAGGGACTCTTCGGAGACACGGAAGCCTTCGTCCGCAACGAGGGGCTTGCCAGATGGGAAGATGCCAACGACAGGCTCGACTACTATCGAGGGCATCGGGCAGGCCGGGCTGTTCGCTTCTAGCGAGGCGCATAGTCGCCCAAGTACTTTTCGCTCAGTGTAGCTGCTGCCCAACTTGTATATTGGCAAGGAGCAGGGTAGTAGAGCGGGACGCTCATTTGTGTTAGACCCGGACTGCGCGAACGCCGGAGATTGCACTTTCCGTGCACTCGGGTGAATAAAGGCAAGAGAAAAGGGTCGGGAATGACGCCCCGACCCTTAGAAACACTCCCTTCGACTAGAATCCGCCAATGTACTCCCGCAGAATCGCCTGACTATCCTTGCTCGTCGTCCCGGTGGGCACCGGAGGAAACCGTGAGCGTGTTCAAAGACATCTGGCATGACCGGCTGAGTCCGCAGAGCAAGGGTAGTGCTATACGGGACATGCGCTGGAGGAGCTGCAGGAGTTCATTTACATCAAATCCAGAGACACGATTCTACAGGCGGTCATAGAGGGCTCATGGCACGCGGCACGGGACAGGGTATCCTTTGGGGGTGTCCCGGCTCCAATCTTTGCCTGGTGAGGAGGTTATTTGGGTGGATGACAAGAACCGCATGAAAGTCACCATAATGGAAGCGGCCGAGTATCTGGGCCTCACTCCTACGACGGTTCAGAATATGGTGGAACGCGGGGTGCTCAAGGCCGACAAGTTCGCTGGTGCGGTCCACATCCCTCGCGAGGAGGTGGAGCGCATCGAGCGCGAGACTGCCCCGTAAAACACGCTCCTTGACTTTGCCTGATGCGTTGTGCGAGACCCTCTTTGTGCGACCATGACTACCCCTGGTGGGGCTGGCACATTCTGGGAAGCACACATCCCCCGTGCTCGGCCCGCCGGCTTCTATCGTGTGCGCCTGGTCAACCCCGGAGATGGGTCGCTGGGCGAGCACCCGGGGACGCGCTGGTCTGCCTGGCGTGATCCTTATCGACCACCCATGATTGCCTCGAGCCTTCCACGACGCGCAGCTGCTCTGAGTAGAGGGCTGTGAGCTCCTCCTTCAGGGCTGCGCCTGCGTTTCCCTCCTCCCTAGGCGCTCCTAGCGGACAAGCAAGAAAACGCTCTCGCAGTTCTTCTTGATGCGGTCGAACTTATCGACGTAGGCCGTGTCAGCATCTCCCTGCCCACACTTCACTACATCCCTTTGTCCGTCCCCTGCGCTGTTTATGGTGTCGTTGCCTT
>DASSCV010000285.1:0-4185 GCA_035697505.1 Rubrobacter sp.
CCACGGCGACCATGACGGCTTCTTCGAAGTCCAGGATCGAGTAGCGCTCTCCGAAGAGCCGCTCGAAGTGTATGTAACCGACGTTCCGCGAATCGTGGTTGCCTGGTATCACCATGACCCGCTCGCACCTGATGCGCCTGAGGTATTCGGCCGCCTCCTCGAACTCCTGGCGGTAACCCGCGTTGGTCAGGTCACCAGACATAACGACGGCGGTGGGATCCAGGTCGTTTATCTCCAGGATCGAACGTTCCAGCAAGTCTGGTATGAAGTACGGACTGCCGCAGTGGATGTCGCTGATCTGACAGATGACCATCCTGCCCTGCGTGCCCATTCGCTCTCCGATTCTATTCACTAGAGACGCCGCCGGAAGTATAGCAGAGCGTCCTCGACGCCCTGCAGGCATCAGGGTTCGGGCTATGTGGCAGCGAGAAGCGCTGGAAGGTCTTTGTGGGCGTCGCGGGCGTAGTCTCCCGGTCCAACAGCGACGAAGTGGCTGAGGCCGAACCGTTTCAGAGTTCGGCGCGTGTGCTGGTCCTCTTCTGTGGCGAGGAATGCGATACGCAGTCGTTCTTTCAGGTCGGGATGGACTGCCGAGCTGACGACGATGGGCTGTATCGGGTAAGGGCCCCAGGACTCGATCACGCGCAGTTTCTTGCTGAGGGCCGGCACCTCTCGGAGTCTTATCCTCAAGACGTTCGAGTCGATCGCAGCGGCGTCCGCCTCGCCGCCAAGAACCGCTTCCATGGAGGCGAGGTGGGATCCCGAGCAACGTATGTTATCGAAGAAACCCTCGTCCGCACCCGACTCCGCCAGCTTGTTCAGCAGGCTGTAGTAGCCACTCAGCGAGCATGCATCGTTGTACGCCCACGAGCCCCCTTCGAGCTCGGGGAAAGCGTGGATCGGGGCGTCGTTGCGCACCACGACGTCGCAGAAGTAGACGGGCTTCCCCTGATTTCTTTCGTCGTCGAACACGGGCAGCACGCCGAGCAGTTCCGCGGGTGGCGGTCGCAGGTTACGCAACCAGATGAACGAGGGCGCGCACATGAACGCCACGTCAGCTTCTTCGGCAAAGGAAGAGCATTGGCTCCCCTTCTGCGGTCCCGAGGCCCGCGACTCGACCCTGAGCGAGACCCGCTCGTGTCCGAGGGCGCGCTGCACGTGATCCGCCAACGCCTCGAAGAGGGCTTGTGGGATGCTCGGGGCGAGGTAGGTAACGAAGCGAATGTCCTGGTCCGCTGCCATCATCCCCTCACATCTTCTCAGGCGCGTTCACCCCGACCAGGTCGAGTCCGCTGCGGAGCACGGACTTTGTGGCGGAGCAAAGGGCGAGGCGGCGGGCGCGAACGTCAGCGTCTTGGACCAGAACGCGGTGGACGGTGTAGAACTGGTGGAAACGCGTGGCGAGTGTTTCGAGGTAGGTCGGGATGGGATGCACCTCGCGTTTGTAGGCTGCGTTCTGTATGACGCGGGGGAAGTCGAGGAGCTCGAGCACGAGGAGACGCTCCTCGGGGGCGAGATCCCCTGCCTGGACTTCGCCCAATGTCTCGGGCCTCGTTCCTGCCCGCTCGAAGATGCTAGATATGCGGGCGTGGGCGTACTGCACGTAGAAGACAGGATTCTCGTCTGAGTGTTTTATGGCGAGATCCAGGTCGAAGTTCATCTCAGTCTTGTGGGAGGAGCGCACGTAGAAATAGCGGGCCACGTCCTCCCCCACTTCGTCGAGCAGCTCGTCGAAGCTCACGACGTTGCCGGCCCGCTTGCTGAACTTGACCTGCTCACCCTCGCGCACGAGCTTCACGAGCCGCACCAACTCCACGTCGAGGAACTCACGAGGCAGTCCGAGCGCGACGAGACCGGCCCTAATACGCGGCGGGTAGCCGGCATGGTCAGCGCCGAGTACATCCACGGCTGTTCGGAAACCGCGATCCCACTTATCGCGGTGGTAGGCGAGGTCGGGAGCCATGTAGGTGTACGTACCGTCGCTCTTGACCAGCACCCGGTCCTTGTCGTCCCCGAACCTCGACGTCGCCAGCCACAGGGCTCCTTCACTCTCGTATACGTGTTCGCCCCCCACAAGCTCCCTGACGATCTCCTCTACCGCGCCCGACTCGTAGAGTTCCTTCTCGTTGAAGAAGCTGTCGAAACGGACCCGTACGCGGGCCAGGGTGCGCTTGATATCGTCCATACACCAGCGGGTGGCGAACGCGGTGATCTCGCGCAAGGCCTCTTCGGGGTCCATATCAAGCAAGCGGCGGCCGTGCTCCTCGGCGATATCCTCCGCTATCTCTTCCGTGTAATCGCCCATGTAAGCCATTTGGGAACCGGAGACGGGCCACGTCTCCCCATAGAGCCCGGCGTAGCGCACGGCGACCGACTCGCCGAAGAGTCGGATCTGGTTACCCCCGTCATTGAAGTAGTATTCCCTCGAGACGTTCGTGCCGGCAGTCTGCATGATCCTGGCCAGCGAGTCCCCGTATGCCGCCTGACGACCGTGCCCGACATGCATTGGTCCAGTCGGATTGACGCTCACGAACTCGAGCAGCACGGGGTCTCCCGAAGGCTCCCGCCTTCCGTACCGATCGCCCTCACGGAGCAGAGAACCAACCTCATCCCAGAGCGCCTCGGGAGACAGCCTGAAGTTGACGAAGCCTGGCCCTGCGACCTCGGCCTCCCGCACGAACGGGGCATCCAGGGCGTCGACCAGGGTCTCAGCGACCTCTCTCGGGTTCCGCCGCAATTCCCTTGCATTGGCGAGCGCTACGTTGGTCGCGAAGTCACCGTGGGCGGGATCGTTCGGCCGCTCGACGTGGATACCGTTCAGCTGGACCCCGTAGGTCCTGTGGACGGCCTCCCGCACGGCGCTCGCCAGACGCTCCTCGAAGGTCATTGTTCACCCCCCAGAAGCTCGTCCAGTAGCCGCCGGTTCTCTTCGGCGATCCGCAGGGTCTCATCCCTGTCGTACTCGAAGCGGACTTCGAAAACATCCCCCGCAGAGACATCTTCAGGCAGGAACTCGCGCGGCACGTCGAAGCTCCTGCGCCCTTCAGGGTAAGGCAAGAGAACGGCCCAACCGTTGTCCTCGAACCTGTCTATCTGCACACGCATATATGTGTATGTTAGCACGCCGACATTGGCGACTTGTCGGCAAGGGCTTGCACATGCGATAGCCGAAATGCTGAAAGCCGTCCGGCGAAGCAGGGCGGCGTGCTGAAGTGCTGCGAAGCGTAGCTACCAGTGGTATTTCTCGTTGCGGTGCATTTTTTCTGCGCGGTAGAGTTGTTCGAGGAGGACGACCCTGGCGAGGGCATGTGGGAGGGTGATACTGCCGAGGGACCAGAGTTCGTTGGATCTCCGCAGTACATCAGGGGAGAGGCCGAGCGGGCCGCCGATCACGAAGGCGACGTGACTCCGGCCCGAGGCGCCGAGGTCTTCCAGCTTCAGGGCGAGTCTTTCTGATGGGTGCTGCTTGCCCTTCTCCCTGTCGAGGGAGATCACGTACGCTTCTTTCGGGAGACGCTTTAGGATACGCTCTCCTTCTACAGAGAGCACTTCTTTGTGGGAGCGGCGGTTCATGTCTTCCTCGGCGACCTCGAAGACGTTTACAGGGAAATAGCGGCGCAGTCGACTTGTGTAGTCTTTCGAGGCTTCGGCAGCCCAGCCCTTCGGTTTCCCGACGGAGACGAGGGTGCAGCGGCGTATCACTCGATACCGAAGAGCTGTCCTGCCGCGCCTCGCTCGCCGTAGCGGTAGACGTGCTCGGTGATCTGCAGCGGGGCTCCTACCTCGATCCAGGGTGTCGGATGGCTGGCGAGCGCAGCCCGCACCCTGACAGAGCCGTGGCCAGCTTCCCTGAGCGCCCGGTCTACGGTGCCACAGGCCCGAGTCGGAGAGTTGTTGGTCTTGGAGAGGTGGGCGAGGACGAGGTCTTTGAGCCCGTGCGGAGCCAGCGCCACGGCGGCGGCTGCCGCTTGCCGGTTCGAAAGGTGGCCGTGCCGGGAGCGGATCCGGCGCTTCAGGCTCGCCGAGTATGGGCCTCGACTGAGCCAGTCTGGATCGTGGTTCGCCTCGAGGACCACCGCCTCGGCCCCACTCATGCTCCGCAGTATTTCGATTCCAGCCTCCCCGAGGTCCGTCGCCATCGCTACGGCTCTACTGCCGTCGGATACCCTAACCCCGTAGGTCATC
>DASSCV010000286.1:0-9636 GCA_035697505.1 Rubrobacter sp.
GCCGCTCCGACGCCGACGTCGTTGTGGCGAGCCGCTACGGTCCGGGCGGCAGCTACGCAGGCCTCTCTGGCAGAATGCGGCGGGCCGTGTCCGTGGGAAGCAAATACCTGGCCCGGTTACTCTTCAAGGAGGCCCGCAAGACGAATGACCCGATGGCGGGCTTCTTCCTCATAAAGAACCAGGCGATCTCAGGCATCCAGTTCAGGCCGACGGGGTTCAAAGTGCTGCTCGAGATACTCGTGTGCGCACCCGAGCTCAAGGTACTCGAAACGCCTTTCGAGTTCCGGGTTCGCCATGCCGGGGTATCCAAGGCGACCATGCGCCAGGGCTTCGAGTACCTGACTCACATACTGAGCCTGTTCTGGTACGTGCCTTCGGCGGGGCGCTTCTGGAAGTTCGCCCTCGTCGGGGCCTCCGGCGTACTGGTCAATATGGTTACCCTCATCGTGCTCGCCGAGTACTTCCACGCCCACAAGGTCATAGCCTGGATGTTCGCGGTCGGGCTCTCCATCCTCAGCAACTTCCTCCTCAACAACGCGTTCACCTGGCGCGATATCAGGCACTCCAGCAGGATCCACTTCTTCCTGCGCGGCGTCCTGGCCTATCCCGTCGCCGTGATGGGCATAGGGGCGAACTTCGCCGTCTGGTACCCTCTCGTGAAGTACGTCTCAGACGACTTTCCGTACTACGCGTTGTTCAATCTGCTCGGCATAGTGGCAGGGACGAGCGTGAACTTCATCCTCTCCTCACAGCTCGTATTCCGTCCCTCGACGCCGAAAAACCTCGACCCCGATGCTCCACCCAAGCAGATAGCCGAGGAAGTAAGGCGCGAGCTCAAAGCCGACAGGGTTGCCTTGATCAGGGTCCCCGATCTTACGCCTCTCGGAGAACATTCGCCCCGGGATCTCACCGCCTCGGACCGGAGCGTGATAGACCTGGTCGTCAAGACCACCCACCCCACCCTGACCGTGACCGGCCCCCGGCGCCTGCCCCAGGCCCGCACGAACGCCCGCTGGACCAACTCCCTGGCGGTCCCGATCATCAACGACGATCACGCCCTGGGCGTAGTCTACGCAACCCGAAAATCAACCGAACCATTCACCGAAGAAGACCTCAACTGGCTGACCGCATACACGAGCACCGCAGCAAGGATATTCGAGTAACTACGCTCACCCCGCTCATCGAGAGCCAGGCCGTGATCACATCTCATGGAGCCCTGAAACGAAAAAAGGCGTCCCGGCAGTGCTGCCGGAACGCTTTGTGCGGCCCCCCCATCAGGAGCCTCTAACCGGACTCAATCACCCCTCCCCGCTGATGAAGTCCGTCGAGATCCCGCGCCTAGACCCAAGCTTCTAACCGAGCCCCTGGCAGGCGGGAATCATCCAAATAGAAATTAGCATCCTCCTATACGTCCCGCAACCTCCTGCAATCCCTATACCTGAGCCGGAAAATGTATACTATGTGTCGTCAGGTACGATATGTCCGCAACCCGCCACAGATCAACACTATATGTTGAGTCTAAACCAAAATCATAATCTATCATAATATATCTATTAACCTGTCAGTAGAGAGTAAGGTGAGTTTAATGTTGAGATGCATCCATTGGTGCCGGTTGGGAGCCTAGCGTAGTCTCCGGGCGGGTAATTGGCATGTGCAGCACCGAGGGTCGTTGCCACGGCTACGGCGGTGCGCTTTATACTACCGGTATGAGGCCGATATGCTTTCTCTCCGACTTCGGTCTAGCCGACGACTTCGCCGGCACGTGCAAGGGTGTAATGCTGAGGATCGCGCCTGGTGTGTCCATCATTGATCTGACGCACGAGGTACCTGGTTTCGAGGTAGAGACGGGGGCTGAGATCCTGCAGCACGCCACCCGCTACATGCCAGCCGACATGGTATACCTGGCGGTAGTAGATCCGGGAGTCGGCACAGAGCGACGGGGGCTGGCACTACGGACGGACAGAGGTTCCTTGCTGGTCGGTCCGGACAACGGGCTGCTCGTTCCGGCGGCGGAGTCTCTGGGTGGCATCTCGGCTGCTTGTGCGCTCACCGAGGAGCGCTTTCACCTGCATCCCATCTCCAGCACCTTTCACGGCCGCGACGTCTTCGCCCCGGTAGCGGCCCATCTTGCGGCCGGGGTCGGACTTTCGGACCTGGGGGAGCCTGTGGACCCTACTTCACTGATGCGTCTCAGACCGCCGAGCGTACTCGTAGATGAGGACGCTGGTCTCGTTACCCGCATCATCTCCGTCGACCGCTTCGGCAACGCAAGGCTCTCCATCATGCAGGAGGAGGCGGGGCTCGAGTATGGTGACGTCCTGGAAGTAGACGCCGGTGACGGCAGGATGTCGGTTCGACACGTCGAGACTTTCGGGTCGGCCAAAGCTGGCGAACTGGTGCTCGTCCCCGACTCCCACTGGCGCCTGAGCCTCGCCATAAACAAGGGTAGCGCGTCCCAAGCGCTCGCGCTCCAGGTCGGAGGAAAGGTACGCCTGATACCCACGACGGATCACGGTGACTGAAAGCCGTAACCCCAGGTCGGGCCCTCCGGTGGACCGGAGGAACGCTCCCCTCTCGCCCGGGGAGCGAAACCGGATGCTGCGGGCGGCGGCGCTGCGTCCGATCAACGTTACGATGCTCGTGATCGGGGCTGGCGTCTTCGCAACCACCCTGGCGTGGTGGTTGTTGCCTTTGACCATCATAACCTACGCTTCCCTAGTCTTCCTGGCCGCGAGAGATCCAATCTTCCAGCGCAAGGTCCTCCGGGAAGGCGAGGTTCCGAAGACATCGCCGAACGCCGTAGAGAGCAGTGATGTCTCTCCCGAGCGCCGCGCCCGCTGGCTCCCACGAGGAGAGACCCGCCAGAAGGTGGAGGCAGCCCTCGATGTGTACCGCAAGATCGTCGCCGCCATCGAGACCTCAGACGACGTAACCAGGGCGGTCCTCGACGATGTTGTCCCCAGGCTGCACGCGGCTGCGGACCGACTGGTTGACGTGGCCCAGGGTAGGGAGAGGGCCGCCGAAGTCGCACGTGACCTTGGCCGGGATACTGGCTCCGCCGCACCTACTACCGCAAGACAGAAGAACCTGCGTGAGCTCGAAAATAGGATCAGCGTCGCAGACCTGGAGATCTCCGAAACGTACCAGGAGCTTCTGGACCTCAGGGCGAAGGTTGTCAGGATCTCCATAGATAGCGAGAACCCTGCCAGGACGAATGACCTCAACGCTTCACTCGACGGCCTCAATGCCAGACTCGAAGCCCTCAGCGAACTCATGGCCTCGCAAGGAGAACCTCCCCGAGAACACGACTAAACCGAGCCGCTCCCCAACAAAGCTGAAGTGCTGACTGGCTGAAATGCTTGCAAAGAGGTTTTGACCTCTTTGCAAACGTCGCTAGGCCGAGCTCGCCCGCCAGCCCCGACCGTCGGTCTCCTCCTCGAGGACCTCGGACCGTGGCGCAGGCCGGTGCACGGGGACACCGCCCAACTCCTGCCTGGACTCCTCCACCGAGATGAGTGAGTCCTGGAACCAGTTCTCCAACTGCCCCATGACGCGGTCCCGGTAAACCTCGGACCCGCCGGAGACCTCCTCGGCGTAGCGCTCCGCCCCGTCTATGACCTCTCCGGCCCGACGCTGGGTTCGCCGGTAGAGCTCCGTCTCGGGGACCATCGCGTTAGCGTGCTGGTGGGCTTCCTCGATTATGCGCTGGGCCTCCTCCTCTGCCGCAGCGACCGTGGCCCTGCATTCCCGGCGAAGCGACTCGGCTTCAGCCAGTTCAGGGGGCAAAGATCCCCTCAACTCGTCCAGCATCACAAGCAGATCAGACCGATCGACAACGGCCCGTCCTTTGCTCATCGGTACGCCGGATGCATCCTGAACTATCGCCTCCAGCTCGTCCAAAACTCCGCTTATGTACTGCATGTCTTCTCTCATGGGTCCAACCCTAGCACGCTCTGACAGCCTACGCTAGGCTTTCTGAAAGTATTTTTCGATGCTTTACCTCATTGTCAGGTTTAATTTTATCTTAAGGTTAAGTGTAGCTTAGTTACACGAAAGTAAAGATCTCTGCCGCAGCCTGAGAAGCCCGGTTTTTCGCTTTATTAGTGGGGTTCTGCGGGTTATCCACAGGAGTGCCACCCGGGACGTAGCCGCGGAGAATGTACAGTCGTTGGGCCGCTCCGTAGTCGGGAGAAAGGGCTGGCCGCTCTAGATCTGACGGTTGGCTACGCCGGCGGCTATAACGGCGAAAACCATCGCGATCAGTGGCCCCGGGTGGAGTGCGCCCGCAAGGAGATCCGGCGCCAGCAAAACGAGGAACGGTACGGCCGTGGCCAAGACGGAGATGACGATCGCCAGAGGACCGCCGTTACGGCCCCCGGCGCGGTTGATCAGAACACCTGCCCCGTAGCCGGCCGCGGCCGAGATCAACCAGGTGAAGGGGATGAGGAAGAGCACGTAGGCTATTGGGATGCCGGCGACAGCGACCCCGACGCCGGCGAGAATACTCCTGAGGACCTGATCCGTCTTCATGACGCCGGCCCGCGCTCCTCTTGGTAGCCTGGCATCGTCGGGGCACTTTATACCGACGTCGGTGGCCACCATGCACTCGGTGCAAATGGGCCGCCCGCACGTGGCGCATGAGACTCGCGTCTCCCTCTTCGGATGCCGGTAGCAATGCATGGGCTCGGCCATCAGCGATCCTTCCTCCTGCTCCGCGCAAGCTCGCCACGGGGCATCAAGACCAGTTCTCTCTTGTAGCTCTGGTGGACTTCGGCGATCAGTTGTCTGTGATCCACATCCTTCCGGTCCAGTTCTTCGCGTAGAGCGTGGATCTCGGCCTCCAGGCTCGCTACCTGGCGCTCGAGGTCGATCACCTTCTTCACGCCAGCGAGGTTCATCCCCATCTCCTGGGTCAGCCTCTGTATGTATCGGCCGAGGTCCACGTCCTCCTGCGAATAGAGCCTGGTGTTCTTTATACTCTTGCGCGGACGGAGAAGACCCTTCTGCTCGTACATCCTTAGCGTCTGCGGATGTACCCCGATAAGCTCGGAAGCTATCCCGATCATGTACACAGGACGCTTTCTGAGGCTCACGATCCCACCTTCTTGAAGAGATCCTCCCTGACGTCTTCGTCCCGCTCTTCGGCAAGGGCCTCGAGGATCTCACGCTCCCTCCGCTTGAGCTTCTTCGGCACGACCACGCCTACCCGCACGATGAGGTCCCCGTTCTCTCCCCCGTTCTTCTTCGTCCTGGGCGCTCCCGCGCCACGCACCCTGAATTGCTTGCCGTCCTGCGTGCCAGCCGGCAACCTGACCCTCACCGTACCGCCGCCAGGCCTGGGCACCTCGATCTGCGCCCCGAGCACCGCCTCGACGAAGCTGATAGGCACCTCTACCACGAAGTCGTCGCCACGCCGCTTGAAAACGGGATGCTCCTCGACCCGCGTCACCACGTAGAGGTCTCCCGCCGGTCCACCTCTCCTGCCCGCGCTTCCCCGACCAGGAATCCTGATCTTCATGCCGTCCCTCGCCCCCGCCGGTACCCTGACCTTGACCTGCCTGCTCCTGCGCACCCTGCCGTTACCCCCGCACACCGAGCACGGCTTCTCGATGATCCTGCCCTCACCCCCGCACCTGGAACACGGCGTCGAGAGCGCGAAAAACCCCTGATCACGGCTCTGTACCCCCCTGCCACCACACTGGGGACACGTAAGCGGCATAGTTCCGGGAGCCGCACCTGTGCCCCTGCACTCGCCGCATGCCTCCTCTACGGGCACTCCGACCCGCGTGGTTACACCGTTCAGGGCATCTTTGAAATTCAACCTGACGTTTACGGTTATATTTTCGCCTTTTGCTGGGGTTCTCTGGGTAGCACTGGTCGCACGTCCGAAGATATCCCCGAGGTTTCCGAAGCCCCCGAGCAGATCCGAGATGTCCTCGAAGTCTGCGCCGCCTTGACGCCCTTGTCCTGCACCCTGGGAGCCGAAGAAGGTGCGGGGACCTTCATCGTATTCCCTTCTTTTGTCGGGTTTCGACAGTACGTCGTAGGCGTGCTGTATCTCCTTGAAACGCTCTTCGGCCTGCCTGTCGCCAGGGTTGGCGTCAGGATGATACTTGCGCGCGAGCCTGCGGTAGGAGCGTCGGATCTCATCCTGCGAGGCCTCCTTGGAGACCTCGAGAGCTTTGTAGAGATCCACCTTCTCCATACCCTAAGCCTGTTTGGAAACTACAACTTTCGCCGTCCGAATCGGTTTCCCGTTGAGTAAATAGCCTCTCTGGAAAGTCTGGATGATCGTACCTTCCTCGTGCTCCTCGGAGAGGAGGCTCATAACGGCTTCATGGACGTTCGGATCGAACGGTTGGCCGTCTGAGGCCACGGGCAGGAGACCTTCGTCGCCGAGTACTTCGGCGAGTTGGTCCCTGGTAGCCTGTACGCCCTCCCGGATATCTCCCCCGGCCTCGAGCGCACGGTCCAGATTGTCGAGGACAGGGAGGAGCTCCTGTACCAGCCTCTCTGATGCCATCGATAGTACGCGGCCGCGTTCCCGCTCCTGGCGCTTGCGCGAGTTCTCGAACTCGGCCTTCAGGCGGCGCAGGGCGTCGAGATACTGGTCCCGTTCCCTGCGGGTGGCCTCCAGCTCTACCGAAAGCACCGTCGCCTCATCCCATTCCAGCTCATCGCCGGTGACCGGGTCGACTTCGGTGACTTCTGGCGCGCCAGTCCTCTCCCTGTTTTCGAGGGACGCAGGGTCGACCGGGGAGCCCTCGGCTTCCTCTACCGCCCCCTCTTCATGCCGAGCGTCATCCCCGAGTTCGGGGTCCCGCTTGTTCTCCTCGCTGCTCAAAGCTCCCTAATCCTCCTGTGGTTGCCGCGCGGGCAGCCGGGGTGAGTCATCTACACCCGCGGCTGCCCGGGTTTGTCTTTACTTGCGCTCCTCGTCATCCTCGTCCACGACCTCGGCGTCCTCCACCAGGTCATCATCGGTGTCCGTGGCCCCGGCGGAGCTGGCCTCTTGCTGCTGGGCCGCCTGGCTGTAGAGAACCTCGGAGAGCTTGTGGGAGGCGGTCATCAGATTCTCTTGCTTGCGTTTGATCTCCTCGACGTCGCCGCCGGCGAGCGCCTCCTTGGCCTCCTTTATGGCCTGCTCTATCTCCAGCTTGGTGTTCGGGTCCACCTTGCCGTCTACATCCTTCAGCGAACGCTCGATGGAGTACACCAGGTTATCAGCGTTGTTGCGGACGTCAGCCTCCTCACGGCGCTGCCTATCCTCCTCGGCGTGCGATTCTGCATCCTGCATCATCTGCTGGATCTCCGCGTCGGAGAGGCCACTGGAGGCAGTGATCGTGATCCTCTGCTCCTTGCCCGTCCCCAGGTCCTTGGCCCCGACGTTGACTATGCCGTTCGCGTCTATGTCGAAAGCAACCTCGATCTGGGGCACACCCCTTGGGGCAGGAGGGATGCCGACGAGCTGGAAGTTGCCGATGATCTTGTTGTACGCCGCTATCTCGCGCTCGCCCTGATAGACCATGATCTCGACCGATCCCTGATTATCGTCCGCAGTGGTGAATACCTCACTCTTACGTGTAGGTATAGTGGTGTTCCGCTCGATAAGCTTGGTGAACACCCCGCCCTTGGTCTCTATACCGAGGGAGAGTGGCGTGACGTCGAGGAGCAGCACGTCCTTGACCTCTCCTGCAAGCACTCCGGCCTGGATGGCCGCCCCGACCGCGACGACCTCGTCGGGGTTGATGCCCTTGTGGGGCTCTTTGCCTGTGATCTCCTTTACCTGCTCCTGAACCGCGGGGATGCGGGTCGAGCCGCCGACGAGTATCACCTGGTCGACCTGCCCGGGCTGCAGACCGGCGTCCTCCATCGCCTGGCGAACTGGACCGGCCGTAGCCTCGACGAGGTCAGCGGTCAGGTTGTTGAACTGCGCCCTTGTAAGCGTCAGGTCCATATGCTTCGGACCGTTCTGGTCTGCCGTAATGAAAGGCAGGTTTATCGAGGTACTGGTGGTCGACGAGAGCTCCCTCTTGGCCTTCTCGGCTGCCTCGACCAGGCGCTGGGCGGCCATCTTGTCCTTCGAGAGATCTATACCCTCTGCCTTCTTGAACTCTGAGACCATCCACTCGACGACCTTGGCGTCGAAGTCGTCGCCGCCGAGGTGGTTGTTGCCGCTCGTAGCCTTGACCTCGAAGACCCCCTCGCCGAGCTCCAGGATGGAGACGTCGAAAGTACCGCCACCCAAATCGAAGACGAGTATGGTCTGGTCCTCCTCCTTGTCCATACCGTAAGCCAGCGACGCCGCGGTCGGCTCATTGATAATACGCTTGACGTTCAACCCGGCGATCCTGCCAGCGTCCTTGGTCGCCTGACGCTGGGCATCCTCGAAGTACGCGGGCACCGTGATGACGGCCTCGCTGACCTCCTCGCCAAGGTACTCCTCGGCGTCCCTCTTGAGCTTCTGGAGTGTCATCGCGGAGATCTCGGGCGGAGAGTACTCCTTGTCGTCGACCTCTATCCGAATGTCCCCGCCAGGGCCCGACTTGACCTGGTAGCCTACGCGCTCGGCCTCAGTCTTCACGTCACTGAAGCGCCGCCCCATAAAGCGCTTGATCGAATAGACTGTGCGCTCAGGGTTCGTGACCGCCTGCCTCCTCGCCAGCTGCCCTACCAACCGCTCGCCACTCCTCCTGTCGAAAGCCACGACCGAAGGCGTCGTCCGCTCTCCTTCGGAATTGGTGATCACCGTAGGATCCCCACCCTCCAGTACCGCAACACAACTGTTGGTCGTGCCCAAATCTATGCCAATGCTCTTGGCCATGCGCATACCTCCCACGAGATAACGTTATCTAAAGTCTCGTCAGTATAAAATCTTAGTGTTACGCTTGCAAGTTTTTCGTCGCTGTTTGCTGTTACGAAGGAGGACTGGTATAGGGTAGGATAGTGTGGTAGCCGGTGCCGTGGACGCCGGTGGTAAGGTTTGAGGGTGTAGGGAGTCAGATTGGACGAAACGATCCTGTTGGTCGATGATGACGCGGCGCTCTTGGAGGTCACGTCCATCATACTGACATCTGAGGGTTACCGGGTAGTGACGGCTGAGGACGGGGCCGAGGCGCTCCGGATCCTCGGGCGAGAGGGTTTGGATCTCGTGGTGCTCGACATCATGCTGCCGAGGATGAGCGGGTTCGAGGTGTTGAAGAAGATGCGCGAGCACAGCGACGTCCCTGTCGTCTTGCTCACGGCGAAGAGCCAGTCTGTAGACAAGGTAGTCGGACTAGAGCTCGGGGCAGACGATTACATCACCAAGCCTTTCGACACCAAAGAGCTGCTGGCCAGGATCAAAGCCATCCTGAGGCGTTTCGGCCGGGATACCAGGGGCAGGGAGGGGTTATTGAAGCTCGGCTCTTTGGAGTTGGATCCCAACGGCTACACCGTCAGCCGCTCGGGGGAGATGTTGGATCTCACGCCTACCGAGTTCAAGATACTCGCGCTCCTCATGCGCCGTCCCGGGCAGGCCTTTACGCGGGCCCAGATCTCCGAGGCCGTCTCCACGGGGTCGCATTACCTGGCAAGCCGCTACATAGACGTCCACATAAGCAGGCTCAGGGCCAAGGTCGAGCGGGACCCTTCGAG
>DASSCV010000287.1:0-15805 GCA_035697505.1 Rubrobacter sp.
GTGGCCGACTCGCCCGCGCTGACCCCCACCGAGCGGGTACTGCTCCTCGCCGGTGCCGCCGGCGTAGAGGAGGCCCCGATGCGCCGGTTCGCCCTGGCCTACTCGGACCACCTCTATTCCGCGGGCAGTGAGAGTGACCACGTAGCTTCCGCTTACAGGGACGCCCTGCAGGCTTACGAACACCTGCCACGCTGGAGAAGAGTGCTCGGAGCCGTGAATCCATCCTCGCTGCTCGCCAGGTCGAGGAAGTATATCTCCGCCAGGAGGACGCGACTCGGCAAGGTTCTGCGTGGAAGGCTTCGCCAGATTTCGCGAAAGTTGCGTTGAAGTATACGGTCGGCGGTGTAATAATTTCCGTAACCAAGAGCAGACTACAGCACGGGAGGTGCTGATGGAACAGAAGGAAGCGACCATCGTCAACATCACCGATAACGCTGCCGAGAAGGTCAAGACCCTCATGGCCCAGGAAGGCGAGGAAGACCTCGCGCTGCGTATCGGCGTCAGGCCCGGGGGCTGCTCCGGTTTCCAGTACAGCATCTACTTCGACGACGAGATCGCCGACGACGACGAGGTCCTCGAGACCAAGGGCGTCAGAGTGCTGGTCGACGCCATGAGCGTCCCGTATATCATGGGCTCGGAGTTCGACTACGTGGACGGCCTCATGGGCGCCGGTTTCGCCGTCAACAACCCCAACGTACAGGGCGGCTGCGGCTGCGGTAGCTCCTTTACCTGCTAGATCGCCGACCCATAGAGAAACAAGGAGCCCGGAGCACAGAGTTCCGGGCTCTTTCTTTGCCCCGATCTCAACGGCAACGCTTGGCCATGTAGATGTCAGGCTTGCCCCATCCGTTGGCGTCGGGCATCGCGCCGATTATGGAGAAGCCCAGTTTGAGGTAGAACTCGTAAGGGTGCCCGCGCAGGTTTTGTACGTTCGCGAGGTGCCCGAGGACGTCGGGGTAGAGGTCTACGCCGGAGAGGGTCGTCATGTCCGTTACATCGTCGGTGCCGAGCCAGAGCGTAAGGGCACCGCGCTCCCCGACGCGGGCCTCCAGGTCGGCGACGAGCGCGCTGCCGATGCCCCTGCGCCTGAGGTCGGGGCGCACCACCAGCGGGTGCAGCTCCCACACCTTGCCATCGTAGGCGGGTATGCCGCCGATCCAACCGAGGACCGTGCCGTCCTCACCAAGGGCTGCCCGGCAGATTCGGCCCTCTCCGAGGGCTTCCAGTACCTCCTCGAAAGCCTCTTCCTCCGTCGGCCAGGCGTCAGGCCAGTCGTCCTCGAATCCTTCGACCAGCAGGGTCGCCGCCTGCCTGATGGTCTCCTCGTCAGCGGTGGCGAGGTCGAGGATGGAGTACCGTGGCGACTTCTCGCTCACGGATCTTCTCTCAGCCGCTCCAGGGCGAGCATGATGGCTGCAACCCCACTGGAACTGACTATCTTGCCTGAGCGGACGAGGGCAAGAAGCTCATTGACGGGCACACGAACCACCTCGACGAGCTCGTGCTCGTCGGGGTCGGGCGTCGTGGTCTCCTCGACGCCGCGGGCCAGGAAGAGGTAGGCCCTGTTGTCCTTGAGACTGGGGGAGGAGGCCACAGCGCCCAGAGATTCCCACTCGCCACCGGTATAGCCCGTCTCCTCCAAGAGCTCGCGGCGGGCCGCGGTCTCCGGTCTCTCGCCGGCTTCGACGAGCCCTGCCGGCAGGCCGAGCTCCATTGTTTCGAGCGGCGGGCGGTACTGGCTGACGAGGACGACCTGGCCGTCTGGAGTAAGTGGGAAGATTATCGCCGCGTCGGGGCGTTCGATGACGTAGTAGGGGTCTTTGATCCCCCCATCGGGCAGCCGCAGCCTGTCCGAGCGTAACGAGAAGTAAGGGGTCTCCATAAGCATCTCGCTACGGAGGCGTTTCCATCCTCCGCCCTCAGCCAACGCCGGCCTCGTCGATGTTGTCCTGGGTGCTGCCGGCGAGTATCCGCGGAAGGTCCTTGGTCAAAGACTTACACACTGGGAAACAAGATCATCATTAGGAGCAGTGCAGACCACGGGGAGATATCGTTAGTGTAGCTGTCAATGTTAACCCTTCTCTCCAGATACGTTAACAACCTGCGTAAGGATAGACGAGCACAGAGATCACCCGCAAGGCAAACGTTGCGCCCACCGCAGCGAGCTCTAGCTGCCATTCCTGAGAGATCTCTACTGATATGCACCCCACCAGAGGCACGAGGACCCATCCTAAGGGACTGCAATCACCTCTGGAAGTCAGGCAACCCCACAGAGACACAGGGCGAACAAAGGCCGTATTTGCAGGAAAAGATGCTCGACTCCCTACTTAAAGCCTCTCCCCTTCGAGCACTGGAGAGAGGCCCTCAACCGAGTGCGTGGAAACGGCGTTCTCGGAAGTCCATATCCAAGATCCTGCATAGCCTCACCCCGCTACCCCAGAATCACCCGCTCTAGACACCCCGCATAGCCTTCTGCACGCATTGCGCTTCTCCTCCTCTGGAGTCGCGTGGGGTCAGCTCTAGCGTTTGGCTGCCCTGAGGATCCATTTCCCGATTTGCGCATTGTTTACCTCCGTGTACACTGCGGGGTAGCGTGCCGACCCGCATCCCCCGGCACCGTGGCTTGTGATCCCAACATGTGTGCGGCTGCCAGAGTCGAACAAAGGCCCGCCACTGTCGCCGAAGCAGGCGCCGTTCCCTTTCTTACCGGCAGCGACCTGGAGGCTCGGCAAGTACTTTAGGCCCTGAGACTGATAGGCCCGTTTGGCGCGAGAGTCAGATACCACAGGGACCGACACTTCGTGCATGCGGAACGTGCGGATGTCGAAAGGTCCGGGGCGTTGTTTCACTACCCCCCAGCCGGCGGTCGTCAGGATGTGGCCGGGTTCCTCCAGATTGTTTTGTTTTGCGCTTGCCAGCTTGATCGGCTTGTTGCCCTTTACCGGACGGCTGAGCTTCAGGACCGCAGCATCGTATCCGTATCCATTCCCATTGTAGCGAGGATGGATAATGCGATGGGAAACAGACCGGAGCTGGCCCCAGTTCTGATTTAGGGCCGTCCGCCCGACCACCACCTCCAACTTATCCGGCTTCGGATTGACCAAGCAATGGGCAGCGGTCAAGATACTGTCCTTGTCTATCAAGGTGCCGCCGCAAAACAGTTCATCGAACGCGTCTCCGGGTCTCCTCTTGTCTAAGAGTGCCGCCACGAAGGGGTACTTGCCGTTGGGCACCGCAGTACCGCCTACTATCAGGGGGCTTACCGAGGCGTAGGGAGTCCGCTCATCGGCTGCCTGCGGTGCGGCTTCTCCGCTTCGCACAAACACGATAAGAGACACCACCACCATTGCGGCGACCAACGCTCCCACCAGGGTCGCCCACAACGGATTCCTGATGAACTTGTCTACCAACATATCGGACATGCTCCTTTTTAGTGAGGCGGAGGACAATACTACAGCCACCGTGGAGAGAAAAAATGTACCGTGGGTCATCTAGGGTTACTATACTCGCTCTGCGCTCGACCTGCGGCTCTTCCTTATACCCCTTTGACCGGAGCGCGTGGAAGTGGAATTCTGCGAACTTCGCCATAACGGAGTTCTCGGACGTTCGGCATAGCCTCGGCCCCCACCCTCTATTAGCGTTCCTAACTCAGATCGGTTCTCTCCGGGTACAAAAAGGAGCAGCGTGCGTCGAGCCTAAAGTTGTCGGTACCTATGTCGGAGTGGAAGCACTTTCTGGAAGGGGCGGCGAGATGACGATGAACACACGGAATACTACCCGAACGAACGGCCTCTTGGGATACCCTGCCGATGCCCGCTTGTTGTTCGTCAATGTAGACGATTTCGGGATGTGCCATGCCGTAAATGAGGCCATCATCCGCTCGCTCGAGGAAGGTATCGTCGGCTCCTGCAGCGTGATGGTCCTTGCCCTTGGGCGCTCCACGCTCTCGCGTGGCTACAAGAAGCACCCTACGTTCCCTTCGGTGTCCACTTGACGTCCATCAGCGAACAACCCATCTACCGGTGGGGCCCGATAACCTGTCGTACTGAGGTGCCGTCGCTGGTAGACGAGGCGGGGTACTTCTACCCCGAGTCGCGCATCGAAGAGTTCCTGGAGCAGGTCGATGTGGGTGAGTTGGAGCGGGAGTATCGCGCCCAGATCGAACACGTTCTGGATGTCGGCTTACGGCCGACCCACCTCGACAGTCATTGCACCATCCACACCCGCCGGGAGGAGATCTTCGAGATGACGCTCGGGTTGGCTCGCCAGTACGGCGTACCGCTTCGGGCGTATTATCGGCCCTTCATCGAAAAGATGCGGCGACGGGGGTACCCGACCAACGATCACGACCTGATGGACAGCTACGACCTCGACATTGTCGGTAGGGCGGCCCGCTACGCGCGGATGTTGCGCGCTTTGCCGGTCGGTCTCAGCGAGTGGGCGCTACATCCCGGTGTCGGCAACGCTGAGCTGCGAGCTGCTGTGCCCAGTTGGCGGGTGCGCCAGTCCGATTTCGATTTCGTCGTATCACAAGAGGCGCGGGCGATCTTGCCTCAGAAGTTCGCTTTGAGAGGCTTCCCCAATGTCGGTGGCAAGCAGGCAAGCGATCTACCGAGGCGATGGCTAAGAGGAAGGCTCGACCCGCTTGTGGTCCTCGGCGATGATCTCTTTGTTTAGGATGCGTATCTCTTGCACCATCAGCAGTCGCATGTCCTTGACGAGGTACCGTCTCAGTTCCTCATCGGAGATGTCGTCGCCTTCTATGTCGAGCCTGAAGTCTTGGCCCTGCAGGCCGCCGCCGTTGGAAAAGTCCACCTCAAAATCGAACTTCACCCTTCTGTCCGTGGTGTGTTGGTCGTCCATCATGCGCCTCCGTCCTCGGGAACATCCTACGCTATTCACCCAACCTCGTAGAAGGGAAATTCTGCGAACTTCGCCTCTACGGCGTTCTCGGAAGTCTGCGCTCGAGTTGTGCCTCAAGGGTGACCTGGGCTCAGGATCCTCGCAGCTCGTCCAAGAAGGTCCCCGCTCGCCGGAGGCCCTCGGCAAACACCGATGGATCCTGCCCTATGCCTATGCGAAGGTGGTGCTCGAAGCCGAAGGCCGATCCCGGCGCGAGCATCACGCCGCGTTCTTCAGAGAGCCTGTTGGCGAGCTCCAAGGAGGGCACGTCGAGCTCGTAGCGCAGGAGGGCCAGCAGCCCACCCCGCGGCGGCGTCCACGAGAGGAACTCGGAGCGCTCCTCGACGAAGCGGTTGGTAGCCTCCAGGTTCTGCCCGATGATCTTCCGGTTGCGCTCGACGATGTGGTCCCGGTGCTTGAACGCCAGGATCGCCAGGGCGTCGGAGAGCTTGCCGGGGCTCAAGGAGGTGTAGTCGCGCATGCTCCAGCACTCGGTCGCCACCTCCGCAGGCGCCGCCATCCACCCGATCCTGAGCCCCGGCAGCCCGAAGGGCTTGGAGATGGTGCCCACGCTGATAGCACTAGGACCGTAGTCGAAGGCGGGCGGCGCAAAGGCATCGCCGCCGGGGACCTCGAGCCACCGGTAGGCCTCGTCGCAGAGCAGCCAGGCCCCTACCGACTCGGCCAGCTCGTAGACGCGGCCGAGTTCCTCCTCGCTTAGCATGGCCCCCGTTGGGTTGTGGGGGGTGTTGACGACGATCAGGCGCGTGCGAGGGCTCATCAGGCGTTCCAGTTCGCCCAGGTCGTAGCGGTAGCTCTCGGGGCCTATCCTCCACAGGGCGACCTCGGCGCCGACCGCTCGGGGCACGCTGTTGAGCTGCTGGTAGGCGGGGTTGACGGCCACGACGTGGTCTCCCGGATCGAGCAGGACGTTGAACAGCAAGAAGTTGGCCTCGATGGCACCCGTGGTAACGAGGACGTTCTCGGGTTCGCAGTCGCAGTAGGTGTTCGCCAGGGTGGTCCTGAGCTCGAGAGAGCCTGAGGCCTCACTGTATCCGAGCGGGGTCTCAAGCAGCTCTTCCAGGATGGCTTGACGTTCTTCGGGCTCTTCGAAGGCGAGGAGATCGTTGGTAGAGAGGGGAAGGATGCCGCTCTCGGCTATGTCGTAGCTCGCCGAAAGCTCGTGGGCGGTCATCCAACGTTCCAAGACGAACGGCTCGATCTTCACGGTGGGGTTACTCCCTTCTCGGGGCTCCAAGGCACCGCGACAGTGTACCCACAAGAGGCCGGCGAGGCCTTATGCACACAACATCGTAGAAGGCTTATTCTGCGAACTTCGGATGTACGGCGTTCACGGAAGTTGGTCTTTGCAGCGAATGCGCGTAGGAGGTGGTCGAGCAGCCCGCGATCTAGGTCTCCCAGCGCTGGGCGATCTCCTCCCAGCTAGGGGGCGGGCCGGGCAGCTGGGTCCCAGAGGAGGCGTGCAGGGCGTCGAGGATCAACGTGAGGTACCGGTGGCGTAGCTGCCGGGTCCGCGCCTCGTCTGCGACACGGACGGCCGCTAGCTGCTCGAACAGCAGGCTGATGTCGACAACCTCGATGCCGGGCCTGATAGCGCCCGCAGCCTTGGTGCGCTCGAACAGCCGCACGTTGAGCTCCTGGGCTCTTGCGGCTTCACGGTTCAGTTCCTCGGTGGGGGAGAAGGTACCGGCCAGGCTCAGCGTCAGCGAGTGGGTGTCGGTGTCCACGATTCGGCGCATGAACTCGGAGAATGCGCTCCAGGGATCGCCATCATCCTGGGCAAGGGCGTCCTCGACGGCGGCGATGTATTGCTGCAGGCCTTCGGCGGAGAGCCGCTGAAGAAGCTCCTCCTTGGAGGCGTAGCGACGGTAGAGGGCGCCGATGCCTACGCCAGCGCGTTTGGCCACAGCGGCGATCGGAGCGCCCGGATCAGCTACGAACACTTCTCGTGCAGCATCGAGGATTCGCTGGTCATTGCGCGTCGCTTCCGCCCTCCGACCACTCAACGGAGCAGGGGTCGTCTCCTTCTCATCCATGTAATCAGCATATCACATCTTGAACGGAGTAATCCGTTCTGTTATAATTGCGGAACAGAATATTTCGGTCCGCAATTAGACGGTACCAAAGGGAGAGGAGCCCCGCGTGACTGACGTTGACCGCACGGACGCCGAGATCCGGTCGTTCCGGATCGACATCCCCCAAGCCGGCCTCGATGACCTGGCCGACCGGCTGGCGCGAACTCGCTGGACGGACGAGATCGAAGGGGCGGGCTGGGACTACGGCACCAGCCTGGGCTACCTCAAGGAGCTAACGGACTACTGGCGGGACGGGTTCGACTGGCGGAAGCAGGAGGCCGAGCTCAACCGGTCGGCGCAGTTTTGGGCGGAGATAGGCGGTTTCAGGGTCCACTTCGTCCACGAGCGCGGCAAGGGTCCCCATCCCATGCCGATCCTGCTCCTGCACGGCTGGCCCGACTCGTTCTACCGCTTCCACAAGATAATCCCGATGCTCACCGACCCGGCGCGTTTCGGCGGGCACCCGGCCGACTCCTTCGACGTGGTCGTGCCTTCGCTGCCGGGGTTCGGCTTTTCGGACCGCCCGCGGGAGCGCGGCTGGGGTCAGGAGCGGGACGCGGCGCTGTTCCATACGCTAATGACGAAGGTCCTCGGCTACGAGCGCTACGGCGCGCACGGCGGGGACGGCGGAAGCCCCATATCCCAGGCCCTGGCGCGCTCGCACCCCGAGTCCGTCGTCGGCATCCACATAACCGACATAGGCTACGACAAGGCGGCACAGCTCGACCCTTCCACCCTCTCCGAAGCCGAAAAACGGTATATGGAGGCCCTAGAGGGCTGGTCGTTCGAGGAGGGCGGGTACGTCATGATCCAGGGGTCCAAGCCCCAGAGCCTCGGTTACGGGCTAAACGATTCCCCCGCTGGCCTGGCCGCCTGGATAGTCGAGAAGTTCCGCGCCTGGAGCGACTGCGGGGGCGACGTGGAACGGAGCTACAGCAAAGACGAGCTGCTCACCAACATAACCATCTACTGGGCGACCCAGACGATCAACCCCTCCATCCGCACCTACTACGAAGGGATGCACTCGTGGTCGGAGACGCCGCCGCGCGTGGAGACGCCGGTTGGGATGGCCCTCTTCGCCAAGGATCCCCCCCCAGACGTCCCTCTTCCCCGGGAGACGGCGGAGCGGTTCTTCGGCGACATCCGGAACTGGACGGAGATCCCGCGCGGCGGGCACTTCGCCGCCATGGAAGAGCCCGCACTGCTCGCCGAGGACATCCGGGCGTTCTACCGCGGGCTGAGATGAAGCGGGCTGGAACAGCCAGGGGAGAAAGTAAACGTCATCTGGTTGTAACGGCCTATCGTGATCACGCTTCGTTCTTCACCTCCTCGGGGGAAAGTTCAATGGTAGAGGGGCAAGAATTCTATAGAAAGATGAACGTGTCGGTCAGGGTCCACGATGACGATCTGGAGCTGGAGATAGCCACTCCAGCCATTTCCCAGTCTGAAGATCCTTCGTGAAAGCGCTGCGGGCGACGACGCGGTCGCAGCCTGCCTCCCGCGCGGCGATAGCGAGGTCTTTCTGGACGTGGGAGAGGAAGCCGACCGTAGGAATTTCTCGTGTCACTTCGTCGGACCTCACGTCCCTCAGGAGCGTTAGCGGCTCGAAGCGGGCGGAGTTGAGGTCAAGGACAAGCAGGTCGGGTGGGGAATCGCGCAGGGCATCGAGCAATCTCCTTGGGTTGCGGGGGAATGCCGCTTCGATACCAAGACTCGAGGCGGTCTCGGAGATCTTGCTTCTGAACAAAAGGTCTTCTACGGCCGCGAGGACTCTTCTCGCCACGTTCGCCTCCACGCTCTAGAGTTGGGTAAGCTCGCACATTCTACCCGCAGGCGGTGCGGTATCCTATACGGGTGAAAAGATTGAAGGAGCTTCGCGCCGGACTAAGGCGCACAGGGGAGACCCTTTCCAACTTTACGCCTTTCTTGAGGCCTCGCCGCGGCGGGCTTCTGCTGGCTCTCGGCGTGTTGCTGCTGGAGACGGTGACGAGCCTTGCGCAGCCGTGGCCGCTAGCGCTGACCATCGACTACGTGTTGACCGACAACAAGCCGCTCCCTGAGGCGGTGCCCGCTCCTCTGGAGGATAAGGCATTACTGCTCGCCGGGATAGCCTTCCTTATCGTTTTGATCTTCACGGTAACGAGGAGCGTCGCCTCCTTCCGGCGCTACCTGCTCCAGAAGCTCGGGCAGCAGACCGTCTTCGACATGCGCGAGGCCCTTTACGCCAAGGTCCACGCCCTGGGGCTCGACTACCACGGCAAGAAGCGCACGGGGGACACCATAACCCGCGTCACCAGCGACGTGAAAGAGGTACGTACCATGCTGGTCGACTCTGTGGTCGAGGTGTTCTCCTCGGTCATGATCCTGCTCGGTATGTTGGTCGTTATGCTGTGGCTCGACTGGCAACTCACACTCCTCGCCCTCGTCACCGTACCCTTCCTCTTCCTCGCCGTCAGCCGCTACAGGAGGGCCCTCGTGCAGCGCATGCGCGTCGTGAGGACCAGGGAGGGCGCCATCGCCAGCGTCATGCAGGAGGCGATCATCGGTATAAGGGCTGTCAAACTCTTCGCCCGCGAGGAGGACGAGATGGGGCGCTTCAGGAAGGAGAGCCGAGAGTCCCTCAGAGCCAGCGTGGACAGCGCGATGATAGAGGCCAAGTTCAGCACTGTACTCGGAATCGTCGGGGGACTTGGCACGGCGCTGGTTGTGTACTTCGGGGCGAGGCAGGTCCTGGCAGGCGCCCTCTCTTTGGGCGACCTTACCGTTTTCGTGGCCTACCTCGCCCTGTTTCTCTCACCCTTGTGGGCCCTGAGCCGGCAGGTCAACCAGATCGGCACGTCACTCGTCTCGGGCGAGCGCATCATAGATCTCTTGAACGCGGAGCCGACCGTCAAGGACTTTCCCGGAGCCCGTCGTGCACCCGCCTTCGAAGGCCGGGTCACCTTCGAGGGCGTGCGCTTCGCCTACGAGGTCGAGGCTGGAGAGGTCCTGCGCGGCATGGACTTCGACGTCGAAGCCGGGAGCCGGGTCGCGCTCGTCGGGGTGAGCGGCGCGGGCAAGACCACGGTCACCAGCCTCATCGCCCGCCTCTACGACCCGCAGGAGGGAAGGGTTCTCATCGACGGGGAAGACGTGAAGGACTTCACCCTCAAGTCCTTGCGCGACTCCGTAACCTTCGTGCCTCAGGACCCTTTGCTCTTCAGGGCGACGGTCGCCGAGAACATAGCCTACGGGCGGCCAGGGGCTGGCCGAGAGGAGATCGAGGCCATAGCCGAGCTCGCCGGGGCCGACGATTTTATCCGGGAGTTGCCCGAGGGCTACGACACCGTCCTCTCCGAGCGCGGCGAGAGTCTGAGCGGAGGGCAGAGGCAGCGCATCTCCATCGCGCGGGCCATGCTCAGGGACACCCCTATCCTGATCCTGGACGAGCCCCAGGCCGGACTCGACGCCGAGGCTGCGGCCGCCGTCGAGCAGAGCTGGAGGGCCCTGACAGAAGGACGCACCACCTTCGTCATAGCCCACGAGCTAAGGCTGGTCAGCAGCGTAGATTCGATCCTCGTGATCGAAGACGGCAGCGTCGCCGAGACGGGCACCCATGAAGACCTTGTCTCCTCGGACGGCCTCTACGCGAGGCTCTACTCTCTGCAAGAGCGCGACCCCGTGCAGCCGTAGAGGGGGTGAACCCTTGAGAGAGCTGCTGATCCTCAGCGTGGTCCTGACAGCCGTGGCGGTCGCGATTTACATCTCATTCTCGTAGCGGCCGGGTGTGTTAGACCCCGGAGGCAGTGCCCTAGTAGAGGTGACGTTTGTCAAGCACGTTCAGTAGCTCGTCGCCGGCGAGGTAACGGCGCAGGTTCTCGCAGAACAGGTCAGTCTGTGCGGTGTTGATCAGGGCAGGCACGACGTCCGTTGTGTGGGCGCTGACGATCACGTTGTCGAGCTCCCAAAGGGGGCTCTCCTGAGGCAGAGGCTCGACCTCGAACACGTCGAGCGCCGCCCCCGAGAGATGGCCGCTCTGAAGTGCCTCGACGAGCGCCGCCTCATGGACCACGGAACCCCTTCCCACGTTGGCGAAGTACGCCCCCTGCTTGATCGCGGCTATCGCCTCAGCGTCGAGCAAGCGCCTCGTCTCGGGGGTGCCCGGAAGCGTAACGGCGACGTAGTCAGCCTCGCCGAGCGCGGTGCTCAACTCCGCCTTCGGGTACAGCCCATCAGCGTAGTCCCAGGCTTCGTCGTCCTCGCGCACCGTGCGCTTGACCCCGACGATGCGCATACCGAAGGGTCGCGCCCGCCTTGATAAGGCGCGACCGATACTACCCATCCCGACCACGCACAGCGTCTTGTTCTCGAGCGTCTCTACCGCCCCCTGACGCCAGATCTTCCCTGCCTTGTCGCCGCGGAGGTCGTCGAGTTCCTTGGCGTGCTGGAGCATCGCCATGAGCACGAACTCCGCTAATGGCCCCGAGTAGATGCCGCTGGCGGTCGTCACCACGATATCTGATTCCTCAAGACCAGCCTTCTGTGCCACCTCCCCAGCCCCCGCCATACTTCCCTGCACCCACCGGAGTCCGGGTGCGACCTCTACCAGGTCCTCGACGTGACCGCCGGGGAAGTCGTAGAGGACCTCGGCCTCCCCCAGCATCGCCAGAAACTCCTCCTCGTCCTCGGGTGTTCTCTCCCACTCCCCCGGTCCAGCGTGGTCCCCGGGCCACCGCGGAGGCGGGACCAGATCCTCCCTGTAGAGTATCCTCAACCGTTCGTCCACCTCCCTCATGCGACGGACGTACTCTTCCTCGAAGTAACTGGCTATGACGACCGTAGTCAAAGAGTGCCTCCTTTGTTTGGCGTTTCAGCACGCGCCCTGTCGGGCGCTTTCAGCATTTCAGCATTTCAGCCTCCGCATGCGCAAGCCCTGGCTGACGAGCGAGGACCGCAGGCCGAAGCGTGCTGAGGAGCGAAGGCCGTAAGGCCAGAGTGTGCTGACATGCTACTCTTTTGCGTGTGGATGAGCTTCTGGATATTCTGGACGCGTCAGGGTTGCCTACAGGGGAGGTCGTTCCCAAGAGCGAGGCGCACCGGCTGGGTCTGTGGCACCGTTGTTTTCACTGTTGGATCTGCGGTTCCGACCCCGGAGGGTCCTACCTGCTCCTCCAGCGCCGCGCCGCTACGAAGGATACCTGGCCCGGCTACCTCGACGTCACCGCCGCGGGGCATCTTGCGGCAGGGGAGGAGACGCTGGACGGTTTGCGGGAGGTCGAGGAGGAGCTTGACCTGCGGATAGAGCCTGAGAGGCTCGTCCCGCTCGGAGCCCGCAGGGTGGAGCAGGAGATACCTGTCGGCTACGACAGGGAGCTGCACGAGGTCTTCCTCGTGTTCGACGCTACACCTCCGGGGGACCTGAGTCTCCAGAAAGAGGAGGTCGAGGCTGTGTTTCGGCTCGATCTCGACGACGTGGAAGCACTCTACGAGAAGGGTTCGGCGCCCGCCCGCGAGTATGCGGAAGGCAGAAGCTCTGCAACGCGGATACTCCTCGCGGAGTTCGTCCCGAAAGAAGAAGGCTACCTGCGCAGAGTAGCCGGAGCAGCCCGTCGACACCTGTCAGGAGTACCGCCCGCCCCTATCTTCTAGAGCCATCCGAAAAGGTACATACCACGAACCACGCATTCGGCTACAGGCGATCAGAATAAACAGGTAGCTGACAAGCTGAAGTGCTGACTAGCTGAAGTGCTGCCTCACGGCCAGATCGGCCCGCCAGCCTGCGCTACGCACATCCCGCAGCGTGTTCTCGGCGAAGGATCCGTCCAGGGTTCCTGCCTTTGACTCGACGAGGGGAATGAGGGCGCGCGTGGCCCCGGCTGCCAGGTGCACGGCCGCCACTGCGAGGGGCCTGTCGTCGTCGGGGAGAGCGGGAAGGTTGCAGGCGGCGAGTATGGCCAGGTCGGCGCATGCCAGCGCGGCCTCCACAAGGGAGTCGGCGGCGAAGTCTTCTCCGGCGAGGACTTCGAGCCGGCGTCCGAGGTCAAGCGCCAGGTCCTTTACCACCTCGAGCCGCAGCGAGTTTTCGGCGTGTGGCCCGCAGGCGTCTACGAGAAGGCCTGCGGCCAGGGCTCCTGCATCCGCGGGGGTGCGCTTTCGGGCTGGCATCGCGTGGGATTCTATCGGAAGGTTGGCCTGGCCGGGGTGACACGCTACAGGCATGAGCATCGGCGGGCACGAATCCTCCAGGCGCGATATATTTAGAGCATGAGGGTTGCGCTGGCCCAGATCAACACGACCGTCGGAGATATCTGGGGGAACGTCGAGAAGATGGACGACACCCTGGAGCGGGCGACCGATTCGGGTGCTGAGCTCGTCGCATACCCCGAGCTGACCATCCCTGGCTATCCGCCCGAGGACCTCCTCATGCGCCAGAGCTTTATCGAGGAGAACATTAAGGCGCTCCACGAGTTCGCCGGGCGGGTACCTGAGAACGTAGTGGCCGCGGCGGGCTTCGTTGACCTGGGCACCGACCTGTACAATGCCTGCGCCCTGGTATCCGGTGGCGAGGTACTGCACCGCTACCACAAGCGCTACCTGCCGAACTACGGCGTCTTCGACGAGAACCGCTACTTCAGGGAGGGTACTGGCGCCTCGATCCTCGATCTGGGCGACGCACTCGTCGGGGTGAGCGTGTGCGAGGACATCTGGTACCCCGGTGGCCCGGCCCGCGAGCAGGCCCTCGGCGGGGCCAGCGTCCTCCTCAACATCTCGGCCTCCCCTTACCACAGGCGGAAGGGCGCCGCCAGGGAACGGATGTTGGGCGTGCGGGCTGCAGACTATGGTTGCTACGTACTCTTCTGCAACCTCACGGGTGGCCAGGACGAGCTCGTCTTCGACGGCCACTCGGTCGTCTTCGACCCCGAGGGCAGGCTCTTGGCGCGGGCCGGCCAGTTCAGGGAAGATCTGCTGCTCGTGGATCTGTACCCGGATCACTCGCTCATGCAACGCCTCCATGACCCCAGGCCGCGCAAGGAGAACACCGAGCATAAGCCCGAGATAGTGAGGGTTCCTAGACACGAGCCGGCCGCTGCGGAACCGGTCGAACCCAGGATCGAGCCTTCCCTTCCGGAGGAAGGCGAGGTGCTCGAAGCCCTCGTGCTAGGCCTCGGGGATTACTTCCGCAAGAACGGGTTCTCGCGGGCCGTGCTCGGTCTCTCGGGTGGCATAGATTCATCTCTGGCCGCCGCCGTCGCTGTCGAGGCTCTTGGACCCCAGAACGTCACGGGCGTCCTCATGCCGAGCAGTTACACCTCGGAAGAGAGCAATACCGACGCCGCGGCGCTCGCCAAGAACCTCGGTATAGATACCCAGACCATTCCTATCGGGCCGGCCTTCGACGCTTACAGGGAGATGATGGAGGGTGCCTTCAAGGGGCTACCCGAGGACGTGACGGAGGAGAACCTGCAGAGCCGCATCAGGGGTAACATCCTGATGGCCCTCTCCAACAAGTTTGGTTGGATCGTCCTGTCCACAGGCAACAAGAGCGAGATGAGCGTAGGATACTCCACCCTCTACGGCGACTCTGCGGGCGGTTTCGCGGTTATAAAGGACGTGCCGAAGAACCTGGTCTACAGGGTGGCCCGGCACTTCAACGAGAGGAAGGATCGCGAGGTCATCCCCGACTCGGTCCTTACCAAGGAGCCAACCGCCGAGCTGCGCGAGAACCAGCGAGACACGGACTCCCTGCCGCCCTACGAGGTCCTAGATCCCATCCTCGAGGCCTACATAGAGGAGGACAGGGGTGTGGCTGAGATCGTGGCCTCAGGCTTCGACGAGGACGATGTGCGCCGCATCGTGCAACTCGTGGACAGGGCCGAGTACAAGCGCCGCCAGGCCCCGACGGGCATAAAGGTCACGGGCCGGGCCTTCGGCCGCGACAGACGTATGCCCATCACCAACCGCTACTTCGAACGCAACCACAAAGAGTAAGCATTTCAGCACGCTCCAGATGAAGACGTAGCTACCAGCGGCGGATGCCGCAGATCACTCTCCGTCACGAGGTGGCTCATTTCGTTTGCCGGCTACATGGAGCCTGTCCAATCGCCAGGCTACGGGTTGGCGGTGTCCTGGCGCTTGTGGAACCTTACCTGCACCGAAGTACCGCGTCCAGGGGTAGAGATCACGTCCAGATCCGCGCCGACCTCCCCGGCACGCCGGCGCATGTACTCTTGACCGAGGCCTGGCGGCGGTTTTCCCGTGTCGAAGCCGCGGCCGTCGTCCCGGACACGGATGATGAGCACCGAGCCTACCCCACGAGCAGAGAAACGCGAAGACGAGCGCGCCCAGAGCCCAGCAGGCCAGAACGGCTGTCGGAGGGATGCGCGGGACGCGAGGATCGCGCAACCTACCCGCATCCGAACTTTGCAACTCTCAACCCTCCAGAAGTCGAACGCACCTATCCTACCAAACTCGTGCCGTGCGTGGGCTAGCGAGGCCTGGTGAACCTCGTGTGTTAGAGTACGGCCTTTCGGCGGCAGAGGTCCGAGAGGAGCAGCGTATGGAGTACGCACGTCTTGGAGATACGGGGCTGATGGTCTCCGAGCTGTGCCTGGGGTGCATGACCTTCGGGCAGGAGGCCGACGAGGAGACCTCCAGGGAGATCGTCGGCCGCTTTCTCGACGCAGGGGGCAATTTTATAGACACCGCCGACGTGTATTCGAACGGCGTCTCCGAAGAGATCACCGGCCGCGCGCTGAAAGGCGTCCGCGACGACGTGGTCCTGGCCACGAAGGTCCGTTTCTCCATGGGCGAGGGCCCGAACGACGTGG
>DASSCV010000288.1:0-8777 GCA_035697505.1 Rubrobacter sp.
TCTCAGGGCGATGAACGTGAACGCGGTACGCCCCACCTGGATGGCCACGTAGGCTAGGGCGAACATCAGCCCGCGCTTGCCGAAGGCTTCTGGTATTGCCACCGACATGAGAAGGCTGGCAAGCATCACTGCTACCAGCACAAGGCGAACCGGCAGCCGATCTGGGTCGAACCAGTTGGTGAACCAGGCTGTGTAGACCCACACCCCCCACACCGCCAGAAACAGCATCAAGGTTTCCAGCAGGCCTCTGAGGCTCAGGTGCTCCAGCAGCAGGTGGGAGAGCTGCGTAACAGCGAAGACGTAGACCAGATCGAAGAACAGCTCCAGGGGCGTAACGCGCTGCTCACCACCGTTCCGAGTTCGCAGATGACCTCTGTAATCGGAGATGTGCATCACATCCACCCCCTGTATTTATCGTGGCTGGCTCTAGGCGGCGCAGTTAGTCTAATCTTGCCATGCGGAGCACGCATAGAGGCTCAGAGGGTGCTGCACCACTTGCTCGGGAAACACAGGGCAGGCGCACGTCGGACCCGTAGCGGTCGGAGAGAACTCCCGAGAACAAGCGAGTACCTACCAATACCCGACGCTTGGAGCTAAAGACCTCCTTTCCACGAAAGGGCAGGGCTGAGGAGGCCTGCCCTATTGACCAACGCCGCGATCTTAGCAAGCAGCGATGAATGGGCAATGAATTCTTGGCGAACTTCAGAGAATGGAGGTTAGGCAAACTTCCAAGAAAATCCCCTTCACGCATTCGCGCAGGATCGCTATGTCTGGGTCCGTTTCAGGATGCCTTTGCAATCAGCCCTAAACAGGTTGCTGGGTAGGGCGGATGAGGATCTCGTTGACGCTCACCCGCTCGGGCTGGCTCACCGCATACACTATGGCGCCCGCGATGTCTTCCGCCTGCAACCTCTCCAGGTTCATGAGGCCGCTTAGGCCCTCCCGTGCCTCCTCGTCTGTGATGTGATCCGGAAGCTCGGTGTCGACGGCTCCTGGCCCCACGATAGACACCCTGATGCTGTCTTCTAGGAGCTCCTGGCGTAAGCCCTCAGAGATGGCGTTCACAGCGTGCTTGGTCCCGGCGTAGACCCCGCTGGAGTCGCGGGTCACCTTCCGCCCGGCCACGCTGCTTATGTTCACCAGGTGTCCCGAGCCCTGCTCCTTCATGTGAGAGATGGCCGCGTCTGTGGCGTACAGGAGGCCCATCACATTCACTTCGAACATGGACCTCCACTGATCAGAGAGGCTCTTACCCACCGTGGAGAGCAACATGACGCCCGCGTTGTTTACAAGGATGTCGATACTTCCGAACTCCTGGAGCGCCCTCTGAACGAGGTCGTGGGCCTGCTGCTCATCAGTAACATCGCACTCAACGGCGATAGCCTTCCCGCCGTCGTGGGATACCCTCTCGACGAGCTCGTCGAGGCGCTCCTTACGGCGAGCCCCGGCCACCACTGCGGCGCCTTCGGCTGCCAGCGCCCGTACCGTAGCTTCTCCGATGCCGCTCGAGGCCCCGGTCACGACCGCGACCTTACCGTTCAATCTGTCTCCCATATGCATCACCTCTCTATGGGTCAGGGAACTACAACGAGGTTCGAGTGCTCTATGTCGAACTGTGGGTGTTATGTACCCTAACTCTCGGGGAACCTACCAGGGCCCATGTGTGGCCCATGGGATCCCGGGCGGTATACGCTGTTGGCTGAATGAGCGTAGGATATTGGGATGGCGGTGATCAAGCGTCTTATAGGCGTGCCCATACGCTTTGGGGGAGAAGAGCATTCCGGGTGGCTCCCCGCGAACGCGGCGATGCCCCTGCCTACGCCCGTAGAAGACGTGCTGGTGGAATTCGAGATCGACGAGTTGGAGGTCGGCTACATCCTCGCGTGGTACTCGCGTAACCCCAGCCACCACGGAGATTCGTGGCACGAAACCCTCGAAGATGCCCTGGAACAGGCGAGTACCGAGTTCGGCGTCAGGCCTGAAGAATGGCAATCTGTGCGGCTCGGCAGCTAACCCGTCAAGAAGAGGCATGGAAGTCTTGTGGTGCGTTAATTGATGGAATCGTGATCTGTCCCTCGGAAAATGGCCACCTGACCTATACACTGAGCCCCGGTGGCCGGGTATGCTGCTTGCACAACGCTAGCGGGCATCGATCAAGGTGGCATTGTAATGTCGGATTCTGGAGGGATAGCCATACGCCGTAGTCGAGTCGAAAGTCCGGTCGAGGTCAAGGAGGTCTACGAGCGGCTGCTTGGCTCGGTCCGCAGGGTGGTCGTCGGTAAGGACAGGGTCGTCGACCTGTGCCTGATCTCCCTCCTCGCCGGAGGCCACGTGCTCCTCACGGACATACCCGGGGTCGGGAAGACGACGCTGGCGAAGGCTATCTCGTCCTCGATCGCGGCTGACTTCTCGCGCATCCAGTTCACCCCGGACCTGCTGCCCTCGGACATCACGGGCACGAGCATCTACGACCCCGGGGAGGCGCGCTTCGGGTGGATACCAGGCCCCGTCTTCGCGCCGGTTCTGCTCGCCGATGAGATCAACCGCGCCACCCCACGAACGCAGAGCGCGCTGCTGGAGGCGATGGCCGAGGGGCAGGTGACGGTAGAAGGCGCGACGCGGCCTCTGCCCGAGCCTTTCTTCGTCGTAGCGACACAGAACCCGCACCAGTTCCACGGGACATATCCGCTACCTGAGGGACAGCTCGACCGCTTTATGGTCGCGACGAGCATGGGCTACCCGGGGAACCACGCCGAGCGCGGGATAGTGCGCGCGCAGGTCGAGCGGCGTCCGCTCGAAGAGGTGGAGCCAGTCGTGGAGATAGGGGAGATCCTGGAGGCCAGGAAGCTCGTGAAGGCGGTCCAGGTCCACGACGAGGTACTCGCCTACGCTGTCGCGATCGCCGAGGCCACGCGCAACCACCCCGCTGTCTCTCTGGGGGCCTCGCCGCGCGGCTCCATCGCCCTGGTCAGGGTGGCCCAGGCGCGCGCTGCGACACGGGCGCGGGACTTCGTGGGGCCCCAGGACGTCAAAGAGCTTGCGCCCGAGGCCCTGGCCCACAGGCTCTCCGTACGCGGCGGTACGACAGGGGCGACGGCGGAGAGCGCGCTAAAGCAGATCCTCGACTCCATACCGCCTCCGGTGTAGGCAAATGCGTTTGAGGAGCATCGTCAAACCGGCTCTCGTCGTCTTTCTCGGCCTTGTGCTGTACCTGATCGCCTCGAACGTCGGCGCCGGTTGGCTCTACGTCATCGTGGCCGCCCTGGCTGGGATAGTGCTGATCTCCGCCCCCCTGCCGTGGCTCGGCGTGCGGCGCGTCGGCATCACGAGACGCGCCCCTGTCGTAGCCACGGCCGGCGAACCTTTCGAGTGCACCCTGGAGGTTGAGAACAGAGGGCGCCTCCCCAGGTATATGATCGAGGTGGAGGACCGTTTCGCCGGCGACAGGGGAAGGGCCGTTGCGGTGCGGGTCCGCAGCGGAGAGACCGAGACCCTCGGGTACACGCTTGAGAACCCGCGCAGGGGCATCTACGCGAGTGGAGACATCGTCGTCGAGTCGAGGGCGCCTTTCGGGCTCTTCTACGGACGCCGCAGTACGCGGGCCGCCTCGGATACCGTTGTCTACCCGAGGACCTTCGACGTGGCTGGCCTCCCTCCTTCTGCGGTCATGGACGCCGAGTGGGGTGACAGGAGCGAGGCCTCGACGCTCCACAGGGGCCACGGGGGCGAGTTCTGGGGTGTAAGGGATTACCGTCCGGGGGACCCGGCACGCCTGGTCGCCTGGAAGAAGAGTGCCCGCGGCCTGCCCTCGGGGAAGCTCGCCGTCATCGAGCTGGCCCAGGAGACGCACCCCCCTTTCGTGCTGACGATGAGCCTCGACGCCGGTGCCCCGCCCGAAGCCGGGGAGATGGTCGTCTCGGCCGGGGCTTCGCTGCTCCTGTACGCCCTCGGCGACGGCAGGGAGGT
This sequence comes from Rubrobacter sp., assembly GCA_035697505.1. Lineage (GTDB taxonomy): Bacteria > Actinomycetota > Rubrobacteria > Rubrobacterales > Rubrobacteraceae > Rubrobacter_D. Next base: position 3,967 of record DASSCV010000288.1, read on the forward strand.
CAGGGCCGACGCTGGGCCGGAGAACGCGCCCTTCCCGGAGGAGTCGACCCGCGACAGCATCCTTACCTGGTGCGCGGGCCTGCGGGCGTCCAGGCCGCCTGCCATGGGAGGAGCCAGCGTGGAGATACGCCCTTCAACAAAGAGGCCGGACACTGCGAGGGAAGCGGGGTCATCGGGGTCGCCCGGTGCCTCCGAGGTGCGGGCCGTCGTGCTCGTATCGTGCCTCGAGTTTGCGGGGCCGGGGCCGTGGATGTCGCAGGGAGAAGAGCAGGAGTACATGCAGGGCGTGGAGGCGAGGGGGCGAAGGGTGGCGCGGCTCGGGGCCGAAGTCGCTGAGCCGTGGAGGATCTGATGTCGTTCCGCTGGCCAGAGATCAAACTTCCAGGTGGCACGAAGCGTAAGCCTGAGGACTCTATCGAGCTGCGCGCGTGGGTACTCGCCGCCGTACTGGTAGGGGAAGCCGCCGTCCTGACGAGCGGGTACTTCGGCGTTGTGACCGGCATCCTTGTGCCATTCCTGACCATCGTCGCGTTCGTGGTCAGCTATCACAGGAGGCGGGAGAGGAACATCATCATAAAGGTGATGCTCGCGTTCGGCGCCCTGGCGGCGCTCGCGATGTTCTTCAGGGAGGTCCTTTCCTCGCTCTACGACACCAGGGTGCCGCTCGCCAGGCTCTTCCTCTGGATTCAGGTCATACACGCCTTCGACGTGCCGGCCCGCAAGGACCTCTCGTACTCGCTGGTGAGCGGCTTGATCCTGGTCGCCGTAGGCGCCGTCCTCTCGACCAGCCTGTGGTACGGCGTGTTCGTGCTGGCCTTCCTCTTTTGCGCCATGGGGGCCATGACCCAGATGAACCTCTCCGAGGCCCGCGAGCGGGCCGGGCTGCAGGCCTCGAGAAGCAGAGGCCTCGTGGTCGGCACCGTTGTCCCATGTTTCTTCGCCGTCGTCGCGGTCGGTCTGGTTTGCTTCTCCCTATTGCCCCAGCGGCAGGCGATGAACCTTACGATGATGCCGACCTCGGCCTTCCGAAACGTTGGGGAGAACTTCACCGGCGGCGTCCAGAACCCTTACTACAAGCCGCCTGGCGGCGACCCCTTCGCAGGTCCTCCGCAGGCTATCTTGTCTGACTCATACCACGGCTTCCAGCCTTACATGGATCTCCGCAGCCGCGGAAGGCTCTCCGACGAGGTCGTGATGAAGGTGCGAAGCGAGGAGACCGTGCCCTACCGCGGGGTGGCCTTCGACGATTACAACGGGAAGGGGTGGGAGATCTCGACAGGTGACACCGCAGAGAAGCTCATCTCGAACAGCATGCGCTTCGACACGTTCACCGCCACGAATACAGAGCCAGGAGAGGGGCCGGTCAGGGAGGTTGCCCAGGTCTTTCGTATCGAGAAGGATGCCCCTAACATAATCTTCGGCGCCTACCGTCCCGAGACGGTTTTCTTCCCTACCAGCAATATCAAGATCGACCCGTACGCCACCCTCAGGGCGCCTTACCAGATCCCCGAGGGCTCGGCATACTCGGTCATCTCCAGCGTCCCGAACGCCTCCCCCGACCAGCTCAGGTCCGCAGGCACAGTCTATCCCGAGGAGATAGCGGACAGGTACACACAGCTCCCCCCCACCGGCCTCGAACGCACGAACGCGCTCGCCAGCAGGCTGACCGAGGGTACGACCAACCCTTACGACGCCGTGCTAAGGATGAACCAGTATCTCAAGGAAACCTATCCCTACGACCTCTCTATCCCGCCCCAGAGGGAAGAGATGGACGCCGTGGAGTACTTCCTCTTCGAGCAGAAGCGTGGCTATTGCGAACAGTTCAGCTCCTCGCTCGCCGTGATGGCCCGTTCCCTCGGGATACCGGCCAGGGTGGCGACTGGCTACGCCCCCGGCGAGTACAACCCGTTCACCGGGTACTATGACGTCCGCGCCTCGGACGCCCACGCCTGGGTCGAGGTCTACTTCCCCGGCTACGGCTGGTCGACCTTCGATCCCACCCCCAGCTTCGACTCCACGCCCTGGCAGTACAGGGCGGCGGACAACCTGCAAGGCGGCAAGGCCTTCGGTTTTATGGCAAAGAGGCTCGGAGAGGCCGCGGGGCCTGTAGCAGCGAGCGCGGGAACCCTCATGCGCGGCGTGGCCCGCCTCGACCCGGCGAGCATAATCGTCGTAGGGCTGCTCGTGGGAGGTGCCTATCTCGCCTTCTTCTACACCAGGAAGTTCGTCGCCCATCGCAACCGCAAGACCGTGATGGTGCGCCCGATCAAGGTCTCAGACGCCCGCCTGTACAGCAGGTACAAGAAGGTCACCAACGCCCTCGAAGAAATGGGAATCGTCCGCGAGACCCAGGAGACCCCGGAGCAGTACGCCCGCAGGGCGGCGCGCACCTTGGACGAGCCTGGAATGGCCCGGCTCGGAGAGATCTACCTCTACGCCCGCTTCCGCGACGCCGTACCGTCACCCCTCGTCGAAGAATTCGACCGCCTCGAACCACAGACCCTCGCAGCCATAGAGCGCCTGAAGGAGACGCAGACAGTTAGTGCTTCAGCACGCTCCGGCTGACGAACTGACACCTCACGCGGCCATCTTCTCCGGTGCGGCGTCCCGGTTTTCGACGGGCGCGGGCCACAACTCCGTCACGTCAGCCTCCACATCAGGCACGCCGTGGTAGCGGGCGACGGAGATGCGGTGGTTTCCGTCCTCGACAAAGTAGGTATCGCCCAGCTTGTACAGGCTTACCGGCGGAAGCGCCTGGTCCCGGTAGAATGCCAGATCCACTCGCTTCCACCTCTCTCCCGCTGCCGCGCGAAGGGGCATGAAGCTGCGGTCGAAGTCCTTGCTGCGTCCCACGCTCCCGACTATCTTCTCCAGATCTACGACCCTTATCCCCCTACGGACCCGGTTGTACGCCCGGAGCGACCCCTGGACCTCCTCGAAGGAGGGCGATGTGCCGCGGGCGGTGGATTTCCCTCGCAAGCGTAACACCAGCCGCCGCAGCCTCGCCTTGCGCAACGCCCGACCGAAATCCCAGTCTACCTGCTCGTTCAAGTCCATCAGGATCATCTCTCGGCTCCTCTCTACCGGCTTCGAAGCCAGTCTAGGAGCAGAGGGACCTGGTTTAATCTACCGAAGGTAGTACCTTGTGGTTTACCGTTGGTTTAATCTGGAAGGGCTAACCAAGCAGGCGCAGTTCCCGCGCCCTCGCGACGGCCTGGGAGCGGTTACGCACCAGGAGCTTGCCGAAGATGTGGTGGACGTGCGCCTTGACAGTCCCCACGGAGAGGTAGAGCTCACCGGCGATCTCCGCGTTCGACCGGCCGGCGGCGACGAGCTCGAGCACCTCTACCTCGCGCCGGCTCAAAGGCTCGAGCCCAGGGGCACGGCCACTGCGCAGTCCCCCGTTGCCGGAGTCCGCCGCCTGCAGGGCAAATTGTTCCAGCAGCCTGCCCGCGTAGACGGCGGGGGCGCCATCGGCTGCGCCGGCGTAAGATCCATCGTCCCGCCGCTCCCGGATCACCCGCTCGAGCAATGCCGCCATCGGCAGCCCCTCGTCTACGAAGACGCGCACGAAGCCCTCCGGTTCGGCCAGAGAGAGCGAGCGTTCGAGATGGTCGAATGCCTCGCCCGTCGCGCCAAGCCGCTCGGAGGCGAGCGCGAGCAGTACGCGGAGCTCGATCTCGTGCGCCATCCGGCCCTCGGAGAGGGCGGCCTCCAGCAGTATGCCGAGGGAGCCGAGAGCCTCATCAGTCCTGTCCTCCCCGAGCAGGACGCGGGCCATGGTGATCCGCTCGAAGTGGCGTGGGTAGCTCATGTAGTCCTCGGTCGACCCGTACTCCCGCGCCCAACGCGCCGCCGACTCCACGTCGCCCTGCGCCAGCCAAAACCGCGCCCGCCACGCCCATATGAGCGGCCACCTTGGCGTGAGCCCGCCGGCCTCCCGAATGAGGGAGTGAGCACCCTCAGCATCTCCCTGGGCCATCAGCACGCGGGCCAGGTTGACGTAGCCGTAGACCAGTATCTTCGCCTCGCCGCTCCGCCTGCCGAGCTCTATACCCTCCTCCAGGAGCCTTCGTGCCTCCTCTAGATCTCCGCGTTCGTAGAGCAGCTCGCCCATCCCCGTGTGGATGATGCCGGCGACCGACGGCACTCCCTCTGGCCGGCGCTCGGCCAGCCGTTGCCCGTCCAACAGCAGCTCTTCAGCCTTCCGTAGCCGTCCCCTTAAGATCTCCTGAGACGCCTGATACCGGAGGCCGAACAGCGCCGTCCTGAGGTCGTCGGCTGCCCGGCCGGTAGCGGCGGCCCTGGCAAACGCTTCGATAGCAGACTCGAGATCTCCGACCGAGCAGTAAGCGTGTCCCAGATCCAAAGCGACGTCACCGCGCAGATGGACCTCGCCTTCCGGCAGCAGATCGAGGGCCCGATTGGAGAGCTCCGTCGTAAGCGCCGCGTTCTCCCGCATGGCCGCCATGCGGGCGCGGATGATGTATAACTCGCCAAGCATCGTACGTTCTTCGTCGGAGAGTCCCATCGTCGAAGCTCCATCATCGAGCTTCATGGCTTCCTCTGTATCCCGGAGCCTGAGCTCGGCATCTTCCAACGCTCCGGAGTGCGCGAGCGCCCAGGCGTAGAGCAGGCAGAGCTGCGGGCGCTGACGCACCAGGTCGTCTGGCAGCGTTCCCAGCCAGCGGAGCAGCAGGGAGGCGTCCACGTACCTGCGCCGCACGCCGGCCTCCTCCTCGATGAGGTCCGCCGCCCGGTCGAAGTCCTCCGCGGCCAGGCTGTGCTCGACCGCCCAGGCCAGGCAGCCG
>DASSCV010000289.1:0-2570 GCA_035697505.1 Rubrobacter sp.
GTGGGCACAACCAGAGCCACTTCCATTCAGTTGTCCATGGGCAAGATCAGTAATGCCACGCAATCAGAGACCCGCCTTATTGTTCAGCCGCCTAACAGCAGAATCCACACGCTTGAGGTGGTCGGTCCAGAGATGGTGTTGTGGTTTATGGGAGGTCCTCCGAACTCGCAGGAACAGGTGCCACTGTGGGTTTATCTAAGTTCGTGATAAGTGATGGCCACCTAACTTGGTCTCTCTAATGTAGGCGGGGGTTCAGTCGGGGGCCTCCTGCTCCTCTATTCACCGGAGTGCGTGGAAGGGGAATTCTCGGAAGTTCACTTAGCCCCGGTCCAACACCCATGAGCGTCCCGGGCTGAGGTTGGCTTTCTTCGGGTACTATCGTGGCTTCCCTGACTCCCAGAGACAGTGTAGAGTTTCACGATGCGCGAAAGGTTCACACGCCGCCGGTTTCTTTCAGCGGTGGGCGCCGGCGCTACGTACCTAGCCCTGACAAACGTGGTGGGCTGCGACCGGAGCGAGCGCGCCCCTCAGGCCAAGAGCCAGAAGGGGGGCACCCCGTCTGCCCCGAAAGTTTTGCCCCTGCCGAGCGCCTCGCCCGCGCACCTGGAGGACGTGTGGGCCTTCCGCTCGCGCCCCGACCTCAGCCCGCCCGCCGTCGAGGTGACCACTCAGGCGCACGACACAGCCCCCGGCTACATCTTCGTTGCCCCGGAGAAGGGCGTCGCTAGGCAGGGCGGCTCGATGATCGTCGACGATCGCGGGGAGGTGGTGTGGTTTCGTCCCCTGCAGGGCAGGTACGGACGCGCGCACGACCTCAAAGTGCAGAGCTACCGCGGCAAGTCCGTGCTTACCTGGATGGACGGGGTAAACGAGTATGTGATCTTCGACCATTCCTACCGCGAGATAGCCCGCCTCAGCGCCGGCAACGGCTACTACGGGGACCACCACGAGTTCCTCATCAGCCCGCAGGACACCGCGCTGATCCTGATCTACAACGCTGTGCCCTGGGATCTCTCCTCGATCGGCGGCCTGAAGAACGGCAGGTTGTGGCAAGTTATCGTCCAGGAACTTGATATCGAGACCGGCAAGGTGCTCTTCGAATGGCATAGCCTCGAGCATGTAGGTCTCGACGAGACCTATGCCACGGTGTCGCAGGATGGCCGCCCGGGGCTCGACTACTTCCACGCCAACTCCATAGAAGTAGATCACGACAATAACCTGCTCGTCTCCGCTCGCCAAACCTTCGCCGTCTACAAGATAGATCGCAACACGGGAGAGATCATATGGCGTCTTGGGGGGAAGAAGAGCGACTTTGAGATGGGTCCTGGCACCCGGTTCGCCTACCAGCACGACGCCAGGCGCCAGAGAGACGGCACCATCTCCGTCTTCGACAACGGCACCACGATTTTTCACGATAGCGTCCCGGAGGCCGTAGAAGAGTCCCGCGGCATCGTGCTGGAGCTCGACGAGCGGAAAATGAGCGCCTCGCTGGTGCGCGAGTACACCCACCCCGAGAAGCAGTACGCCCACGCGTCCGGCAATATGCAACTGCTGCCCAACGGCAACGTGTTTATAGGGTGGGGAAGGGCACTGGTCTTCTCGGAGTTAAGCAAGGATGGCGAGCTACTCTTTGACGCCAGATTACTGCCCCCCAACAGTTCCTACAGGTATTTCCGCTTCCCGTGGAGCGGGCACCCGACCGACCGACCCGCCGCGGTGGCCGAGCGCACCTCAGAAGAGGAGCTCGAAGTCTACGCCAGCTGGAACGGAGCCACGGAGGTTTCCAGCTGGGAGGTGCTCGCCGGCCCGCGCCCGGGCCAAATAGAGCCCCTAGGCTCGGTTCCCCGAAACGGATTCGAGACGGCCCTTTCGGTACAGAGCCCCCACCCCTACGTCGCCGTGCGGGCCAAAGACCGTTCCGGGCGGGTACTCGATACTACTGAGCCTATGAAGCTTTAGATCCAAGCGGTGCTGGTTAGTCCGGGCGCGTAGAAGCGTAGGCCTGGCTACAGTGGGGTTCGGAGAGGTGCTCATCGTCGTGGTAGCGCTAGCTTACTTTGTAGCTAGTTACCAGCGCAAGCGAAGCGGTGCTGCTCCACGCCGCGTAGTGTGCAGCGGACCGCTTTATTCACTCGAGTGCGTGGAAGGGGAATTCTCAGAAGTTCGCATAACTGGCCTTCCACGAAGTTCGTGCTGACAATCGGGCCGGTGTCCTTCGGGACCTCGGCCCTTATAATGCTCTAGGCCGCGCTGGGGCGCCTACTTTGGCGCGGTCTTCGCTTTGCCCCGCTCCTATGCTGCAGGGTTTTCTTATGTACATCAGGACCACAAGCCTGCTAGCCCTGTACATAAGAAACACACGACGGTGAGAGATCCTCTCGGCGGGGTCCCTGGCCTATCGAGGTGTGGCTATGCTGAACTTCGCCTTCACGGAGTTCTCGGAAGTACGCATGGCCCCGGTCCTATGCTGATAATACCCACGGACGCATTATGGGCTCTCCTGGAGCGGGCTCTCCGGAGAGAGGATACGGGTGCCGCAGGATCTGGCACGTTCCGCGAGCAAATGCTGA
>DASSCV010000290.1:0-2361 GCA_035697505.1 Rubrobacter sp.
GGCCGCTGCGAGCTTCATCGGCTCGTCTATCTCACGGGCCCTGACATCGAGGGCGCCCCTGAAGATACCGGGGAAGCAGAGCACGTTGTTGATCTGGTTCGGGTAGTCGCTGCGGCCTGTTGCGATGATCCTCGCCTTCCCGATCGCCACCTCGGGCCTTATCTCGGGGTCGGGGTTGGCCATGGCGAAGATGATGGGGTCAGGGTTCATGCTCTCGACGTGCTCGACGGTGAGTACGTCTGGCACCGAGAGCCCGATGAAGAGGTCGGCCCCGGCCACGGCCTCAGTGAGGTCGCCGGTCCTTCCTTCGGGGTTGGTGTGCTCGGCGAACCACCGCTTGGACTCGTTTAGGTCCTCGCGCCCCTCGTGAACGATACCCTTCGAGTCGCAGCCGACGATGTTCTTCGCGCCAGCCGCCATGATGATCTTGGCGCAGGCCACCCCCGAGGCGCCGACGCCGTTCACGACTATGCGGAGGTCTTCGAAGTCCTTATTCACGATCTTGAGGGAGTTGATCAGGGCCGCCAGCACTACGACGGCCGTGCCGTGCTGGTCATCGTGGAAGACAGGGATGTCCAGATCCTTCTTCAGCCGCTCTTCGACCTCGAAGCACCGCGGGGCCGAGATATCCTCCAGGTTTATACCGCCGAACGCCGGGGCCAGGTTCTTGACGGTCTCGACTATCGCGTCCGTATCCTTGGTGTCGAGACAGATCGGGAACGCGTCCACGTTCGCGAACTGCTTGAAGAGCGCCGCCTTGCCCTCCATCACGGGCATCGCGGCCCGCGGCCCTATGTCCCCGAGCCCGAGGACGGCGGTACCATCAGAGACCACAGCGACCGTATTGCGCTTTATGGTAAGGTTGAAAGCCCTCTCGGGGTCACTGGCTATCGCCCTGCAGACCCGCGCTACACCCGGCGTGTAGACCATAGAGAGGTCGTCGCGGGTGCGGATCTGGAGCTTGGAGCGGACTTCGATCTTACCCCCAAGGTGCATCAGGAACGTCCTGTCCGAGACGTTGATGACCCTGACCTGGGGCAGGTCCTCGACGACCTGGACCACCTGCTGGCCATGCTCGGAGTCACGGGCGTTGACGGTAATATCGCGGGTGGTCCTGTCCTGGCGCATCCGCACTATGTCGACGGCGCCGACCATTCCGTCAGCATCCCCTATGGTCGTCAGAATCTTCCCGAGGGCTCCCGCCTCGTGCGGAAACTCGACCCGTAAGGTGAGGCTGTAGCTCGCACTTGGTATCGATTCCATCTCTGTAACCCCTATCCGTCATTGGCCCGCCCCACGCGTGGCCCGAGAATGATTGTATGTCAGCATGGCGCTTCGCGCCTTGTCAGCACGCTTCGGGCCTATATGCCCTCACTTGTCAGCAGGTCAGCTTCTTGGTTCCGGGCTCGCCCTACCGCGCACGAGGGATCGCTGCTGAGGCGTCCGGGTTCGACGCCCGTGGCTAGGCCATGAGACGACTAGCTGAGGGCTGAGAGCCGCGGGCCGGAGGGCGGCGGGTTGATTGCTTAAATTGGCAAATATCCGGGATCGTCGGGAAGGTCGGTTCCGGGGAGGGCGTCGCGCCTGGCGAGGAACCATCTGCCCTTCTCGGTTAGCGGGCCTGCCTCCGCTGCAGCCTGTTCGAGTCCGGCCCGCAGCTCATGCAAGAGCGGCGGTCTCTCCCCGTATGAGACCATCTCCAGCTCGGCGGCGACGGCGGCGTCGACGAACTCGCCCCAGCGGCGCGGGGCCGGCGCGTCGAGTTCTGGCGGCGAGGCGAATGCCTGTTTGATCTCCTCTGGGAGCGGAGCCGATGCCAGAACCTCGTAACGCCCGGAATCGACGTTACCGCCCCTTTCGTCGAGGTAGCGACGGGCAGCGAAGAGCAGTAGCCGCGAGGGAACGGTGCGTTTGTTCCAGGAAGAGGCGACCGCCTCCCAATCTATGAAGGATCCAGCATACAGCCTCTGCAAGTCCATAGAGTCATTCTAGATCAGCATTTCAGCTTTGTTGGGAGAGGCGTGTTCGTTCTGCTCTGGGGTGGATAAGACCCTCATCGTTCGCCACAGAGGACGGCTGGGTGTGGGATCCTCGCTGGCATACTCTCGCTGAGATGCTGACAAGCCGCCTGAAGGGCGGCGTGCTGACTAGCTGAAATGCGGGGATTAGGGAAAGGCAACCCTTCCCTAATCCCTATCAGAAACCGCTCGAATAGCCGCCCTCGACGGTATAGAGCTCGCCCGCGTCGGCTTCGGCGAACTCGAGCGCCAGATCCCCGGCCGTAGCACTGGCCATGTAACGGGACCAGATATCCATGGGCAGGGTCTCTCCGTTCGGCTCCTGTAAGCCGTGGACGCCGAC
>DASSCV010000291.1:0-3394 GCA_035697505.1 Rubrobacter sp.
CTCGAGGCAGTCCTGGTTGTCGCGCCCACCGCAGGTTCCTTTCTTGTAAGAGTTACGGGCTGCCCTGAGATCGTTCGCGCCGATATTCCAGGTGACGATCTCCGCCTCACGGACAGCGCGCCGGAACGTCGGATCGCTGCGGAGGGCAGAGAGCAGTTGGGAACTGGTCCACCCGTTCCGGCCGAGGTTTGTGCGTGTGATCGCTACCCCAGTGTCGGTCTCGATGTACGCTTCGTAGCGCGGCACGTAGCCCGTGAAGGCACCGAAGCCTGTGGCCAGAGAATCGCCGAGTGCCACATAGTCCCACGAGGCGGGTGCGGCGAGAGTGGTTCCCTGCGACGCACCGACGAGGAGGACAACCACAAGGATGAGCCTCAGCAAGCGCCGCACAGGGCCTGCCATGTCTGCTCGCCGGGCGAGGCCCGCGACTCTGCTCTCCTCCGGCATAATCCCCTCCTGCGTCAGCCTATGTTCGCTACGTTGCAGTGGCACTCTACACTATCGAGGAGCATCGGTACATCCCCATACGAAACTTCTTCCTGGAGACTAAAGTGCTCCCAGGACCTCGACCGGTGTGCCTCCTCCCACGACTCCTTCGACAACCAGATCGCCTCCCTCGAGCTCGAAGACCGGAGCGCCACGATCACCTTCGAGAAGGGAGCCCTCGACGCCTCGAGAGAGATATGCTCTGCGAAAGCCGACTTGCGTAGAGAGCGAGCATTTACGTCTGAGGACGAGCTATGAGCCCGTTACCCTCTCTATCTCCCTTGCCGCTCCTACGACTAGGTGTGAGAGCCGCTGGCCCGGACTCTCCCCGAGACGCGATATCGGACCGCTAACGCTGACCGCCGCCCTGAGCCTCCCTTCCTCCCCGAATACGGGCGCGCTGACGCTGGCCACCCCGGCCTCCCGCTCGGCCACGCTCTCAGCCCAGCCCCTGACCCGGATCCCACGCAACTGGGCCGCATCAAGCCTGCCATCGACCCCTCCAGGCGCCCACGCCAGCAAGACCTTCCCCGCAGACCCCCGCGAGAGCGGCATGATAGCCCCTACAGGTACGGTGTCCCTCAGGCCGGTCACCCGCTCCACAGCGGCCACGCACACCCTCTGCTCGCCCTCCCGCACGTAGAGCTGCGTGCTCTCCTCACTCTCATCCCGTAACCCCTCCAGCACAGGACGCGCCCGCTCCACGAGACCTATCCCAGCGGCCCTGTTCCCCCACCCGAGTAGCCTCAAGCCAAGTAAGTATCGTCCGTCCCGCCGCGATACGAGATGGTGCGTCTCCAGTGCCGAGAGGAGCCTGTGCGCCGTTGGACGGGGCAACCCGGTCCCCTCGACCACCTCAGCCAGGGACGCCGGGCCATCCCCAGAGAGGAAAGCCAGGATAGCCACAGACTTGTCCAACACCCCGACCCCACTCTTGCTTCCGGAGGAAACGACTTCTATACTATCCATATGTCGGTCATTATGTCTCACATTTTGAGACAAAGCAAGAAGGTGTGATCCTGGCTCGCGAGTGGGACGCAGGTGAGTATGAGAAGCTCTCCGCGCCGCAGACCCGTTGGGGGGTCGAGGTCCTCGAGCTTATGGACGCGCGCGGGGACGAGGCTGCTATCGACGCGGGTTGCGGGACTGGCCGGGTTACGGAGTTGTTGCTCGCGAAGTTACCCCAGGGGTCAGTGCTGGCCATAGACGGTTCTCGGGCCATGGTCGAGGCGGCGAGGAGGCGGTTTGCGGGAGAGCCGCGGGTACGGGTGGAGTGCCAGGATCTGTTGTCCCTCGAGGTAGAGGAGCCTGTGGATCTGATCTTCTCCACGGCAACGTTCCACTGGATATGGGACCATGACCGCCTCTTCGAGAACCTGGCGCGGGCTATAAAGCCTGGTGGGCGCCTCGTCGCCCAGTGCGGGGGCGAGGGTAACATCTCCCGCGCCACGAGGGCGACGAAGGAGACGATGGAAGAGGAGCGCTTTTTGGACTATTTCGTGGGCTGGGAGGACGGCAAATACTACGCCGACGCGAGGACCACGGCGAGGCGTCTGGAGGCCGCAGGCTTCGAGGAGGTCGAGACCTGGCTGCACGACGAGGTCGTGGCCTTCGATTCGGTTGACGAGCTCGCCCGCTTCCTCGGGAAGGTCGTGCTCGGCGGACACCTGGAGAAGCTGCCTGAGGAGGAGCGGAGCCCCTTCGCTGCAGCGGTGGCGGAGAAGGTGGCTGCGGTGGAAGGCACGCCTGCCCTGGACTATGTCCGCTTGAACATTGTGGCGACGAGGTCGGCATGACGGTCGGGTCACTGTTTGGGCAGGCTGCGTGGGACTTCGACAGGACTAGGCGCCAGCTCGTGCCCGGTTTCGACCGCTTCTACGGGGCCGTGCTGGAGAGCATCCCTTTCGGAGAACAACAGGAGATCCGGGTGCTAGACCTTGGGGCTGGGACGGGACTCCTCAGCGCGGTGGTGGCCGGGAAGTTTCAGCGGGCGCGGGTGACGCTCGTGGACCTCTCGGTGGAGATGCTAAGGGTGGCGCGCCGGCGCTTCGCGGGGGAACAGGGCCGTTTCGAGTTTCGGACTATGGATTATGCACGCAAGCCTTTGCCCCGAACAGAAGGAGGTTACGACCTCGTGGTATCGGCGCTCTCCGTCCACCATCTCACGCATGGCGACAAGAGGGAGCTGTTCGAAAGAATCCACCATGCACTCGCCGGAGGCGGCTATTTCGTCAACGCGGATCAAATCTCCGGCGAGACGTCCGAGGAGGAAGCGCTCTACAGGGGATGGTGGCTGAAACGGGTGCGCGAGGCAGGCGTCTCTGAGGAAGACCTGGCCGCCGCGCTCTCGCGCATGAGGGCCGACAGAAACGCGACGCTTGGGGCTCAGCTCCTCTGGCTTGGGGAGGCAGGTTTCGGGGGGATCGGCTGTAGATACAAAGATCACAGGTTCGCGGTCTACAATGGTAGAAAGGGAGACTAGAACTCGGAGAACGGGAAGGACGCTGATGGATAGGCCAAAGACGTTGGTAGAGAAGGTGTGGGAGAAACATGTGGTGCGGAGCGCCGAGGGGGAGCCCGACCTCATCTACGTCGATCTGCACCTGGTTCACGAGGTGACCAGTCCCCAGGCTTTCGAGGGCCTCAGGCTCGCCGGGAGGGGGGTGCGCCGCCCCGACCTGACCCTGGCGACGATGGACCACAACGTCCCGACCTCGGAGTTCGGCTTGCCCATAGAAGACAAGGTCTCGGCAAAGCAGATGGAGGCCCTGAGAAGCAATTGCGAGGAGTTCGGCATCAAGCTCAACGAGTGGGGCTCCATCGGCCAGGGTATCGTGCACATTATCGGGCCCGAGACGGGGCTCACCCAGCCCGGGCTCGTGATCGTCTGCGGCGACTCCCACACGGC
>DASSCV010000292.1:0-4274 GCA_035697505.1 Rubrobacter sp.
GGATGCCTTCGATCAACTTGAGGCGCTCTGTGATGTCAGAGGTGATCCTGTGCTTGAGAGGGCAGCCAGCGGTGGTGAGGGAGACGCCGACCGTGACGTGCGAGCCCGCTATGTCGATGCTGCGGATCATGTTCAGTGAGATGAGGTCGCGCCCGATCTCAGGGTCCCTTACGTCCCTCAAAGCTTCACGGATACCGGCCTCGGAGAACCCGTCGGCCGGCTCGGGCTCCCTTGGCGTACGGTCCACAAGCTCCTTTGCCGTTTCGGCCTCGAGATGCGCCGGCCCGCCAACATCGTCCGATGGCCCGGCCTTACGTCTGCGAAACCAGTCAACCACGTTTGCCAACCTCCTCCGGCACCACGGACCAGTAACTCGAACTAGTTCCAAAGTGCGGTAGATACTCTCTGCTTCGGGGCAATGTTAACACAGGGTCACGATTTCTCCGTACGCGGCCCTCGACCCCTCTAAGAAAGGCGCTCTGGGTGGAGATCCTGGCCAGGATCTCCGGACGCAAAACACTCGGGTCCTCAAGAAGGTCTGTACTCTCCGAAGACCCCGCGGAGCGTGTCCGAGACCTCGCCGAGCGTCGCGAGCTCTGCCAGGGCCTCCTTCATCGGGTAGAGGAGGTTCTCGGTTCCTTCGGCGGCGTTCTTCAGGTGGGCGAGGGCCTTCTCGACGGCAGCGTTATCCCTGCTCTCCTTGAGGTGCGCGAGCCGTTCCTTCTGCCGCTCGCGGATCGTCTCGTCCACGGTGTGAAGCTCCATATCGGGGTCGTCGGTCCCGCCCGAGGTGTAGCGGTTGACGCCGACGATGACACGTTCCTCCTTTTCCACTTCCCGCTGGTAACGGTAGGCGGCGTCCTCGATCTCACGCTGCATAAAGCGTTCCTCGATGGCCTTTACCGAGCCTCCCATCTCGTGGATGCGCCGTATGTAGGCCCAGGCTGCCTCCTCGATCGCATCTGTAAGTGACTCGACGTAGTAGGAGCCTGCGAGCGGGTCGGCCGTCCCTGTCAGGCCGCCCTCGCTCGCCAGGATCTGCTGGGTTCTAAGGGCGATGCGCGCGCTCCGCTCCGTCGGTAGCGCGAGGGCCTCGTCGAAGGCGTTGGTGTGCAAGCTCTGGGTTCCGCCGAGGACCGCGGAGAGCGCCTGGACCGTGGTGCGGACGATGTTGTTCTCGGCTTGCTGGGCCATCAGCGAAGAGCCCGCGGTTTGGGTGTGGAACCTGAGCTTTTTGCTCCTCTCGTCGCGGGCGCCGAAACGGTCGCGCATGATCCGGGCCCACATCCTCCTGGCCGCCCTGTACTTGGCCACCTCCTGGAACAGGTCGTTGTGGGCATTGAAGAAGAACGAGAGCCTTGGCGCGAACTCGTCCACCTCCAGCCCGGCGTCGAGGGCGGCCTCGACGTAAGCTATGGCATTGGAGAACGTGAAAGCGAGCTCCTGGACGGCGGTGGATCCGGCTTCCCTTATGTGGTAGCCGGAGATGGAGATGGTGTTCCAGCGCGGCAACTCTGCGGCGCAGTAGGCGAACATGTCCGTGGTGATCCTCATCGACGGCGCCGGCGGATAGATGTAGGTGCCGCGGGCCAGGTACTCCTTGAGTATGTCGTTCTGGGTGGTCCCCGTGACGTCCTCAGCCTCCACGCCCTGCTCTTCGGCGACGAGCGAGTAGAGGAGTAACAGGATCGAGGCCGTCGCGTTTATCGTCATCGAGGTCGAGACCTCTCTCAAGGGGATGCCTTCGAAGAGGTCGCGCATGTCCAGGAGTGAGTCGATGGCCACGCCTACCTTGCCCACCTCCCCAAGGGCGAGTTCATGATCCGAGTCGCGCCCCATCTGGGTGGGCAAGTCGAAGGCCACGGAGAGCCCCGTCTGGCCGTTGTCTATGAGGTACTTGAAGCGGGCATTGGTCTCGCGAGCAGTGCCGAAACCCGCGTACTGGCGCATGGTCCACGGTCTGCCACGATACATGCTCGGATAGGGACCGCGGGTGTAGGGGTACTCTCCAGGGTCACCAAGCCGTTCGGGGTAGTCGAAGCCTTGGAGGTCCTCTGGTTTGTAGAGGGGCTTGATCTCGATCCCGGACTCCGTACGGCGCTCGTCCTGGCGTTTCTCGGTGTCCACGGCTCGTCCTCCCCGCTCGTATCAGGCGTGTGGCAATTCTACTAGCTCGGTGAGCACCCCGAAGGCACCCCTGGGGTGGACGAAGGCCATTCTGGTCCCTCCTGCCCCCCTCCTCGGCTCCTCGTCTATGACCTCGACGCCGTTACGCTTGAGCTCCGCCAGCGTCAAGCTGAGATCCTCGACCTCGAAAGCTACGTGATGAAAGCCCTCGCCGCGTTTCGCCAGGAACTTCCCGACAGGTGAGTCAGGGCGGGTCGGCTGGACGAGTTCGATGCTCGATTCCCCTACCTTGAACATGGTGGCGACTATGCCCTGCTCCTCTACGACTTCAGGCTCTTCGGGCACGACCCCGAAGTTCTCTTCATAGAACCTCGAGGCCGCCTCGAGGTCCTCCACGGCGTAACCGAGATGGTAGATCCTGTTGAGCACTCTTCTCCCCCTGCTCGCACACTTCCGACGGGAACCCCGATTGTAGTCTATCCAGATCCGCTAGAATCAAGGGGGACCATAAGGTAGGAGGCAAGGATGGCACATGGCGTGATGCGCAAAATAGGGGAGCTCTCGGCGGAGCGCGAGCGACTCCTGGTAAGGGAGGGTACGCACCACGCGGACTCCGATGATCGTGAGCGCCTGGTACAGATAGACCACGATCTGCAGGTCCTCTGGGACCTCAGGCGCAGGGAGCTGGCAGGCGAGAGCATCGATCTCGACGAAGACTTCCTAGACCGCTACACGGTCGATCCAGGTCGCGACGCACCTGGCAGGTAGGGACGCTTCGCGGGTAGGGGCGGGTTTCAAACCCGCCCCTACCTAGAACCCCAGGCGCGTGTTGATCTCAGCCCATTCGGCCGTCGATGAAATCCGCTCGAGGACTTTCTTCAGCTCCAGAATGTCGTCCTCGGAAAACGCGTCGCGGCCAGCGTCGGGGACGAAGTTCATCACGCGTCCGTCCGAGTAACGGACGACGATACGCGTGACCCCGATGCCCTGCTCCATGGGTCCGTGGGCCTTCCTGGTCCGCTCTATGCCGTGCAAACCTTCCTCCTTTAGTTCTTCTTTCCTTTGCGGATGCTGTGGCCGATCGAGTCGAGGTAAGTCGCCATCTGGTGCAACTCGTAGGATTCGAACTCCTCGCGCTGCTTCGGGCTGAAGACATCTTCATCGCCGTTGTCGAACTCGATGACGATCTCCTTTATGCCGTAGGCGTCCATGCCGCTCCCCGCCACGTCCAGCGGACTGCCCCGCCACTGCCTGTCTGTTCCTTCCATCAACCGCTCCTTCCAACCGCGCGAAAATCTGCACGGTTATTGCGCTCTCGTTGCTCCCACGAATACTAGAGTATCGGCGGCGCGCGCGTAAGTCAGAGCGGCCACAAGAGACTCGCCGCGACGAGCAGTGGGGCGAAAAGCAGCACGGGGAGCATGTTGGCCACCCTCACCTCTTTCAGGTCGAGCAGACCCAGGCCAAGGCCGAAGATCAGTATGCCTCCCGTCGCTGTCATCCCCGAGATCATGGGTCCGGTTATGACCGCGTCCAGAAACCCGGCCCCGAGTGTAAGTGAGCCCTGCACCACGAAGACCGTTCCGGCCGAGAGCAGCACGCCCCACCCCAGCACGGAGGCGAAGGCCAGCGCCGCGATAAAGTCGAGGGCGCTCTTGAGGGCGAGGAGGCCGTAATCTCCGTTCAAGCCGTCCTGGAGCGAGCCGATCAAGGTCAGCGGCCCAACGCAGAACAGGAGGCTCGTTGTTACGAAAGCACGGCTGACCGGACTCTCGCCCTTCGAGAACCTCCTCTCCAGATAATTACCTAGCCGTCTGAGCCGTGCTTCTATATCCAGAAGCTCCCCGACCACGAGACCCAGGATCACGCTGAGTAGTGGCACGAGCGCATTGTCGACCTTCAGGAAGTACGAGACGCCGACGAGCAACGTTACGATCCCGATAGCCTGCATCGCGGTCGAGCGCATGCCCTCGGGTAGTCTGGCGCCTGCGAGAGTGCCGATACTCCCGCCGGCGAGCACGGCGAGAACGTTGATCACGGTTCCGATTCCCACGGGAGCCAGCAGATATGACATAAGGATTTCTGGTACCCGTGGTGAGTCGGGTTCGGGCCGGCCGCCGGGTACCTGCGGCCCGTTACCTCGGGTC
>DASSCV010000293.1:0-16080 GCA_035697505.1 Rubrobacter sp.
TACTACTCGGCCCTCGGGGCGAGCCTCGACGCATCGGGCAACCCAGGCGCCGCCCTCGAAGCCACAGACCAGGCCATAAAGCTGGATCCCAGACTCGGCATCGCCCACTACAATCGGGCCTCGGCCCTCGTGGCTCTTGGAGAGAGGGCCCGCGCCCGAGGCGATCTGCAAAAGGTCTTCCAGGTCGACTCAAGCCGCACCCTCCGTCGCGCCGCCGCAGAAGCCCTGGAGACGCTGGAAAAAAGCTAGTCAGCACGCTACGCCCTTCGGGCTTCGCTTGTCAGCACGCTTCGGGCCTTGCAGGCCCTCGCTTCTCAGCATGTCAGCTTCTCCTGTTCTGGTCCCGCTCTGCAGCGCACGAGAAATGCAGTCTGCCGCAGTCGGGTTTACGCTCATGGGGAGGAGGTGGGACCACTAGCTGAAATGCTGAGAAGCCGCCGACCGCAGGGAGACGGCGTGCTTGAACGACTCCTGGAAAAGGTCGAAAGCCAACGCGGAGATCAAGGCGCCGCTGGCGAAGGCCAGGGCCGAGGGGAGCAGCGGCCTGGGCGGCGTCCAGTACGTCCCGGCGACCGCGCCGATAACCAGTGCGCTCGAGGCCACCAACCCGAAGATGAAGGCGCTCAGCACCAGGCCGACATCCCCCGCCCCGTGGGCGTGCCGGTCGCCTTCTCAGCCGGTGGACAGATGACTACCTGACCTTCTTCTGAACGTTCTCCGCGGCGGCCTTGACCTCTATGTTCCCGCCGCGCACCCTGGTCTCGTAGCGAGATTGGGGGAAGACGGCCGGGCCGTCGATAACCTCGCCGCTACACAGGTCGAAGCGGGAGTTGTGCAAGGGACAGACTATAGTGTCGCCTTGGCGGTCGCCCGCTTCGAGCGGGCCGGAGAAATGGTTGCAAGTGGCGGCTATGGCGCAGACCTCGCCGGCAGAGGAACGGCTAAGCAGGACTCGCACCCCTTCGACCTCGACCCGGCGCAGGTCGTTCTGCGCCAGCTCGCTCTCGCCCAGGACGGGAACGAACTCATCGGGGCCAGCTCCCTCGGAGACGTTCCTGTCCACGCGTAGCCCGTAGTGGTAGGAGAGTTCTCCACCGAGATGGGCGGCCATGCCACTGATGGAGTACCCCGTCAGAAAGGTCAGGCGCCCGGCATTCCTGCGCCCCGAAGCCCGGAGGATTAGCGAGACGATGCTAAGGACGAGCCCGATCGTGTTCAGGAGCCCGTGCGCTACTCCCATCCGCCTCGACCCTCCACTCAGGTACCGCCAGTCGGAGAGCCCGGTCACGGCGGCCCCAAACGCTGCCAACGTCCCGAAAACGAGCGAGGCGTCGGCCGCGTGTCTTATGGGCTCCTTCCCGGTAGCAACGTCGAGTCCATCGAAGACTAGTGCCGCAGTCCAGCATCCCACAGGTACGTCCGTAAGGGCCGGGTGCAATGGCGCCTCGAGCCAGACGCCGTCGAGCACGTTGCGTGCCGTAGTGCCGCCCGCGGCGACGGCCTCCTGCACCTTCGGCTGAACGCCATCGGCAATGTCGTCCAGGAAGGGCAATGCTTCGACCACGCGCTGCATGAGGGTTTCTGCCATCACTTCAACCTTTCCCTAGGGATCGCTGCCCGCATGGAAGTATGCCACGCTTCCCAGGGAGGCTTGTACCCCCCGTTATCCTGGCTTCCCTGCAGCGTGTTCTGGCCGGAACGTATCTGCGGGCTCCCTCGTTGCGGCCAGGAGGGCGAGCCAGTGCGCGATCAGGATATACAGATAAAGCGTCATCGCCAGGGACGCCACGACCGTGCTCCTGTCGTTCCAGATTAGGGGCCACTGCGCCGGGATGGACTGCAACGCAAGCAGCAGAAAAGCAGTCGCCGCCCTGCCCCGCGCCAGTAGCAGCAAGATACCGGGCCCGAGCAACACCAGATAGTTGTGCCAGGCGATGGGCGAGGCCAGGAGCGAAGCCGCGACCAGCGCCCACAATCCCACCTCGGGTCCGTGCCTTACTCTCATGGCGGTAAGGACGATGGCGATGATCCCAAGCGCGTAGCCGACACCGACCATCCACGGCAACGTAGTGACGTTCTGGGCGTAGGGGTTCTCCGTAAACAACCGCGCCGCCCCGGAGGGCAGGGACGCGTTGTCCCAGTAGGCGCTGACCGGTTGCTCCCTCAAAACCCCGATGTAGTCAAGCGTCTCCCCAGGCCCGAGTACGATGACCCCAACGAGCGTGGCCACCGCCCCCGAGATAAGCGCGGCCACCAACGCCCTCCACTTCCGCCTGGCGAGCGGCCACAGGAGCACAGGGAGAAGTGAGGGCTTCAAGGCAACGACCAGGCCAAGAGCCGCGCCGGAGATCTCCTGTCCGTCCCGCCGGTCAGCCACCCAGGCCGCCACGAGTCCCAGGGCCAACACGGGATAGACCTGCCCGAGCGCCAGCGTAGCGAGTAGCGGCGAAGAGAGGAGCAGCATTACGACCCCGACCACCGTCCACCCCGGCCTCAGGCGCAACTCCTCAACGGTCCACGCCAGATAGCCGACTACCACGGCCAGGGAGATCAGGACGAAGACCCTGTACGCCGTGATCGGCTCGAGAAGCCCGAGAGGCGAGATGAGCACTGTCCAGAAAGGCGGGTTGAGGTTCACCAGATCAACCCCCGTATCGTAGATGCTCTGTCCCTCGAGCATCGCCCTGGCCGAACGCCAGAAGCTGTCGAAGTCCACGTGATATGCCATGGACTTCGTCGAGATCCGCTCCAGAGTCGCGCCCATGTAGTCGATATACATCCACAGCGAGGCCCCAAGCACCCAGAAGCCTGCCGTGATCATTACCGCATCCCAAACCCTGGAATCACCAGACTTACGCACGCCTAGATCTCCACCCCGAAACAAAGTCACACTGCCAAGAACATCATACGCGTTTTGAGCCTGTAAGCATTTCAGCTTTCGGATGCCCAAGCACTAGCTGACATGGCGGCTCCGCCGCCGTGCCGACAAGCGGAGGCCGTAAGGCCGCAGCGTGCTGACTAGCTCCAAAGTGCGGAGAGGGGGGGATTCGAACCCCCGACGCCGGGATTACCGACGTAACGGTTTTCGAGACCGCCGCATTCAACCACTCTGCCACCTCTCCGTGGCAGAGTGTATCTACCTGGCCCCGCCCCTTCAACCGCATCTCCTCTCAACGATCATGTCCCACAACCGTGTATCTCGATCTCCAGTTCATTCCAACAGCCCGGATCATATGGTTTACCGCCCACGAACCTCGACCAGCGAGCTCTATATCTAGAGCCCCGGAAATACCTGTATTTCGTGCGGTGAGATCGGACCGGATGGAATTGCCGGTTTATTGCGTAAGATTAACCATGAACTTCAGGAAAACTCTGTGTTCGCCGCTGCGTTCTGGTGAGGTAGCCTTTGTCCGGGAAGCAGATCCTGCCACAACCACTGCCAGGTATCGTTGAGCTCGTGCTCTTGATGCTCGTCTGAGAGACGCTGGATTAACAAGGGGCATTCCGTTGACTCTATTCACGCGCCTTGCTGGAGGATTCTCGGGAACACGACCGGCCCTCACGAATAAGGCCGGTTTCGTAACGCTTGTCGTAACGCTTGGGAGACGGTCGTCGTGTAGATTGGATATGTGATCACAGAAGGGGCAAAGGTTCAGGATCGAGGAGTTGGCAGGATGGAGCGACGAGCCGCCTGGCTTGGCTGGTCGCTTGTGGTGCTTTCCGTTGCGCTGCTTGTGGGCGGGATCGCGTTGTCTCGCGCGGCGAGCTCCACCGTTCCGGATCTCTCGTTCCGCGGCGAGACGAATGATGCAAGCGTATTCGCTAACCTGGCTACGCTGTTAATCTTCTCGGTCGTGGGCGCTATAATCGCTTCCCGCCACCCCCGCAACACCATAGGTTGGCTCTTCTGCAGCGTGGGCGTGACGATAGGCCTCAACTCCTTCGCGGGTGACTACGTCGAGTTCTGGCTGGCGAGCGGTTTTGGCAAAGTGAGCCTGGCCGAGACGGCTGCGTGGTTCAGTTCATGGGCGTGGATTCTTCTGACTTATGTCCCCACGACCTTCGTGCTGCTGTTGTTCCCCGACGGTCGGCTACCTTCGCACCGCTGGCGTCCCGTGGCCTGGGTCGCGGTGCTCGGGATCGCCGGCACCATAGTGGGCTACGCGCTAGAAGCCGGTCCGCTCGAAGACTTCCCACAGATCGCCAACCCCTACGGCGTCGATGGCTCTTTTGTAGGGATGGTAGGAGTTGCAGGTAGCATCGTGGCCGCAGGCTCCCTGGTGGCTTCCGCCATCTCGCTCATCGTTCGGATGCGCCACGCGGGGAGTGAACAACGCCAGCAGATCAAGTGGCTCGCTTACGGGGGTGCGGTGGTGGTTGGCACCATCTGCGTGAGTGGCTTGATCAATCTCTGGAACGTGCAGGTCGGCATCGTGGTCGGCAACGTCGCCCTGCTCGGGTTGCCGGTCTTCACGGGCATAGCCATCGTCAAGCACCATCTCTACGACATTGACCTCCTCATAAACCGTACTCTGGTCTACGGTTCACTTACCACGATGTTGGTGGCAGTCTACGTCGGCGGCATCATCCTATCGCAGCGTGTTTTCGTCGGTCTCACCGGTCACGAGGAGCTGCCGCAACTCGCCATAGTCGCTTCGACTTTGATGATCGCGGCTCTTTTCGCTCCTCTGCGACGGCGTATCCAGGCGATCATAGACAGGCGTTTCTACCGTAGGAAGTATGATGCGGCAAAGATGCTCCGTGCCTTCAGTGCCCGGTTACGTGACGAGACAGATCTAGGCACCCTCAGCGACGATCTGGTAGGGGTGGTGAAGGAGACGATGCAACCGGAGCACGTCACATTGTGGCTGCGTCCCGACACGGAGTCCAAGGGCCGGCAGCCACACTAGCAGCCTAAGGGCCGAATACGACCTGTTGTGGTGTACGTGAGAGTGGATTGCGGGGTTTGTGACTGAGTTTATCGGGAAGATGGTAGAAAGTGGAGGTGTTTGCTGCGATCCCGACATTTATTGAGGCTCTTGCTGACTCAAGGTACGCATCTCCCCGGGTGAGGCGGCGGTGACGAAGGGGAGCTTGACGAACGGCGGGTCTGCGCGCCGCTACGCTGTGCTCTCCATAGCGGCTGCTGTGATTACTATAGGGCTCAAACTCGGGGCCTATTATCTTACGGGGTCCGTCGGTCTCTTTTCCGACGCGGCCGAGTCTGTGGTCAACCTCGTGGCCGCGGTGGCGGCGCTGTGGGCACTGACCTTCGCCGTACGTCCGCCTGACGAGGAGCACGCCTTCGGCCACAGCAAGGCGGAGTATTTCTCGAGCGGGTTGGAGAGCGCCCTGATAATCATCGCCGCGGCCTGGATCGGAGTTACGGCGTGGGGCCGGCTGATGGACCCGCAACCACTTCAGAACGTGGGGCTCGGCCTCTCCATTACGCTGAGCGCCGCGGCGCTCAACGGGGTCGTCGCGCTCGTGCTCCTGCGGGCGGGAAGGAGGTTTCGTTCGATCACGCTCAGGGCCGACGCGCAGCACCTGCTCACGGACGTGTGGACCTCAGCAGGCGTCGTTCTCGGCGTCTTGATGGTGCAGCTCACAGGGTGGCTCGTGCTCGACCCCCTGATCGGGCTCGTCGTCGCCGCGAACATCGTCTGGACGGGATTCCGGCTGCTGCGTGACACCGCGGAAGGATTGCTGGATCGGGCCCTACCCCAGGACGATCAGGAAGTGATCTTCAACGTCCTGTCCCGCTATGAAAGACAGGGGATCCGGTTCCACGCCGTGCGCACCCGGGCGGCAGGGCAACGCCGCTTCGTCTCGATGCACGTGCTCGTGCCCGGCCAATGGACCGTGAAGCAGGGCCACGACCTCTCCGAGAAGATAGAAGGCGAGGTCGCCGAGGCGTTGCCCCAGAGCACCTTCTTCATCCACATCGAACCCTCGGAAGATCCCGCGTCTTTCGAAGATCAAAGCCTGGACAGAGAACGCCGGGTCGGAGAGGCATAATAGGAGGGACGGACAGGGTAGGTCCGTCCCTGGCAGGCCGCCGTTGGATTTCTAGTTACACTTCGAGTACCCGCAGGAGTGGCAGACGACGCAGCCTTCCTGGCGGGTCAGGCCGCTGCCGCAGTCGGGGCAGGCCCCGATGATCGGGAGCTCGCGGGTGTCTGGCAGACTGCCCTCGATCAGGTAGTTCTCGGACATGGCCCTGGCCACACCGTCGGGGACGGAGAGGACGGCGTTCGGTCCCACACCCGCGGGGTGGCCGTCCTGGATGCCGCGGAGTTGGTGGACCACCTCGGCGGGAGTGGCGCCGTGGGTAAGGGCCATAGTGATCATACGCCCCAGCGCATCCGAGAACGCGGCGGCCGTGCCGCCCGGCTTGCCCAATATGACAAAGCACTCCCTCGGCCCGAACTCGTCGTCGTTCATCGTTACGTACATCGATCCGTGGCCCGTACGTATCTTCTTGGTCACACCCGTCAGGGTGCGCGGCCTTCCGTTGCGTGCCTCGGCGAGCGAGGAGAAGGTCTTTTGCTGCCCTTCCTGGGACGCGCCCGCCGGGGGAGTAACGGGGGGCGCCGTCGGAGCCTCCGGGGAGGCCGGCGTCATGGTCGGCTTCTCCCCGCCCGTCTTGCCCGTGGATAGGACCTGGGCCTCGCGCGAGCCGTCGCGGTAGACTGCTATCCCTTTGCAGTTCAGGGCGTAGGCCTGACGGTAGGCGGCTTCTACATCCTCGGGCGTCGCTTCGTTGGGCAGGTTGATGGTCTTGGAGATACCCATCGAGGTGTACTTCTGGAAGGCGGCCTGCATCCTGACGTGCCACCCTGAACTTATGTCGTGGGAGGTGACCCACACGCTGCGCAAGTCGTCAGGAACCTCTTCGACGTCGCGCACAGAGCCGTGTTCAGCAATCTGCTTCATCAACTCTTCGGAGTAGAAGCCTCGTACTTTGGCCAGCTTCACGAACTCAGGGTTGACGTCGGGCATCTCCATATCGGCCTGGCGGCGCATGAAGGCCACGGCGAAGAGCGGCTCGATGCCGCCGGAGCAGCCGGCGATCATGGAGATCGTCCCCGTCGGGGCGATCGTGGTGACGGTGGCGTTGCGGACCCTGTCACCACGTGCCTGATGGCGCGAACCCTCGTAGTTGGGCATAACGCCGCGCTCCTCGGCGAGGGCCCTGCTCTCCTCCCACGACTCGTCGTCCACGAACTTCATTATCCTCTCGGCGAAGGCGAGGCCCTCTTCCGAGTCGTAAGTGATACCGAGCTTTATAAGGAGATCAGCGAAGCCCATGACCCCGAGGCCTACACGTCGGTTCCCGCGGCTCATCTCGTCGATTTCATTCAGAGGGTAGTTGTTCTGCTCGATAACGTTGTCCAGGAAGCGGATCGCGGTGTGTACCGTCTCCCTCAGGTCGTCCCAGTCGACGTCTCCCGTATCCTCCCGGTAGAAGCGCTCCAGGTTGATCGAACCCAGGTTGCACGAGTCATAAGGCGGCAAGTGCGCCTCCGAGCAAGGGTTCGTGGACTCTATCGGGAACTGTGGCGTCGGGTTGTCGTCGTTGATCTTGTCTATAAACACGACGCCAGGCTCTCCGTTGAGCCAGGCCCCCTCGACGATCTTCCTGAACAGGTCCCTGGCGCGAACAGTCTTCATGATCTCGCCGTCGCGGGGGTTCGTGAGCTCGAAGTCGGTGTCACCCTCGACAGCCTCCATGAACTCGTCGGTTATGGCGACGGAGATGTTGAAGTTGTTGATCTGGTCGTTGTCCCTCTTGCAGTCGATGAACTCCTCGATGTCAGGGTGGTCGACCCTGAGGATGCCCATGTTCGCCCCGCGCCTGGTCCCGCCCTGCTTGATCTTGTCCGTCGAAGCGTCGTAGATGGCCATGAACGAGACTGGACCGGAAGAAACGCCCATCGTGGACTTCACCAGGTCGTTCTTGGGACGCAAACGAGAGAAGCCGAAGCCCGTGCCACCGCCGCTCTTGTGGATGACGGCCTGGTGCTTGAGGGTGTCGTAGATGCCGTCTATGGAGTCCTCGACGGGCAACACAAAGCACGCACTGAGCTGCTGCAGCTCCCTGCCTGCGTTCATGAGGGTCGGCGAGTTCGGCATAAACCTCCGGCTGAGCATGATCTGGAGGAACCTCTCCCTCGACTCCTCGTAGAGCCTCTTGGCCTCTTCACCCTCCTTGAAGCGGAACTCGCCCTCAGCGATGTTCGACGCAACCCGCAAGAACATCTCGATGGGCTCCTCTATGGGCTCGCCCTTCTCGTTCTTTTTCAGGTAGCGCTTCCCCAGAACGGCGCGTGCGTTCTCGGTGAGATCAATATCTGCTAGCCTGTTACGGTCTACCTCCATACCCATCCTTCCCATTCTACCGCTCGTTGCTCTTATTCCATCACCGGATTCGCCCGCTTTACCCCTGATTGCGGGTTCCCTGGTCCCTACCTGCCGTTGCTAATCCCCGAGCCGGCCAGTCGCACGAGCTCGGTGCGGAACTGGTCCACGTCCGTGTACTGTCTGTACACGGAGGCGAACCGCAGGTAAGCCACCATGTCCATCCTCCTGAGCCGCAATAGCACCATGTCCCCGAGTCGCCTCGAGGTGACCTCGTGCCGCCGCCGCTCGCGGAGCTCGGCCTCGATCTCATCGACGATCAGCTCGACCTGCTCGTCCGTGATCTGCTGCTTGGCACAGGCCTTCGCCATCCCCGACCGTAACTTCTCCCGGTCGAATGGCTCCTTCCCGCCGTCGCGTTTTATCACCATCAGCTTCAATGGCTCGCGGCGCTCGTAAGTCGTGAACCTCTTCCCACACGAGCGCGATAGACACTCCCGCCGCCTGCGAACAGCATCCTTCGTCTCCGAAAGCCGCGAATCTATCACCTTTGTGTCCTCGAAATCACAGTAGGGACACTGCATCTCAAAACCCCCATCACTCCAACACCACATCTGGTACCGTGAAAACCTAGCACACTATATTTTCGAGATGCAATACCCCTGGAATTTACCTTTACCTAAGGTTAAATTGACACTAAACGCTCGAATGCCCCTTCGCTAGCGGAATACGCCCGAAAGTCCTCATCCGCAAAATTTTTCAAAGATTTTTTCATAACTACGCAATGATCCGGAATATGCCGCAAATCACGCACCGTTATGTTCAGGTCTACTGATGTCCTTGTAGTATCGGTCGAGACTAAGACTACTACGTCTAGTACTGTTTACCTCAAGTTCAAGTACATTGTAAAGTATATTATCGACCCTACATGGGAGAGGTTTCGGGTGACTTTCCGGGTCTCTGGCGACGATATTGGAAGAAGTCGCGGAGCAGTGCGGCGGCTCTTTCTTCGAGAAGGCCGCCTTCGACGATGAGGGTATGATTGAGACGGGAGTCGGCGGGGATATTGTGGAGGGTGCCGGCGTATCCGGCTTTGGGATCCGGGGCCGCGTAGACCAGACGAGAGAGACGGCTTGCGTGGGCGGCGCCGGCGCACATGGGGCAAGGTTCCAGGGTGGCGTAGAGGGTGCAGCCTGTCAGCCGCCAGCCGCCTGTGGTGGCGGATGCACGACGGATCGCGAGGAGCTCGGCGTGGGCGGTGGGATCCCCTGTAGCCTCGCGCTCGTTGGCGGCGACGGCCAGGATCTCCCCTCCCCTGGCGACGACAGCTCCGACAGGAACCTCGCCCTTTTCGGCGGCCTCCTCAGCGGCGAGCAGGGCGCGGCGCATCATGCCGATGTCGGTCTCTGAAGGATCGTGTGTCAGTGACGCCGGCACGAAGCCGATGATATCAGTCTGTCCTTCACTGATGCCGCTCCAGACGGAGCCAGGTTGGGATCACACCCCTGGTTTCGCCAGTACGCCAACGATACGGGCACGACGGATCTCACCCCGCACGTTCCGAAACGCCCGCAGACCTCACCTATCACCTGCTCCTTGCAAAAGGTCTCTCCTACCGCCGAGGTCGAGCACGAACTCACCAGGCGAGAGCAAGGCCACCGGGTTACCACACCCCAAGGAAGCATCGGCACCGAGCTGTGGCACCTCACTCCTCTCAACTTCGGAGTAGCTCCCGCAGGCCATATCTACCTCGAGCACTGATCCTTAACTTGAAGGTTACATTTATATTACAGGCCAACTCGCACTCTTCTGTGCTAAATGTGCTGCAAATTGGTCTATTTTACTCTGCGGTATGGACTGGGCGTTTAATGTTGTGGGGATGCTGGACTGTATTCTGTACCGCCGTTGACGCTTGCCCACTGGCGGGCTGAGAGGCCCCAGAGGGCTATAAAGCCTGCTGCTGCTGCCTCGTCGAAGGTACTGTTGGGATCGTAGGTGGCAAGGTCTTCGCTGTAGAGTGCGTTCGGGGCTTTCCTGCCCACGACGGTGCTATTGCCCTTGTAGAGCTTGAGGCGGACGGTACCTGTCACGGTCTTCTGGGTCTCTGCGACGAAGGCGTCGAGTGCGGATTTGAGGGGCGTGAACCACAGGCCCTCGTAGGTAAGTTCGGCGTAGCGCTGTTCGACGGTCGCCTTGAAGCGGAGGACATCTCTAGTGAGTGTCAGGGTCTCGAGTTCACGGTGGGCGGCTATAATGGCGAGGGCTGCGGGGGCTTCGTAGATCTCGCGGCTCTTTATCCCGACCAGGCGGTCCTCGACCATGTCGATGCGGCCGATGGCGTTTGCGCCGGCGCCGGCGCCAAGCTCGGATATGAGATCTACCAGCGGCAGCCCTTCCCCGTCGAGGGTCGTCGGCAGTCCTTCTTGGAAGCCGATCTCCACGTACTTCGGCTCGTCGGGGGCGTTCTCGGGAGAGGTCGTAATCGCGAAGACGTCCTCGGTGGGTTCGTGGTCGGGGTCTTCAAGTGGCCCGGCCTCTATAGAGCGGCCCCATAGGTTCTCGTCCACGCTGTAGGGGGACTCTTTCGTCGTGGGGACGGGGATGCCGTGCTCCTCGGCGTAGGCCATCTCTTCGGGGCGGCTCATGTTCCAGTCGCGGACCGGGGCGACAACGGTCAGGTCTGGGGCGATGGAGGCTGTCGTCACGTCGAAGCGGACCTGATCGTTGCCCTTCCCGGTCGAGCCGTGCGCGATGTGCGTCGCCCCAACCTCCCTTGCAGTCTCCACGAGCTTCTTCGCTATGAGTGGACGCCCGAGGGCCGTGAAGAGTGGGTACTTCCCGCCGTATAGGGCGTTCGCCTTTATCGCAGGGGCGACGTACTCGCCGGCGAACTCCGCCCTCGCGTCCTGCACGAAGGCGTCTGTGGCGCCTATCTGGAGCGCCTTGGCCTTTACGTCCTCCGAAGGCTCTCCCTGGCCGAGGTCCAGATACAGCGCGTATGGCTCCGCCCCCTGCTGCTCGAGCCACTTGACGCAGACCGAAGTGTCAAGGCCGCCCGAGTAGGCGAGTACAACCTTCTTTCCTTCCAACACGATTCCTCCTGAAACGTATCTATTGCGTCAGACGCTAATTGGCTCTTCGAGCACCGCCGTAGCTTCCGTAAACTCCGAGGGTTCGGCCTTCGACTACTCGACGCTGCCGGCGGGCCGCGTCTTCGCCCGGCATACGTCGGCGATGAGGTTCGCCACCTCTGTGGCCGCGGCTGCGTCTGGGGCTATGGCGAGCACGGTGTCCTGGCCCGCGATGGTACCCAGTATTTTCAGGCCTTTCACCCTGTCGAGGACGCTGGAGACGGCACCGGCGGTCCCATCGCGAGTGTGGATGACGACCTGGTTCTGTGCTGGCACGAGGCCGAGGACGAAGCTAGGGAGAACCTCGATACCTGCGGAACCTGGATCGTGCGGCAGCGCCAGGTAGCGGCTCCCGACCTTGAGGACCCCAAGCTCGGCGAGGTCGCGACTCACCGTCGCCTGGGCGACCTCGACACCCTCGTCTGCGAGCGCACCGACGACATCCTGCTGGGTGCCGAGGTCGCGCTCCGAGATCAAACGCAGTATCAGGTCCTGCCTCGTCGTCTTGTCCACCGGTGACACCGTCGCTCCCAAAACAGTCCTCCTACTTGAGGTACTCGAGCCCGAGGTACTCCTCGTAGCCGAGCGCCAGGTTCATGTTCTGTACCGCCGCCCCCGAGGCGCCCTTTAGCAGGTTGTCGACCGCCGAGAAGAGCAACAACTTCCCTGCCCGGCCATCTACCGCAACCGAGAGCCTGCACCTGTTGGTGTTGGCCACGTGCGCGACGTGTGGGTACTCCTCCCGCGCCTCCACGAAAGCCCAGCCCTCGTAGTCCTCCGCGTACCAGCCGAAGACCTCCTCCACCTCAGGCACGTCCTCGACGTCGACCACAATGGTTTCGAGCTCCCCGCGCGTTATGGGGATGAGGTGCGGTACGAACGTCACCTCCGGCACCTCTCCTACACGCCGCAGTATCGTCTCGATCTCGGGCGTGTGCCGATGTCGCGGCGCACCGTAGGCACCCGCACTCTCGTTCACGCTGACGAAGTGCGTCTTTACGCTCGGCCTCGCCCCGGCCCCGCTCACCCCGGAAAGTGCGTTGATGGTAACAGAGCCTATCCCCACCCCCATACGCTTCACGACGGGAGCAAGAGCCAGAATAGCCGCCGTCGGATAGCAACCGGGGTTGGCGACGAGCCGTCCCTCGGCAGCCCCGAAGACCTCGGGCAACCCGTAGTGCGCCTCAGCTAGAAGCTCGGGCGCGGGATGCTCCCCGTACCACTCTACGTACAGCTCCTCATGGGGCAGGCGGAAGTCCGCAGAGAGGTCTATTACCAGGCCGGTCCCCGACCTCAGCAACTCCTTTACCGCTCCAGCGCTCTCGCCGTGACCGTAGGCCACGAAAGCCACGTCGAGGTCGGAGGCCTCGATCTCCTCCGGCGCAACATAGGCCCCATCGACGGCAAGCTGCGGGTATACGTCCCCGATCCCTAGCCCTACATACCCGCGCGACGCAACGCTCATCGCCCCAACCTCGGGGTGCCCGGCGAGCAGCCGCACGAGCTCGATCCCCGCGTACCCACTCCCCCCATAGACGCCGACCTTCAGTCCCATGCCGCCCATTGTAGAACTTTCGGATATTTATTCAAGTTTCTGCATATAATGGTTGACCTCCTCACATGCGGGTGCGACAATACGCCCCTGTGGTGAATAAAAATTCAACGATCAGAATAAAGTCTCTCTCCCTTGGAGTGACGGCTGCCTCGGGCTTTATGGCGGTTGGGGTTGCGTGTGGGGTACGTGATGCTGGGAGGCGGGATCTCGGGCTCCTCTTCTCCGAGCTTTCCTGCCAGACGGCGGCCGTGTTCACCCGCAATGCCGTCAAGGGCGCACCGCTGGTTGTGACGCGAGAGGCTGTGGAGACCGGTGGCGTGCGGGCGGTGGTGGCGAACAGCGGCAACGCCAACGCGGCGACCGGCGAGCGGGGCATCGAGGACGCCCGTACGATGCAGGCGCTCGCGGCTGAGACGCTTGGGATCAAAGCTAGAGAGGTCGCGGTAGCTTCGACCGGTGTCATCGGCGTCCACTTGCCGATGGACAGGATCTCATCCGGTATAAGGGCGGCGTCAGGTCAGTTGGATGAGGGGAGCGAGGGCTTCGCCGAGTCCATCCTGACTACGGATACCCGCACGAAGGAGGCGGTTGCACGGGTAGAGATCGGGGGAAGGACCATCACGGTCGGGGGAACGGCCAAGGGGAGCGGCATGATCCACCCGAACATGGGCACGATGCTCGCGTTTCTGACGACAGACGCCGCCGTCGAGAGGAGCTGTCTGCAGGAGACTCTGAGCCGAGTCACGGATCGCGCTTTCAACCGCGTTACCGTGGACGGAGACACCTCCCCGAGCGACATGGCCCTCCTCATGGCGAACGGCGCCGCAGGCAATGAGCCGCTCACGCTCGACTCACCGGACTATCCTGCCTTCCTGGAGGCTGCCGATAGCGTAGCGCGGACATTGGCCAGGGAGATCGCACGCGACGGCGAGGGGGCGACCAGGCTCGTCGAGGTCACCGTCGGCGGCGCGGCGAGCGAGGAGTCCGCTGCGGCGCTTGCGAAGAACGTCGTGGGGAGCAACCTGGTCAAGACCGCGGTCTTCGGCGAGGACGCCAACTGGGGAAGGGTGCTTACGGCGATGGGTTACTCGGGGGAGGCTTTTGATCCTGACGGAGTAGAGCTCTGGTTCGGCCCTATCAAGGTCTTCTCAGGCGGAGAGCCCGTGCCGCACGAGGAAGCCGAGGCCAACGCGACGCTCGCCGCAGGCGAAGTGAAGATCACAATCCGGTTGAGCGAAGGTAACGCTTCGGCCACAGCCTGGGGTTGCGACCTGAGTTATGAGTACGTCAGGATCAATGGGAGCTACAGGACGTGAAGCCCGTGGTGATCAAGATCGGAGGCGGCGCCCTTGCCGGAGGGGCGCTGCAGGACCTGCCTGACCTCCTTTCGGCCGGTCACAGGGTAGCCATCGTACACGGCGGCGGCCTCCAGCTCACCAGGATGCTGGACGCCCTCCATATTCCCACGCGGTTTCACGCGGGGCTCAGGGTGACGGACGAGGAGACTATCGAGGTGGCCGAGAACGTGTTCGCGGGTGGTGTGAACAAGGGCCTCGTGCGCGGGCTGGGGAATCTCGGCGTGCAGGCTGCAGGCATCTCGGGGACTGACGGACCCACGCTGGTAGTCGAGCCGGTCCCGGACCTTGGCCGGGTCGGCAAGGTCGTGCGGGTCGGGCCGCAGCTCATCGAGGCCCTCTGGGCCGGAGGGTTCGTCCCCGTCATCGCGCCGCTCGGGCTCGGCCCTGAAGGAGCGTACAACGTCAACGCCGACTCGGCCGCGGCCGCACTCGCCGTCGGACTCGGGGCCGGATACCTGTTCGTACTCACCGACGTTGACGGGCTACTGGAGGAGGGCGAGACGGTGGAGATGCTCGCCCCGGATGGGTGCGAGGCCTACGTCGACCGCGGGCTCGCGGCGGGCGGGATGGTGCCCAAGCTGCGGGCCGCGGCCGAGGCTGCACGCGGTGGGGTGGAGGCCAGGATCCTCAACGGCAATAGGAAAGGTGCGCTCGAGGCGGCTGTCGCTGGCGAGCCGGTTGGAACTCTCATATCCGAAGGAGTCGCGGTATGCAAGCAGTGATGGAGACCTACAAGCGTCTGGGGATAGCGCCAACGGGGGGCGAGGGAAGCTGGCTCTTCGATAGTGAGGGAAACCGTTACCTGGACTTTATAGGCGGAATCGCCACGAACTCCCTGGGGCACGGCCACCCGGCACTCGTGGGGGCTATACAGGAGCAGGCCGGGAAGCTCATCCACTGCTCCAACCTATATGAGATTCCAATTCAGGCCGAGGTAGCGGAGATGCTCTCCAGCGCTACGGACTTCGACAGGGTCTTCTTCTGCAACTCAGGAGCCGAGAGTGTAGAGGCGGCGATCAAACTCTCACGCAAGTACGCCCACGACACCTACGGTCCTAACAAACACGAGATCCTGACGTTCTCGAAGTCCTTCCACGGGCGAACCTACGGCGGCCTCACCGCCACTGCCCAGCCCGCACTACAGGACGGCTTCGGCCCGATGCTGCCAGGGATAGTCCACGCCTCCTTCGGAGATCTCGAAGCCGCAAAAGCGCTGGTTGGCCCACAGACAGCTGCCGTGCTGGTCGAGCCGATCCAGGGCGAGGGCGGTATAAACGAGCCGCCGGAGGGCTTTCTCGAAGGGCTGCGAGCGCTTTGCGACGAGCAAGGGGCGCTCCTCATCTTCGACGAGGTCCAGACCGGCGCGGGACGCACGGGACATCTGTATGCCTACCAGAGTACTGACGTCGTCCCCGACGTGCTCACCAGCGCCAAGGGTCTGGGTGGCGGTTTCCCCGTAGGGGCGATGATGGTCAAGGAGGAGTACGCCGCGCTGGGGCCTGGCAACCACGGCTCGACCTTCGGGGGCAACCCCCTGGCGATGGCCGCCGTGAAAGCCGTGCTTGGTGTGGTGAATGATCCGGCCTTCCTCGAAGAAGTACGTTTCAAGGGGACCGTATTGAAGAACGCTCTCGAAAAACTGGCGGAACAGGTCCCAGGCGCGGAGGTGCGGGGC
>DASSCV010000294.1:0-3329 GCA_035697505.1 Rubrobacter sp.
CCTTGTGGAGGCTAGATTAGCCACGTCCGTCAGTTTACTACCCTGTCGGGACGGTTATATAAAAGGAATAAGAGTAGAGCTTCAGGGAAAGGGGCGCCTTATAGGAGAGGTTCAGAGCGGGCAGCGTTCCGAGACGTAGGAGGCGTGTACCCGTGGGCCTTGGGTCCCCGCGGAGAGAAGGGGTGATGGGAGGCATGAATGGACAGTTCTGATATCGATAACTCTAGAAGAGAGGCTGCAACGCCAGATCCTTCTACCATAAGGAAGGTGCTAGTGGCGGCCTGCGCAGCCAGTGCTATTGAATGGTACGACTTCTTTATCTACTTGACGGCGGCGGCCCTGGTCTTCCCAGCACTGTTCTTCCCGGCGGACATCGATCCGGTAGCCGGGGTGCTGGCCTCGTTCAGCACCGCCGCGGTCGGCTTCTTTGCCCGGCCAGTGGGAGGCGTGCTCTTTGGCCACTTCGGAGACCGGATGGGTCGCAAAAAGACGCTGGTCACCGCGCTGCTATTGATGGGCATTGCGACGACGCTCGTGGGTCTTTTGCCGACCTACTCCACCATAGGGATCTGGGCCGCGGTAGCGCTCTTTATATTGCGCATCGGTCAGGGTCTCGCCGTAGGTGGGCAGTGGGGCGGCGCGGTCCTTCTGGCGACGGAGTACGCTCCACCTAGCAAGCGAGGTTTCTACGGGAGCTTCGCCCAGGTGGGAGTCCCCGTCGGGCTCGTTCTTGGGAACGCGTTCTTCCTCATACTCGCGGCGGTGCAAACACCGGAGGCGTTCAACGCCTGGGGCTGGCGCGTCCCATTCCTGGCAAGCATCGTCCTCATCGGGCTGGCGATGTACATCCAGCTCAGGCTCGAGGATACTCCGGCGTTCAGGCGCCTACAAGAGAGGCAACAGGAGGCGCAAGAGGAGGAGGGCGATGAAGCCCAGCAACGCTCGCCCGTCTTGGAGGTGATCCGCGAGCACCCCAAGCAGATACTACTCGCCTCGGGCGCGTTCTTCGTTGTCAACGGGGCGTTCTACGTAATGATCACCGGCATGCTGGACTACGGCACCAGAGATCTGGGCTTATCGAGGAGCGCGATGCTGACGGCAGTTTTGATCTCCAGCTTCGCCCAAATCTTCATGCTCCCGGCCTGGTCCGCGCTCTCCGACCGCGTCGGGCGACGCCCGGTGTACCTGAGCGGAGCGGTACTGTTGGGGCTGTGGTCCTTCCCCCTGTTCTGGCTTGTAGATACGCGTAATATCGTGCTGATCACCGTGGCACTCATCCTCGGGCAGCTCTTCCTTAGCATGATGTACGGGCCACAGGCGGCGCTCTTCTCGGAGATGTTCAGCCGACGGGTGCGGTATTCTGGAGCGTCCATAGGCTATCAGCTCGCGGCAGTCTTCGCGGGCGGGCTTGCCCCGATCATCATGGTCTGGCTGTTGGACGCCACGGGCACCTCGCTCTCCGTCTCCCTCTACATGTTCGCGATGGCTGCCCTCACCTTCTTCTCCGTGTACCTGGTTACGGAGACCTACGAAGACGAGATGGCCGAGGACGTGGCGGAAGAGGAGGGAGCCGCTACGAAAGGGTAAGACTCGGCGACCGGCTAGACCGGTTCCTACAGCGGCTTGCTTGGGCATTGAACCCGTGCGAAGCTGCGGGCATGAGAGCGTACTCGAAGGACCTCAGACTCAGGGTACTGGCCGCCGTCGATCGCGGAATGCCCCGCGGGGAGGTCGCCGAGACCTTCAGCGTCTCTGTTTCGACCGTCAAACGCTACCTGAGGCTGCGCCGCGAGACCGGCGGGGTAGAGCCCAAGCCGATCCCCGGTCCCTCGGCGCGCAAGCGGGCGGCTTTGGAGGAGGGGATGCCCGCCCAGGTCTCGCGCAACCCCGACCTCACCTTGGAAGAGCACTGCGAGCTCTTCGAGGAAGAACGCGGCGTCTCGGTCTCGGTGGCCACCATGAGCCGCGCCCTCAAGGACCTTGGGCTGCCGCTTAAAAAAAGACCCTAGGCTCCTCCGAGCGCGACGAGCGCGAGAGGGAAGCCTTCCGCGGGCGAGCGGGGCAAGTGGACCCGAAGATGTTCGTGTGGGTGGACGAGTGCGGCACCCACACCTCCATGACGCGGCTGCGGGGGCGGGCTCCCAAAGGGGAACGGGCTTACGGGAGCGTGCCCCGGAACCGCGGCAAGAACACTACCCTCATCGCCTCGATGACCCTGGAGGGGGCGATGGGCGAGTGCATGGCCGTGGAGGGCTCGACCAAGGCGTTCGTGTTCGAGGCGTACGTGGAGCGCTTCCTGACCCCTTCCCTGCGCCCCGGGCAGATCGTGGTGATGGACAACCTCTCTCGGCGCACAAGACGGGTAGGGTGCGCGAGCTGATCGAGGGGAGGGGTTGCGAGCTGTGGTTCCTGCCGTCCTACTCGCCGGACCTCAACCCCATAGAGGAGGCCTTCAGCAAGGTGAAGGGGCACCTCAGGAGGGCCGCGGCGCGCACGCGAGAGGCCCTGGTGGAGGCGATGGGCGAGGCGCTCTCGGCGGTCAGGCCCCGGGACGTGGAGGGATGGTTCGCCCACTGCGGCTACGGGTCCACGGGCCAATACTCATGAACACCGCTGTAGGCGAAGGACGGGCACGCAGACGAGTCGCCCGTCCCGGTTTTTCGGTACTAGCTTGAGGGGCCTTGCAGGCCTTGCACCAAAAGTCCCCGTATCGTTGCAACTCTACAAACACATCTGAGCTGCGCTTTCGCGCCCTGCTAACCGACAGCTCGCCAGAAGGGAGTTTCGAGCGAGTGAGGGCGGTCTAGTCCAGGTGGTTCTTGTAGAAGCCCTCCGGCCCCTCGGATAGGGTTTCTGTCATCTCCTCGGCCTGTCGCTCGTGTGCCTTGTCCAGGACGGTACAGAGGATCTTCTCGATCCTCATCGCCATCTCCCAGCCTATCCTCTTCTGCTTCTGGGTAGCCCGGTTGCGCCAGGCAGGCGGGCTATAGTCCGCGCTCCTTCCACCGGTGCCACACGAACCAGATGATTCCTCCGGCAAGGGCGGCCAGGACCGCGTACTTGACTATCGGCTCGTATTGCTCCACGAGCGTCCACTGGGAGCCTAGAGCCCAACCCAGGCCCACGTGCGCCACGTTGTACAAGAAGCTGCCCAGGATGGTGTAGATCAAGAACGTCCAGCGGATGGGCATACGCTTGATGCCGGCCGGTATGGAGATGAAGGCGCCTATGCCTGGGATGAGGTGGAAGATCAGAATCGCCTTCCCTCCGTGTCGCTCGAACGCACTGCTCGTCTTGTCCAGGTCGGACTCGCGCACGAGCATGAACCG
>DASSCV010000295.1:0-3222 GCA_035697505.1 Rubrobacter sp.
GGAGCTCAGGGAGGGGATGCAGGGTAGCCAGGAAGTGGCCCGCAGCCTGATGGAGGGCTCGGAGAGGCAGATGGAAGCGTTCCAGGCGATGCTTGGCGAGGCGATGAACTCCTACGCCGACCTGATGAACGCCCCCTTCGAACTCTACCGCAAGAACCTCGAAGGTTTCCGCAAGCAGGGCCAATAAGGAGGACGAGATGCAGGCGGGTGAGAAAGGCCTGGAGGTCAGGAACCTTATAGGGGGAAAGTGGGAGGAGAGAGACGGACATGACACGGAACCCGTCTATGATCCGGCCACCGGAGAGATCGTCGCACAGACACCCCTCTCGACAAGAGATGACGTCGACCGCGCCGTAAGGAAAGCTGGGGAAGCGTTCTCCTCCTGGGCCGCCACCCCGGTGGTCGAGCGGGCGAGGATCCTCTTCTCCTTCAAAGATCTCCTGGAGGAGCATTTCGAGGAGTTGAGGGACCTGGTCACTCTCGAGAACGGCAAGGACGCCGCAGACGCCGCAGGGGAGGTCAGGCGCGGCATAGAGGTCGTCGAGTTTGCGTGTGGGATGCCGACCCTTATGATGGGCGAGACGGTCAGGGATGTTGCGAAAGGCATAGACAACTCCTCCTGGCGCTATCCTCTCGGGGTGGTAGCGGCCATAACCCCATTCAACTTCCCCTGCATGGTGCCTCTGTGGACCCTGCCGGTGGCTATAGGGGCCGGCAACGCTTACATACTCAAGCCTTCGGAGAGGACGCCCCTGTGTTCGGTGAAGTTGGGCGAGCTTCTCTCCGAAGCGGGGTTGCCGGATGGTGTCTTCTCCATCGTCAACGGGGCGAGGGAGGTCGTGGATGGAATCCTCGAGCATCCAGGCATAGAGGCCGTCTCATTCGTCGGGTCCCACCCAGTGGCCGAGCACGTCTACACGCACGGTTGTGCCCACGGCAAGCGGGTGCAGGCGCTCGCGGGGGCCAAGAACTCGATGCTCGTCATGCCAGATGCCGTACTGGAGAAGGCCGTCCCGAACATAATATCCTCGGCCTACGGTAACGCCGGCGAGCGGTGCCTGGCCGGCAGCGTGCTGGTGGCCGTCGGCGGGGTCGCAGACGATCTCGTCGAAAGGCTCAAGGAGGCCGCGGCCTCGATGAAGATCGGTCCCGGAGCCGAAGAAGGCTCCGAGCTTACTCCCGTCATCCGCGACTCCCACCGCGATAAGGTCCGCTCCTACGTCGACCTCGGCGAGGAGGAGGGGGCCGAGATCGTACTCGACGGCAGGGAGGCGCCTCTCGAGGAGGGCTTCTTTATGGGTCCGACCCTCCTGGACCATGTGACGGGAGAGATGCGGGTTGGCCGCGAGGAGATCTTCGGTCCTGTCCTCTCAGTGGTTCGTGTGGACACGCTAGAAGAGGCCATCGAGTTCACAAACGGCTCGCCCTTCGGCAACGCCTGCTCTATCTACACCGAAGACGGGGCGGCCGTGAGATACTGGAGAGAGAGGGTGGAGGCAGGGATGCTCGGGGTCAACGTCGGGGTCGCCGCCCCGATGGCGTACTTCCCGTTCAACGGGGTGAAGAACTCCTTCTACGGGGATCTGCACGCCACTGGCAAGGACGGGGTGCGCTTCTT
Organism: Rubrobacter sp.; assembly: GCA_035697505.1. Classification (GTDB taxonomy): domain Bacteria; phylum Actinomycetota; class Rubrobacteria; order Rubrobacterales; family Rubrobacteraceae; genus Rubrobacter_D. Next base: position 1,619 of record DASSCV010000295.1, read on the forward strand.
TACCGAGAACAAGGTGGAGATAACTCGCTGGCTCTCCGACCCTACCGGTGACCCCAGGACCGTCAAGCGTCCCGTAGAGTCCGGCGCCTGACCCCGAGGAAGGGTGGGCCCCCACCCTTCCCCCTCGCGTTTGCGGATCTTACCCGTATGTAACGCTGGTTTAAAGAATCTGAAAAAATCTTTGCCAAACTAGTGCTTTTCCATCACGGCGTCGGTACAATGGCGCGAAGCAAGCACGAACATTGGAGGGGGGCCCCCATGCATCGGCTCGGTTTGATCGTATCGGTAGCTGTTCTGGCTGCACTCTTCATCTCCATCGCAACGCTCACGGCTGGGGCACAGACCACGGTTAGCACATCGCATCCTTCGGTCTCGCAAGGCACGGTCACGGGGGCGAATCCCTCCAAGGCCGAGCTGCGCGCGGCCAAGAGCGATATGGCGGAGGAGGAGACCCTGCCCGACTACTCGCAGGTCGTGGACAGCACGCACTCCCAACGCTTCCAAGCGCCAGGGTGGAAGCGGAGTGGGAGTGACGTTTGGGCCCATGGAGGCGAATACGTCTCGGCGGGCGCCTCCACCAGCGATGCGCGCTTCAAGCTGAAGACCCCCACGAGCGGCGACTACGCCCTCTACGCCTGGTGGCCAGTCCGGAAGGGCAACAGCAGGGCTGCGAGATTCGGCGTGGAGACCGCTATGGGCACGAAGTGGATAGAGGTGAACCAGGCCCGAGACGGGGGCATGTGGGTCAAGCTGGGCACCTTCGAGATGAAGGCTGGCGACCGCTATATTGTGCGTATCTCCCAAGGGGCCGGTTCTGGTGAGGTCATTGCCGACGCTGTCGCGCTCGTCAGGGGTGCTGCCTCACCGCCGCCCAAAGACCTTGCGCCGGCCGAAGGCAGCGCGGGTTCCGGCAAGAACGTCTACGGCGCCTCGAACACCAGTATTGAACGCCGGGACATAGTGCGGTACGGTAGGACGCACATCGGCACCCCCTATTACCACTCTCCGCCCGATGCTTGCTGGGCTTACGAGAAGGAAGACTGCTCCTGCTTTACAAGGCTTGTCTACGAGCACTTCGGCAAGGAGCTGGCGGACGATCCGACAGAACAGTATTGGCACAAGAACCGCAAGTGGGTATCCAGGGCCAACCTCCAGCGTGGTGACCTGGTCTTCTTCAAGGAGAACGGTCCGGATAACTCGATAACCCACGTGGCAATGTACAGCGGCAACGGATACGTGCTGCATGCTTCGGCTTTCTACGCCTACCAGAAGGTAGTCGAGAGCAAGATGGAGTACATCGACGGATACTTCGGCGCCAGACGCCTTCGCCAGATAGATAGCGTTCCGATTAGCGATCCGATTAGCGATCCGTCAAGCAATCCGTCAAGCAATCCGTCACACGGCCCGTCACACGGCGGATAGGAAAGGGCCAAGCCTTCCCCATCCCGCGCTGGCCAGCATTTCAGCAAGTACCGCCAGAGCGGGACTCCCACATGAGGCCAGGCTCCGTGGCAATCGATACCTGGCCTTACGCAGAGAGAGTACGACCAACTCGAGTCGCTCCCCAACAAAGCTGACTAGCTGATGGCTCGTCGTGGCCAGGG
>DASSCV010000296.1:0-4395 GCA_035697505.1 Rubrobacter sp.
CCTCGTCGGCGGATAGGCCACCACGACCGGAGAGAGGCCTGCTATCTTCCTGAGGTCGCTGATGATGCGCGGGACGAGGAGCTTCGTGTTCGACCACCGGAATGCTCCGCAGGTGGGCGGGGCGGTGAGCGGCGCGTACACAGTGAGGTCTCTGCCGGCCGGCGGCTTCTCTCCCGCGCCACCTGAGCGACGGACTCGCTCGAAGACCCTGCGCAGCGTGTTTCCGGTCAGGCGGGGATTGGCGAGGCCAGTGGTCTCTACGAAGACGGTGGGATAGCCCGCGCCGGCGAAGAGGGTGGCGAGCGTCTGGTGCCTTTGCCAGAGGAAGTCCCACCTTACACCGGAGAGGATCACCACCGGTGGCTTGTGCACGAGGGGGACTCCTACACCCCGTCCATCAGGGCGTAGGCGCAAGAGGGGTCTGGCACGGACCCTTCGCCGTAGAGTTGGTCGAGGCCGAAGAGGCGCAGGATCTCCATTGCTCTCTCCAGCTGGTGGGCGCTCACGCGAATACGCCACCCTTCCGTGGAAGGACAGGGCGTATTCTTACGGCTCAGGGGGGAAGGGCGTCTCAGTCTGCGGTAGACACGGTCGTCGAAGTCCTCGCCCAGGAAAGTAAACAGACCCTGTAGTTCCGCTTCCGGACGCGCGAGCAGGTTCTCGTAAAAGGTAAGATGAACATCCTGTGGCCCGAACTGTTTGAGGGGGACGTAGTTGTCTATGCACCAGAGGAAGAGGTGGCGTTCGAAGTCGTCGTTTGCGGCCCGGATCTCCGCCTCCATAGGGAGGAGGAAGTCCTCTACCAACTCCCGCTGCTCCATCGTCTCCGAGAGGTTGTCCCTCCACCCGAGCGCGAGCCTGGATGCCACGACGGCGCAAGGATGCCTTAGCAGCAGAATGATAGGCATTCCCGGGAAGTGCGCGCGCATCCAGCCGAGGAGCAAGTTGGCCCTTATGTCCTTGATCAGACGCCGCCTCGCGACGATGCGCCCGTTGAAGCGGTCGGTCCAGGGGTCCCTGAGCCCGCCGGTGAGCGCGAGGCGGGCCGGCTTTAGAAACTTCTCCCTCTGGTCGTTTGGCCTCAGGTACTGTTTGGTCCTGAAGTGCCCGAACGGGCCGACCTCCCTGGGGTTGAAGGGTTCGAAGACGTAACGATATCCCCTTCTGTGGTTGATGATCTCTGAGAGCCACGTGGTCCCGCTCCGCCCGCTCCCTGCCAGAAAGACGGAGTTTCTGTGGTCTCCTTTCCCCAGATCGACGTAGACACCTCCTGGCAGCCGTGACAAAGGAGCGCCCATAATCGTACTGCCTCCCGCCCGAGGGTGTCCTTCAGCGCGGCCGGGCAGGCGGCCCAAGCCCCGCCAGGCCATGCGCTCCACCTGGCGATCGTAGTCGTCCTCCGACCTGGGATAGCCAACGCTCATCCGGCCGATTCTATCCCTCGGCTTCAACAGGAGTGACGGGACGCTCAGCCCCACTGTCGGCGGTGGGAGCCTCGGCGGCACCCCAGTCCTCCCTCGAGGCGAACTTCACTGCGACGGCGGCGAGGATAAAGAAGAAAAGCGTCGAGGCCGGGAGGTACCAATGCCACTCGAACGCCGAGGAGACGAGATAGACCATGAGCGCGGAGAATAGCCCGGCCAGAAGGAGCCGGCGCTCACCCTGCGGACCCGACCGCCAGACGGCTCTCCCTGTGTAGCCGACGAGGACCGCCACAAACCCAAGCAGAGCCAAAAAGGCGAACAAGCCGGTCTCGGTGCCCTGCTCGAGATACACGTTGTGGACCTGTTTGACACCCTTGAGCCCCGGTCTGTCCTCCAGCCACGTATACTGGAAAGTCCCCGCCCCCGTACCTGTGAGGGGGCGCTCCTTCCACGCCACCCAGGCGACCCTCCAGTAGTCTCCCCTGGAGCTTATATCTAGCGAGGCGAGCCTCTGGCCGGCGTTTCCTGTCTCGTTCGCGCTGCCGAGAAGCGTCGAGTAGGCCTGCCCTGGACCGCCGTACCCGTAGACGACCACGAAACCGCCCAGGGTCACCGCAAGCACTCCTCCGGCCACGACGAGGATCCCGAGTCTCCGCCTCAGAAGACCCGGTATCAGCTCGTGGCGGTTCATCAGGATGGTGTAGGCGGCCTGCAGCACAAAGGCCACGATGAGGGCCAGGATCAGATCGTTCCTGAACAGCGTCCCGTCGGCGATCTTCTGCTGACGGGAGACGCCGGTCCCGAGTAACCCGGGGAGGCTCTGCATCTGCCACCAGAGCCAGGCGCCAGGCAACGAGAGGAGGAGAAGGTCGGCGAGCATCCGCAGACGGCCGCTCGTTATGACGAAGAGGACGATGAGTCCTATCCCAAGGGACCCGATGCCGCCGCGAGAGACCGTTAGGTAGAGCGCAATGAAGAAGGAGAGCGTCATGGCGGCGTAGAGTCCCCTCAGGGCGAAACTGCGTAGAGTCCCCATCCGCGCCAGGGCCAGCACCACCCCCATCGCCAGGATGACGGCGGTGGTGTTGGAGTACTGTAGGGTCGAGTCCATCCTTACCCCATCCAGGGAGCGAACCGGGTACTCGATCGGGCTCATTTTCTGCAAGAGTCCGTAGCCTGCGACCGCCGCGACCATGAAGATCGAGGCGTCGATGAGCGAGCCGACCTGGCGCCCTGAGGTGAGCGCGGCAATTGCCATAAGGAAGGCCGCCAGGTACATAGATGAGCGCAGGGTCTCCTTGATGGTCTCCGTCTCACTTATCGTCCAGACCATGGAGAGGCCCTTTACGGCGACGAGCGCAGCAAGCAGCCCGACCAGCAGGATGCCGACAGTGGGCAGATCCCAGTAGAAACCGCGCACGAACAGCGTTACGAACAGCAGCGCTAGAATGCCCGCGGCGACAGGCAACCAGAGCTCGTCCCTGTAGAGGCCGGTGTCCAGCATCCCGTAGGCCGTCGCGGCCAGGAGCGCCAGCATGACAAGACCCTTGAAGACGGCGAGTAGCCGGCCTGGACGGCGGTGCTTGATGCCGGCCTCTTTTTGTTGTGTACCAGAGAAGCGCTCGCTGGCGTTGCCGGGGGGCTGGACTTCCCTCACTCCCTGGCCCCCAAGCGAGCTCCTCGACGATCACGCATCAGGAACATCCGTTCAACACCACCCCGAGCAAGTTGGCACCCGCTTCCAGAAGGTCGTCCGTGGTCTCGCGGGCGACGCTCTTGGGAGTCCGGGAGGCGTGGACGACGAGCAAGACCCCGTCAAAGCCGCCAAGGAGGTTCGGGGACCGTAGCACCCGCGACGCCACCGGCGCGTCGAGCAGCACCAGGTCCCGGCTCTTCTGCAGGCCTCGTACTGCCTTCGGGATCCCCTCATCCTCGAGTAGTGAGGCGGGATCCGACAGAATTGGACCGGTCGGCACGACCAGAAGTCCCGGGATGACCTCATACCCAAAGTGTTCCAGGGAATTGCTTTCGTCGAGACCGCTGGTAAGCCCGACGAAGTTCGGTTTGCCGAGCATCCTGTGCAACTTCGCGTTTTCGAGGTTGCAGTCCACGACGGCGGCCCGCCGTCCCATGCCGGCCAGGGCCGCTCCGAGGCCGAGGCAGATGCTTGTCCGCCCGGTGTCAGGCTCGGGACTGGTGACGACGACGCTGCCCGTCCCCCCCATACTCAGAAGGTTGCCCGCCAGCTCCTCGTAGTGACGCCTCACTGGTGAGTCGGGGTCCAGCAACCCCAGGGCACCCGCGTCGCTTTTCGCCTCGAGGTTCACGTCAACCCTCGCTTTTCTTCGAAGAGTAGTCAGGTATGCTCCCCAGCACCGGCACCCTCAGCGTCAATTCGGCGTCGCGTACGCCCCGCCAGCCGCTGGCCCGCCCCTCGAGTATCAAAGCGGCTGCGCCCCCTATCAGCAAGCCTGCCCCTGCGGCGATGGCCGCGTAGATCAGGGGCCGAGGCCTATACTCACCAGGCAGGGCTTTCTGCTCCACCACGGCCTCCGCAACCGGTACGCCGTCGGCGAGCGGCCTGTCGCCGAGGTCCTCGACTCCCTCGACGAATAACTCAGCGTAAGCATTCGCCGCCAGGGCCGCCTGCCCAGGCTCGTCACCGAGGAATCGTATCTGTAACCCTGGCCCACCGTCCGTCTTAGCGACCGTCCTCGGATCGAGCCGTTCTGAGAACGCCTTCGGATCGGCTTCCCAGCCAGCCCGGCGCCTTACCTCCCTCAACATCTCCTGCGTAACGACGGCGCCGCGCAATTCTTCGAGGAAGGCTAGCATGGCCTCCTCACCGTCCGGCTCCTCCTGCGGCCTGACGCTCACCTTCGCCTCGGCGGTGTATACCGGCTCGCGGAAGAGCCCGAAAAGCAGGGCTATGCCAGCAAGGACCAGCACGACCCCGACGATTAGCAGACGC
>DASSCV010000297.1:0-2909 GCA_035697505.1 Rubrobacter sp.
ATGCCACTCGTAGACAGTAGCGAACGGCATTTCGCGGCTCTCGTAGTGAGCTTGGAGGCGTTCGAGGATCTGCACCATAGGCTTTTACCCCTTTCTCCCGCCGTTTGTTCGGCAGGGCATTCCTGCCCTGCGGGGCAGGTAGTAGGGTGGGAAGCTAACCCAAGTCTAGTAGGGAGGCAGGTAGCGGCCCTGCGACAGCGTGAAAGGTTCACGCGATAGTAGATACAATTGTAACAGGTCCTTGCGCAGAGCGGATCCAAGAACTCCGTACAGGCGAAGTTCGCAGAATCTATCGTCCACGCGCTTAGCAGGTAAACATTCATCAGATACCCTGCCACTGGACGCTTACGTATCCTAGAAAGTGCAAACGGCTCGGGACTTTGCTTCCGTGCTGGTCTGACCGAGGTAGGCGCCGAGCGGTTAGAATTGTCACGAACCTAGCGAGACAAGGAGATACCCGGTGGCGGATACAAGGGAACCTGAAGCCGGAAGCAATCCCGTTCTTGAAGTACGCATGAGCCGTCGGGGTTTTCTAAGTCTGGGCCTTGCCGGAATAGTCGGCTTGTCGCTGTTCTGGGCGCCGGGTTGCGGCAGGAGCCAAGATGGCGGCGGCAACGGGAAGAAGGACAAGAAGGGCGATGGTGGTGGCGGGGCAGGTGGCTACTAAGTTTCGCCAGAGTACGCCTAAAGAAAGGAGGCGCGGCGCGGGCCGGTCGAGCTTACTGGAGCTAAGGACGCGGACGGCATCCCGGTCGAACTCACCTCGCGCGACGTTGAGCGGATGGGCAGTGAGGCCGTCGCGGAGTACAAGGGCCGCCGCGAAAAGTTGATCGCTGAGCGGAAGGCGGAGGACGACGACAACTTGGAGCGTTGGGAAGGCGAAGGCGGAGGGCGGGACCAGACGCGACGCGGAGGCCGCATACCGGGCACACCGTAACGAGCAAGCTGCCGCAGCCATCTCGCCACCTCCTCCAGCTTGTAACGTGCTTGACGCTCCCAGGACGGGGGACATAGCCAAGCAAGGGTAAGATATGCGCTGTGTCGGAAGGTAGAGGTCGTCCGCAAGAAGCCGAAGGAGCACGGATGGACAGCCAACACGCCAGTAGCGGCGAACACCCCAAGATAATCGGCCCCCCCACCCCCGAGCACAAACTGCAGACGATTCTCGAGGCCGTCGGGAAAACAGTAGCGGCCATAGAGTACGGAGAGGTCGAGTCTCGCCGGGGAATGCACGCTGCGGAGGCCGTGGTTTTCCACTTTAGTGACGCCACTGCCCTCTCCATCGAGATTGGCTCCAACGCCAGGGACCTCTCCACGACCCGAGACCTCACTCCGCCGGACGTTCATACGGACCTGAGACCTTTTTGGTCACACCGTGCACGTCCACACGACTGACAGGTACACCACGGGCGCGAGGATAGCTTAGGACGAACCCGGCGGCCATTACGCTGCTTTGTGCATGCAGTCTGTAGTGGCCGCCGAGCACCCTCTACGGTAGCAGTGGGCAATGAACCGCCAATGAAATCCCACGAGGCGCGCGTGCTGTGGGCTCCTAAGGACTTTCGGCCCCGGTTCCTACAGCCCCCGACTCCTACGAGGCCTGGAGCGCAGGGAACCACGACGATCTGGTACTCTCCGTAGCCCTCGCCTGCTGAGCCGGGGCGCGGTATCTTAGGCGGCGGATGCGGGTAACAGCGAGACCGAAGGGACTGTGAGTGTGGCGGATCCAGTAGGCTTCACCAACGCATTTGGAAAGTTGGAGCAGGCGATCGAGGAGTTAGTAGGTGCGGGAGAAGTTAAGGAGCGGTTGAAGGTCGCCACCATGACGCTTGTGCCCATCTTCCCCGACGACTTCCCAGCAGGCCACCTGCGTGACGAATACGCCGACATCCGCCAGGCGCTAAGCTGGCTACCCCCGGAGGAGGGGAGCGAGCAAGGGTTGCTCGAGAGCACCCTCGAGGCTATGACGGAAGAGTAGGCAGGGGACCTGGCGAAGAGTCTGTTCTCGCTGTACACGTCTGCGGCAGAGGCCGTGTACGGAGGCTTGCACGGGCGTTAGGTCCGTTCACAGTGCCGAGGCTGCCGTCTAAGGCCTTTCAGCCCCAGTCCTAATGGTCTAGTATCCTTCGTGTGGGAGACGAGTTTAGAACGTATCGTTGGGGTGTCGAACCCACACCGAACCAACGACGTGTACCAGTTACCGAAGCCGCCGATGCTCTAGGTATAAGCGAAGGTGCCGTGAGAATGCGAGTAAAGCGCGGCACACTGCCCAGCACACGCGAGGGCGGGCGGTTGTACGTCCTGATAAACACCGAACCTACACCCGAACCAGAGCGACCCCACGTCCGTACCCACGATCGTACCAGTGAGCTTATCGCCACGCTCCGGGAGCAGCTGCAGGCTGAGCGCCAGGCCCACTCCGAAGCCCGCAGGCTGCTGGCCGCAGCCCTGGAGCGGATCCCGGCCATAGAGGCCCCACAGGAGACCTCAGAAGCCACCGAGGCGGCCGAGGAGCAGCAGGGTAGGGGCAAGCCCCACTCCGCTACGGGGGAGGCTTAGGAGGCCGTGCAGAAGTCCTGGTGGCGTAGGGTGATAGGAAGATGAGCAACAAGGCCCTGGGGATGTTGAAGCACATGCGAAGGCAAATCTTAGGGCAACCAGCCCCATACGTGGTGGTGCGTGGAGCAGCAATCAGCATAGGCGTGGGCCCTGGCGGGAGCGAATGCCATGCCCTGGTCGAGGAGCTGCTGCGGCGCAGACACCTCCAACGCTACCCCAGCCCCAGCCTTACCGCGCACGGGCTGTACCGACTTACTGATTCGGGCATATCCGCGGCGGACGAGGCAGATAGCCCCACTCCGCTACGGTAGAGTCTCAGGAGCCCGTACAGAGGTCGTGGTAGAAGAGGG
>DASSCV010000298.1:0-2205 GCA_035697505.1 Rubrobacter sp.
GAGCCTGCGGATAGGGAGGGTGTTGGTGAATGGCGTCGCCGAGATGTCGACGTCGATGCACCCCTCGAGCTCGGGTACGGGTTCTCCGCCTCCTCTGTTCCAGTGGCCCTCCCCGTCGGTGAGCAACTCGAGGACCGGCCGTCCTGAGTCTGGGGTAGCCACCCGTACTTCCTGCACTCGCCACCGCTCGTCGCAGCGTATCTCTTAGCCGATGCGGAACGGGCGACCTGCTTCCAGGCCGATCATCAACCCGTTGGCCACGACACTGCCATCATTCGTCACGAGGCGCAGATGCTCTAGTCCAGGTGCCTCCCAAGGAGCCCACATGACCTCGCGCTCCATGCTCGACCTCCACACCCTCGACTCTGCCATATGTGCCTACACAGTGTAGGGGGAGCCGGAAAGAACCACAGAGCGTCGTGCAACTCGTACAGTGTTGCCTCCGCGCGGCAGAGCTCGAGATGTGGGCGGCCGAAGAACCCCTGAGGTCGGTCTTTGACGTGAAAGGTCTCAACTCCTAGAGAGCCGGTAGAGTAGTGGTTGACGGGGATGTCCGGGGGTGGTTTGCTGCCCGCCAAGTGATGGCGAGGAAAGGCGGCGAGAACCCATGCGTCCACAGATTTGGCGTCCACCCACCGAACCCTCCCCCGGAGAGCGAAAGGTCATGAGGCTCGTCAAGCGCGCCAAGCTCTTCGTCTTCCTGCGCGAGAACCGCCACGAGATCTTCGACGAACCCTTCCAGATGGAGCTTTCCGAAATCTACCACGAGAGCACTCTTGGACGGCCTCCAGTTCCACCGGCGAGGCTCGCCCTCGCCACCGTCCTGCAGGTCTACACCGGCGTCTCCGACGACGAGGCGATGGAGGCGATGGTTATGGACCGCCGCTGGCAGTTGGTCCTCGACTGCCTGGGGGCCGAGGAGCCGCCGTTTTCCAAATGGAGTCTGGTGAACTTCCGCAAAAGGCTCATCGAGCGCGACCTCGACCGGCGCCTGATCGAGCGCACGGTGGAGGTCGCCAAAGAGAGGGGCGGCTTCTCCAACAGGCGGCTGCGCGCCGCCCTGGACAGCTCCCCGTTGTGGGGAGCGGGAAGGGTGGAGGACACCTACAACCTCCTGGGACACGCTCTGAGGAAGGCGTTGGGCGTGATCGCTCGTCAGCAGGGGCGGGGGCTGGCGGAAGTGGCCGAAGAAGCCGGGGCCGAGGCCGTCGCGGGCGGCTCCCTCAAGGCGGCCCTCGATCTCGACTGGGACGATCCCTCCGAGCGCTCCCTGGCGCTCACGAAGGTGCTCGGGGCGCTTGTAGACGTCGAGGAGTACCTGCAAAGCGACGGTTTCTTTGAGCCATCGGAGGTCGTCCCGAGCATCGAGGCCGCGAGGCGAGTCGCCGAGCAGGATGTCGAGGAGGCGGCCGATGGCACTCCAGCCCTACGCTGCGGGGTGGCTCGCGAGCGGCTGATCTCGGTGGAGGATCCCCAGATGCGCCACGGCAGAAAAAGTCGCAGCGTGCGCTTCGACGGCTACAAGCGCCATGTGCTCAAGGATCTCGACAGCGGGCTGGTGAGGGCGGTGGGAGTGACACCGGCCAACGCCCCCGAGGCGAGTGTGGGCCGCCCCATAGTCCGCGATCTCGCCCGCCAAGGCGGTGCCGAGCTGTCCGAGTTGCACATAGACCGGGCCTACCTTAGCAGCGAACTGGTCAGAGAGCGCCCGCCAGAGCTTGAGGTGTACTGCAAAGCCTGGCGGGTCAGCAACAGAGGGCGCTTTCCCAAGACGGAGTTTTCGCTGGACTGGGAGAGGGGGCTGATGCGCTGCCCGGCGGGCGTGGAGATGGACTTCGAGGCGGGCGGGGTGGTTCGCTTTCCGAAGAAGACGTGCGCGGCATGCCCTCTGAGGGAGCGTTGCACGAAGTCCAAAAGGGCGGGCCGGAGCGTGAGCATCCACCCCGACGAGCGGCTTCTGGACGAGTTGAGAGAGCGTCAGAAGACACCGGAGGGGAGGGCGAAGCTCAGGGAGAGGGTCGGCGCGGAGCATTCGTTGGCGCACATCGGCCACTGGCAGGGCGACCGGGCGCGTTATGTGGGAGAGCGCAAGAACCTCTTCGACCTGCGCCGCAGTGCGGTGGTGCACAACCTGCACGTCATAGCCCGCATGCCCGAGGAGACGCAGGATGCCGTCGCTGCCTGACTACTCTACCGGCTCTCTAG
>DASSCV010000299.1:0-12182 GCA_035697505.1 Rubrobacter sp.
GGAGATGGTGATGCCAGGGGACAACACTGTAATGAACGTGGAGTTGATCTCACCGATAGCGATGGACGAGGGATTGAACTTTGCCATCCGCGAGGGAGGCAGGACTGTTGGAGCAGGCGTCGTCACTGAGATAGTGGAGTAACGCACCGTTGGCGCACAGGGACGGCAAAGACGCCGTCCCTGTGATTTGGAGGTAAGTTGTGCGACAATTGGTAACGCTGGCTTGCGAGGAGTGCAAGCGCCGGAACTACCACAGCAGGAAGAACCGGCGGAACACCCCGGATCGCATCCAGCTACAGAAGTATTGCCCGTGGTGCCGCCATCATACGGCGCACCGGGAGACCCGGTAAGGATCGGCAGACAGAGGGCAGTAGCTCAGTTGGTAGAGCAGCGGTCTCCAAAACCGCAGGTCGGGGGTTCGAGTCCCTCCTGCCCTGCTTCGAGAGGCAAAGTCATGCGAGGACACAATGGGTAAGAAGCGCGCATCCGCGGGGTCGAACAAGAAGCAGCCGCAGAACAAGGGTGGCGGTTTTCTTGGTGGACCGAGGAGGTTTGTCAGGGACGTGCGGGGTGAGCTCAGGCGGGTCAGCTGGCCCGACCGTGACCAGCTCAGGCAGAGCACGGCCGTGGTGCTCATCATCGTCATCGTTCTTGCGGTCTACATCGCCGCCGTCGACTTCGTGTTCCAGAGTCTGGTGCGCCTGGTCTTCCTGTAGGTCCTGTAAGTATTAGGAGCGTTTCGTTGTGAAGAAGTGGTACGTCGTAAATACATACTCGGGTCACGAGAACAAGGTCAGAACGACGCTGGAGCGCAGGATCGATTCCATGGGCCTTGACAGGAACTTCGGTGAGATCCGCATCCCGACCGAGAGCGTCATCGAGATCAAGGACGGCAAGAAAGTCCCCACCATCCAGCGCCAGTTCCCCGGCTACGTCCTCGTGAACATGGACATGAACGACACGACCTGGCGGCTCGTGCGCCAGACGCCGGGAGTCACCCAGATCGTGGGCGCCGGGGAGAAACCGCTCGCGCTCAGCCGCGCCGAGGTGGAGAGGCTCCTGCATCCTGGCGAGGTCGAGACGCGCGAGAAGGTCAAGACGACGGTGGATTACCAGATCGGGGAGACGGTCAAGGTCATTGGGGGCCCACTCTCGGACTTCACGGGTTCGATCTCGGATATCAACGTGGACCAGTCGAGGTTGAAGGTGCTAGTCTCCATCTTCGGGCGCGAGACGCCAGTGGAGCTCTCTTTCAACCAGGTAGCGAAGCTCTAAGCAAACGAGAGGATTCTTATGGGCAGAGGACGCGGGCGCCGCGTAGCGCGCAAGTTGAAGTTGCAGATCACAGGCGGGCAGGCGAACCCGGCTCCGCCGGTAGGCCCTGCCCTGGGCCAGGCGCAGGTGAACATCGGCGAGTTCGTGCGGCAGTTCAACGACGCCACGCGCGACCAGATGGGCCAGATAGTCCCCGTGGAGATCACGGTCTACGAGGACCGCTCTTTCACCTTCATAACCAAGACATCCCCAGCGGCGTTCTTGCTGAAGCAGGCCGCTGGACTCGACAAGGGCAGCGGCGAGCCAAATAGGATGAAGGTAGGCACGGTGAGCAGGGCCCAGGTCGAGGAGATAGCACGTACAAAGATGCCTGACCTCAACGCCGCGGATATAGACGGTGCGGCGAAGATCGTGGAGGGTACGGCCAGAAGCATGGGGATTACAGTCGATGGGTAGGAAGCTGCTTGAACAGAAGTCGAGGATAGATCCAGAACAGCGATACACGCCGCGCGAGGCTCTCGAGCTACTGAAGGATCTGGAAGGCGCAAAGTTCGACGAGAGCGTGGAGGCCCACGTCCACCTGAACGTGGACCCCAGGCGCGCCGACCAGATGGTGCGTGGCACGCTGATGCTGCCCAACGGCACTGGCAAGACGCGCAGGGTCGCTGTCTTCGCCGAGGGCGAGAAGGCCAGGGAGGCCGAGGAGTCGGGGGCCGACGTGGTAGGCTCGGACGACCTCGCAGCCCGCATCAAGGATGAGGGCTTTATGGACTTCGACGTGGCCGTCGCAACCCCGGATCAGATGAGGGCCGTGGGCCAGCTCGGTCCCGTCCTCGGTCCGCGCGGGCTCATGCCTAACCCCAAGAGCGGCACCGTGACGCAGGACGTAGGCAGGGCCGTCGAGGAGATCAAACGCGGCAAGATCGAGTACCGCGTCGACCGCTACGGCATCATCCACGGCGTAATAGGAAAGAAGTCCTTTGATCTGGATAGCCTGGTCGAGAACTACTTCGCGCTGCGTGAGGAACTGCAGCGGGCCCGTCCCGCTCCGGTCAAGGGCCGCTACTTCAAGTCAGTGGCGCTTAGCACGACGATGGGACCCTCCGTGAAGGTTGACCCCGCGGTGGAGAGAGATTAGTATCACGCACGGACTTTAGTAAATAGAGCAAACCAGAGACAGCCGGGGTCCGAAAGGACTCAATCATCCGGCCGAGGTTGCGGAAAGCTTTCGAGGGATCTCTTCGCCCCGAGCGCCTCTGCGGCCTCGGGGCTTTCTAGTCGTAGAGGAGTTGGATTGAATAGGGAAGAGAAAGTGCGCGTGATCGAACGCCTCACCGCGAAGCTGCGAGTGGGCTCCGCGGTGCTCGTCGACTACCAGGGCATGGACGTTGCCAGGAGCACAGACCTCCGGCGGCGCAGCCGCGAGTCCGGCGTCGATTTCGTGGTCGCGAAGAACACCCTTACCAAAAGAGCCGCTGACGAGGCTGGGGTGGAGGGGATCTCGGAGTTCCTCGTCGGGCCTACGGCCCTCGCCTTCTCCGAAGACCCGGTCGCCAGCGCGAAGCTGATGGCCGAGTTCGCCGATCAGGTGGAGTCTTTCGCCCTCAAGGGCGGTCTCCTGGAAGGCGGGCGCGTGCTCGACGAGGCCGAGGTGGTGGCCTTGAGCAAGCTGCCTGGCCGCGAGCAGCTGCTCGCGCAGATCGTCGGCGGCATCTCCTCCCCACTCACGGGGCTGGTCACGGTGCTCAACAACACCGTCCAGGGACTGGTCGTGGCGCTCGGCCAGATCGCCGAGCAGAAGCAGAGCGCCGAACAGTCGTAGGTAAACAGAGATAGGAGGACCAGAGATGGCGGTCAACAAAGAGGAACTGATGGAGTCGATCGAGAACATGACCGTTCTCGAGCTCTCGGAACTGGTGAAGGCCCTGGAGGAGCGCTTCGGCGTCTCAGCAACGGCCGTAGCAGCAGCCCCTGCTGCTGGCGCGGCCGGCGACGGCGCTGCCGCTGCCGAAGAAGAGCAGACCGAGTTCGACGTCGTGCTCCAGGGCCCCGGCGAGAAGAAGATCCAGGTCATAAAGGTCGTCAGGGCAGCGACAGGCCTCGGCCTGAAGGAGGCCAAGGCCCTCGTCGACGAGGCCCCCAACCCCGTCAAGGAGGCCCTGAGCCGCGAGGACGCCGACGCCCTCAAGACCCAGCTGGAAGAGGCAGGCGCGTCTGTGGAATTGAAGTAGGGCTCGCCCTATTTCAATTCCACGCTAGTCAGCAAGCCGCCAGGCTTCGCCAGGCGGCTTGTAAGCATTTCAGCTTGCTCATGCGCAGGACCCTTGCTGACAAGGCGGCGTAGCCGCCGTGCTGAAGGGCTGACAAGCTGAGGTCGCAAGGCCGAAGCGTGCCGACATGCTGAACGGCGCAAGCGCCGTTCGTGGCATGCAACGAAGAGCTGTGCTACACTCCCGGCGCCGGTCCAGGACCGGCCACAAATTATCTGCGATTCTGCCTTGACTTACCTGGGTATCAGGGGTAAGATACTCGTTTGCGTGTTCGGCCATTCTTCAACGACCCATGCGGAGGAGAGCTAACTTGGTGAGCCCTGTCGTGCGCCGGAAACGGCACCCGTATGCTCGGTTACAGTCCACAGAAGTTCGGTTGCCGGATCTCGTCGAGATCCAGCTGAACTCATTCCAGAAATTTCTAGACGAGGGTATCCAGAAGACTTTCACGGAGATCTCCCCTATCGAGGACTACACGGGCTCCTACGCCGTGGAGTTTGGGGAGGGTCGCTTCGAAGACCCGCCGGTCTCCGTGGAAGAGTGCATGTCCAAGGACAAGACCTACTCGGCGCCGCTTTTCGTGAAGGTCCGCTTTATAGTCAAGGAGACAGGAGAGGTCAGGGAGCAGGACGTCTTTATGGGCGATTTCCCGCTAATGACCGACTCGGGGACCTTCGTCATCAACGGGACCGAGCGGGTCGTCGTCACGCAGCTCGTGCGGTCGCCTGGCGCCTATATCATGGAGCCGAAGGACCCCTCCAAGCAGGTCTTGACAGCGAGCTTGATGCCTGGGCGCGGGTCCTGGCTGGAGTTCGAGGTCGAGGCGAAGGGCTACGTCTCCGTGCGCATCGACCGCAAGAGGAAGCTGCCCGTCACCGTGCTGCTCAAGGCGCTAGGGATGGGCGGGCCTGAGGAGATACTCAGTAGGTTCGACGACTCGTGGCTCGTGCGCAACACCCTGGAGAGGGACGATACTCCTTCCAGGGATGAGGCCCTGCTGGAGGTCTTCAGGCGGCAGCGGCCGGGCGAGCCGGTCAACATCGAGAACGCCCAGAACCTGGTTGATGGGTTGTTCTTCGACGCCAAGCGTTACGACCTCTCCGAGGTGGGGCGCTACAAGGTCAACAAGAAGCTCAAGCTCGACGTGCCGCTCGATACCCAGACCCTTACGATCGAGGACATCGAGGCTCTCCTCAAGCGTCTCATCGAGACCGCAGAAGAGGTGGCTGAGGACGAGGAGTTCGGCAGGGTCAATTACGAGCGCATCCGCCACAAGCTCGACGAGTACGAGCACTTCGGCAACAGGCGCCTCAGGACCGTGGGGGAGCTGGTGCAGGAGGCGTTCCGGATCGGGATGTACCGTATGGAGCGCGTGGTGCGCGAGCGGATGACGACCCAGGACGAGGATTCCATTACGCCCCAGAGCGTCGTCAACGTCAAGCCCGTGAGCAGCGCCATAAAGGAGTTCTTTGGCTCCTCGCAACTCTCGCAGTTCATGGACCAGACCAATACCTTGAGCGGTCTTTCGCACAGGCGACGCCTCAACGCGATGGGAGCGGGTGGCCTGAGCAGGGAGCGGGCGCCCATAGAGGTGCGCGACGTGCATCCTACCCACTACGGCAGGATGTGCCCCATAGAGACGCCGGAAGGCCCGAACATCGGGCTCATCGGGCAGCTCTCGACGTTCGCGACGGTGGACGATTATGGCTTCCTCCAGACGCCTTACAGGAAGGTCGAGAACGGCAAGCTAACCGACGAGATCGAGTACCTCTCCGCCGACGAGGAAGAAGAGTTCACCATCGCCCAGGCAAACACCCCCATAGACCCCGAGACGGGCAAGATCTCCGAGGACGCCCAGATCCTGGCGCGAAGGAAGGGCGGAGACGTTGCCACCGTCGCAGCCGAGGAGGTCGACTACGTAGACGTTGCGCCTTTGCAGACGGTCTCCGTCGGCACGGCTTTGATCCCGTTCCTCGAGCACGACGACGCCAACAGGGCGCTCATGGGCGCCAACATGCAGCGGCAGGCCGTGCCGCTTCTCAGGAGCGAGGCCCCTTACGTCGGGACGGGGATGGAGTTCCGGGCTGCGACCGACACCGGCGACGTGCTACTTGCGCATCACGCTGGCACCGTCGAGCGGGTCGTCTCCGACAGGATAACGGTCAGGCGTAGCGGAGCTGGTGGCGAGCTTGACGAATACTACTTGAGGAAGTTCGCCCGCTCCAACCAGGGGACCTGCGTCAACCAGCGCCCGCTCGTCAAGGAGGGCGATGAGATCGAGGCCGGAACCGTCATGGCCGACGGCTCCTCCACCGACCAGGGCGAGCTGGCCCTGGGTAAGAACCTGCTCGTGGCTTTCATGCCGTGGGAGGGGTTCAACTTCGAGGACGCCATTATCATCTCCGAGCGGATCGTCAAGGACGACACCCTCTCCTCCATACACATCGAGGAGTACGAGGTGCAGGCCCGCGATACCAAGCTAGGGCCAGAGGAGATCACCCGCGACATCCCCAACGCCTCAGACGACGTCCTGATGAACCTGGACGTGGATGGCATCATCCGTATCGGTGCCGAGGTCGGCTCGGGAGACGTGCTCGTCGGTAAGGTCACGCCCAAGGGCGAGAGCGAGCCGACACCCGAGGAAAAGCTCTTGCGCGCGATCTTCGGCGAGAAGGCGCGTGAGGTCAAGGATTCTTCCCTCAAGGTCCCCCACGGCGAGGGCGGTGTCGTTATCGACGTCAAGCGCTTCTCGCGTGACGGGGGAGACGAGCTCCAGCCAGGCGTCAACGAGATGGTCAGGGTCTTCGTCGCCAAAAAGCGCAAGATCGCTGAGGGCGACAAGCTCGCCGGGCGTCACGGTAACAAGGGCGTCATCTCCAGGATCGTGCCCGAGGAGGACATGCCTTTCATGGAGGACGGTCGTCCTGTCGATGTGATCCTCTCGCCCTTGGGCGTTCCGAGCCGGATGAACATCGGCCAGATCCTGGAGACCCACCTCGGGTGGGCCGCTAGCCAGGGCCTCGGAGAGAACGGCGACGAGCCCGTCTTCGTCTCGACACCCGTGTTCTCCGGCGCTGAGGTCAAGGATGTTAACGAGGCCATCGAGAAGGTGCGCAACAACGGTGGAGCCGGAACAGGCATGGGCCGCGGTGGCAAGGTCACCCTCTATGACGGCAGGACAGGAGAGCCTTTCGACGGCAGGATCACCGTCGGTTACATGTACATACTCAAGCTCTTGCACCTGGTGGACGACAAGATCCATGCCAGGAGCACCGGTCCTTACTCGCTGGTCACGCAGCAGCCGCTGGGCGGCAAGGCCCAGTTCGGCGGCCAGCGGTTCGGAGAGATGGAGGTGTGGGCGCTCGAGGCTTATGGCGCGGCGCACACCCTGCAGGAGCTACTTACCATAAAGAGCGACGACAGGGTCGGCCGGGTCAAGAGCTACGAGTCGATAGTCAAGGGCGAGAATATCCCCGAGCCTGGTGTGCCGGCGAGTTTCAAGGTGCTGCTCAAAGAGATGCAGTCCCTGGGGCTCTCCGTCAAGCCGGTCTACAACGCCGAGGCCGCGGCCGAGGATCAGGACCGCAGGGATTGGGATGAGGCCGCCCGCGCGCTGGGCATCAACCTCAGCCGCGACGAACCGACGGGCAACCTGGAGGACTCACCGGGCGCCTTCGGCAGAGGAGGTATATAGAGCGTGCAGGGACTCGAGCGCGACATAGACATAAACAAACTGGAGAAGATCTCCATCGGCCTCGCCTCCGCCGATGAGATCAGGGAGTGGTCGAGGGGCGAGGTCACCAAGCCCGAGACCATCAATTATCGTACCCTCCGCCCCGAAAAGGACGGCCTCTTCGACGAGCGCATCTTCGGCCCTTCGAAGGACTGGGAGTGCTACTGCGGCAAGTACAAGAGGATCCGGTTCAAGGGCATCATCTGCGAGAGGTGCGGGGTCGAGGTAACCCGCGCCCGGGTGCGCCGCGACAGGATGGGACACATCGAGCTCGCCGCCCCTGTGGCGCACGTGTGGTTCGTCAAGGGCGTGCCCAGCCGGATGGGATATCTGCTCGATATCAGTCCGAAGGAGCTCGACCGGGTACTTTACTTCGCCAGCTCCATCGTTACGTGGGTCGACCGCGAGGAGCGGGCCAACGACATAGACCTGCTGCGTGGCAGGGTGGAGGATGAGATCCAGCAGCTCGAACTGGACAGGGACGAGGAGATCGACCAGATCCAGGCCCTCAGGACCAAGCGCGAGAGCGTGATCAAGGGCGAGAGCTCCCCAGACGAGCTGACCGAGGAGTACGCGGACTTACCCGAGGACGAGCGCCAGGCTGCCATAACGAAGGTTTACAAAGAAGCCGAAGAGGCCGTTGCGGACATAGGCCGCTCGGTTACCGAGCAGATAGGGCTCGTCGGACGAGCCTGGGAGGAGTTCCAGACTCTGGAGCCGCGCCAGATCGTGGACGACGAGGAGCTCTTCCGCGAGATGAAGGACCGTTTCGGCGACGAGTACGGCTACGGCGTGTACTTCCGCGGCGGGATGGGCGCCGAGGCCGTAAGGGACCTTATAGGACAGGTCGACCTCGAGAACGAGGCCCAGGACCTCAGGGACGTCGTGGCCTCCTCCAGAGGACAGAAGCGCCAGAAGGCGATCAAACGCCTCAAGGTCGTCGACGCCTTCCGCGTGAGCGGCAACGGACCAGAGTGGATGATCATGGAGGCCATCCCGGTGCTGCCGCCCGACCTCCGCCCTATGGTCCAGCTCGACGGCGGCCGTTTCGCCACCTCCGACCTGAACGACCTCTACCGCAGGGTCATAAACAGGAATAACAGGCTTCGTCGCCTGCTCGACCTTGGCGCTCCCGACGTGATCGTGAACAACGAGAAGCGGATGCTCCAGGAGGCCGTCGACGCCCTCTTCGATAACGGGCGCCGAGGACGCGCCGTCACGGGCGCCGGGAACAGGGCGCTCAAGAGCCTCTCCGATATGCTCAAGGGCAAGCAGGGCCGATTCCGTCAGAACCTGCTAGGCAAGCGCGTGGACTACTCCGGCCGGTCGGTCATCGTGGTCGGCCCTGGCCTGAAGATGCACCAGTGCGGTCTCCCACGCCTGATGGCCGTCGAGCTCTTCAAGCCTTTCGTGATGAAGGTCCTCGTTGACAGGGCTCTGGCGCCAAACATCCGTAGCGCCAAGCAGATGGTCGAGCGGCTGCGTCCCGAGGTTTGGGATGTCCTGGAGGACGTCATCAAGGAGCACCCCGTCCTCTTGAACCGTGCGCCGACGCTCCACCGTCTCGGCATCCAGGCGTTCGAGCCTGTGCTCGTGGAGGGCAAGGCCATCCAGGTCCACCCGCTGGTCTGTTCCGCCTTCAACGCGGACTTCGACGGCGACCAGATGGCGGTGCACGTACCCCTGAGCCCTGAGGCGCAGGCCGAGGCTCGCGTCCTCATGCTCTCCACGCAGAACATACTGCTGCCCGCCAACGGGTTCCCGATCGCCGTTCCCTCCCAGGACATGGTGCTCGGGCTCTACTACATAACCTACGGCCCAGATGACTTCGACGAGGCCGAGGTGAAGGCGCTTCTCTCCTCTTACGACGAGGCCGAGGCGGCCTACAAGGAGGGGACGCTCAAGATCCACGACAAGGTCATAGCCCGCAGGGGCGGCGAACGGATCGAGACCACCCTCGGGCGCGTCCTTTTCAACGAGAACGTCGAGCAGACCCTCAGGGACTACCTCGGCGACGCCTACGACCCCGAGTCCTATCTCTACATCAACCACACGTTGAAGAAGGGTGAGATCAAGGACCTAGTCGCCGGGTACGTGGTCCGCTACCCGACGGAGCTGGTGAGCCAGCTCCTCGACACCCTGAAGAGGGTGGGGTTCCACACGGCCACCAAGGCTGGCATCTCGGTCGGCAAGAACGACATCGTCGTGCCCGAGCAGAAAGAGGAGATCCTCGAGCGCTACCAGGGCTTGGTCGACGAGATCGAGGACCAGTGGGACCAGGGCTTCATCTCCGATGATGAGAGGTTGGAGCGTGTGATCGGGCTGTGGACCCAGGCCAAGAACGAGGTCGAGCAGGCCATGAAGGACAACCTCTGGCGCCTGAACCCGATCTACATGATGGCTGACTCGGGTGCCCGCGGCAACTACAACAACTTCACCCAGCTCGCAGGAATGCGCGGCCTGATGACGAACACGAAGGGTGAGATCATCGAGGAGCCCGTGAAGAGTAACTTCATGGAAGGCCTCTCGGTGCTGGAGTACTTCACCTCGACCCACGGCGCGAGGACGGGCCAGGCCGACACGGCCCTGCGTACCGCCGACTCTGGTTACCTGACCCGCCGCCTCGTCGACGTCTCTCAAGATGTCGTGGTGAACGACGAGGACTGCGGCTCGGACGGCTACGTCGACCTTCCGCTCTACCTGGAAGGTGGCAGGGGTGACGCCAACGATTCGGTCGCGGCCCGCTTCCTGGCCCGGGATCTGGTGAACCCGGAGACGGGAGAGGTCGTCGCCACCGCAGGCACCGACATTACCCCAGGCCTTCTTGTCACCTGGCGCGAGGAGCTGCCGCGCGAGACGCTCGTTCCCGTGCGGACACCCTCCAAGTGCGAGAGTCCGCACGGCGTATGCCAGACCTGTTACGGCAGGGCGCTCTCCACCTACAGGCCCGTCGACGTCGGTGAGGCCGTCGGCATCATCGCGGCCCAGTCTATCGGGGAGCCTGGCACCCAGCTCACGATGCGCACCTTCCACACCGGTGGCATCGCTGGCGAGGACATCACAGCGGGCCTCCCCAGGGTCGTCGAGCTCTTCGAGGCCCGTCATCCCAAAGCCGAGGCCACCCTCGCCGAGATCGACGGTATCGTCTCTCTGGAGGAAGCAGACTCCGACAGGGAGATCAAGGTCGTTATCACCGCGCCCGATGGCGAGGAGGACAGGTCGTACACGGTCGAGCGCCAGCTCCTCAGGCCCGAGTTCGTGGAGGGCGCTGAGGTCAGGGCGAACACCCCGATCACGGAAGGGTCCATCTACCCGCACGCCATCCTGGAGAACGACCTCCGCTACGGCCGCGGCAGCACCATGACCGAGCGCTACCTGGTCGATGAGGTGCAGAAGGTCTATCGTGCCCAGGGCGTGGACATCCACGACAAGCATATCGAGGTCATCGTGCGCCAGATGCTGCGCAAGGTGATCGTGGACGACCCCGGCGACACGAAGCTGCTCCCCGAGCAGGTCGCCGACCGCTTTACTGTCCTGGCCGAGAACGCACGCGTCGAGGAGGAGGAAGGAAGGCAGGCCACCTACCACACGGTCCTGATGGGCATAACCAAGGCCTCGCTCGCCACCGACAGCTTCCTCTCTGCGGCCTCTTTCCAGGAGACGGCACGCGTCCTTACCGACGCCGCCATCGAGGGCAAGGTGGATAGCCTGGCAGGCCTGAAGGAGAACGTCATTATCGGGAAGCTCATACCTGCAGCCACCGGACTGCCGCGTTACAGGCGGCTCACAGTGGCCGTCGAGGGCTACAGGACGCAGGACATCGATGAGCTTGATATGGCGGCGTCTTAAGAGCTTGTCAGCGTTTGCTTTGGGGCCGGGGCGACAACAACGCCCCGGCACCTTTCGAGCTTGACATAGCGGTCTTCCGAGCCTAAAATAGATCGCTGCGGCTAAGAGCGGTTACCAATGGAGTAGCCGGTCTTCGGGCCGCGGCGCGACTTTGTAGTAGTCCCCTTTTCCATGTAGAGAGAGAGGCGCGGCCATGCCGACGACCAACCAGCTTGTGCGCCACGAGCGGGAGAAACAGACGAAGAAGGCGGCGACGCCGGCGCTGCAGGGGTCTCCCCAGAAGCGCGGCGTGTGCACGCGCGTCTCGACCACCACGCCGAGGAAGCCGAACTCTGCGCTGCGCAAGGTGGCCAGGGTCCGTCTGGTGAACGGTCAGGAGGTCACGGCCTACGTTCCCGGGGAGGGGCACAACCTGCAGGAGCACTCCGTGGTGCTGGTGCGTGGTGGACAGGTCAAGGACCTGCCCGGAGTGCGTTACAAGGTCGTGCGCGGGGCGCTCGATACTCTTGGGGTCAACAACCGCAAGCAGGGCCGGTCCAAGTACGGGACCAAGAAGTCCTAGGAGGATAGGAGATGCCGAGGCGAGCAGCGCCACCAAAGAAGAAGATAGCCGCCGATCCCGTCTACGGGAGCGTGCTGGTCCAGCAGTTGGTCAACAAGATCATGCTCGATGGTAAGAAGAGCACCTCGGAAAGAATCGTCTACGATGCCCTCTCTTACATCGAGGAGCGCACGGGCACGAGCCCGGTCCAGGTCCTGAATAACGCCCTTGACAACATCAGGCCACGCCTCGAGGTCAAGAGCCGGCGCGTAGGCGGCGCGACCTACCAGGTGCCTGTCGAGGTCGACGCCCGCAGGGCGAACACGCTGGCGCTGCGCTGGATGGTGGGCTTCGCCCGCGCCAGGCGCGAGAAGACCATGGGCCGCAGGCTGGCAGGGGAGATCCTGGACGCCAAAGACAATATCGGCTCGAGCGTGAAGCGTAAGGAAGACACGCATCGGATGGCAGAGGCCAACCGGGCCTTCGCCCATTACAGGTGGTGACGAGGAACTAA
>DASSCV010000300.1:0-9141 GCA_035697505.1 Rubrobacter sp.
GAACACTTCAGGTACCATGGGCACGTGGTTAGGCAGGACGGTTGGATCGTCTTGCGGTACTGGCTCTTCTACGCGTTCAACGACTGGAGGAGCAACGTCTTTGGCGCCAACGACCACGAGGCCGACTGGGAGAAGATATTCGTGTTCCTCTCGGAATCGGAGTCTGGCGAGGTAAGGCCTGAGTGGGCGGCCTACGCCGCGCACGAGGAGACCGGTGACGACCTCAGGCGCCGGTGGGACGACCCGGAGCTGGAGAAGATCGGCGAACATCCTGTGGCGTACGTCTGTGCCGGCTCGCACGCGACTCGGTACTCCCGGGGCGAGTACCTGACAGAGCTCGCTTTCCCCCTGCCGCGGGCGTTCGCCGTGGTCAGGAGGGTCGCGCGGCGGTTCTGGTACGTAACGCTGCGCCAGTACGCCGACGAGGACTACAGTGAGAAGCCCTACGAACAGTTCACCATCCCCTTCGTGGATTACGGGCGCGGGGACGGGCTGTCGGTCGGACCCGGACAGGACATGGAGTGGGACCCCCCGCGCCTCATGAACCCGTTGCCATCGTGGGTCTCGAGGTATCGGGGACTGTGGGGTCTCTACACACAGGATCCCTTCGAGGGCGAGGACGCCCCGGCGGGGCCGATGTACGACCGCGACAAGACCATAAGCCGCGAGTGGTTCGACCCCGTGGGCTGGGCAGGGCTCGACAAGGTGCCGACCAGGACGGAGCAACTTGGCGTCATCACCGGGCGTCAGGCGGAGATCGAAGAACGCCGGGATCTCCTCCGCTCCGAACTGCTGGAGAAGAGCAGCAGGCTAAAGGCTCTGGGCATGGACGCCGAAGCCACGCGCGACCAGTCCCACTTGAGCAAGCTCCACGAGAACCAGATGCGGCACATCGAAGAGCTATCCAAAGAAGTCGAGACGCTGCGCGCACAACTATCCGACGACGAAGTCCTCGCCGAGTCCTTGAAGGATCATGCCGAACGCTTGAAAGACGGCGAGCGTCCTCCCGCCCGCGCGCACATCGTGCACCCCGCGCGCCCCGTCTCCGAGGCCGAGACCCGCGCCGGCAGGGTGGCGCAGCTGTGGGCCTCGATCAGCATCGCGGTCGTGCTCGTGACGCTCATCCTCATCATCGCCTACCAGAGGCAGGATCTGCTCTCCGCGCTCGTCTTCGCCATCGCCATGTTCGCGTTCATCGAGGCCGGTTTCAGGAGGCGACTAACCAGGTTCATAGTCAGCGTCAACGTCGCGTTGGCGATAGTGGGCGCCCTGGTCATCCTTGAACATTACTTCTGGGGGATCATCGTCCTCGCTGTCCTGGCCGTAGGACTATACATCCTGTGGGAGAACCTGCGGGAGCTCGGAAGGTAGCCCCCCAAACCGGCTCTACGGAGCTGGAGTATCGAAGGAGTGAAGTAGTGCGGTTCAGGAATCGTTCATGCGTCGAGTACCACGTCAGATAAGGGACTTCCGATGCAGATGAGGCGCAGGCCTTTCTCCAGCTCCTCGTCACCGATGGCGAAGGCCATGTCCTGGTCGATCTCACCCTCCAGGCACTTCTGTATGCAGGTCGTGCATGTGCCGCTGCGGCAATCGTAGGGTAGATGGAGGCCAGCGTCCTCAGCCTCTTCCAGGATGTACTCGTCTTCGGCCACGTCTATGGTTATGCCGCTCTTCTTGAACGTTACCTTGTGGGTCTTCGCCACCGTTCGCTCCCATGGGATTATGCTTGCAGGTCGTGTGTTATGCCCCGTTCTAGCACATCGGTGGATCCACGTGTCTGATCGCGATGGGAGTTCTGCTTCTGGTGATACTCATACGACCTCGAAGTTGGCCATCATCATCATGTCCTCGTGTTCGAGGTTGTGGCAGTGGAAGGCGTAGCGGCCTCTGTAGCCGTCGAAACGGACGAGCACACGCGCCTCCTCGCCCGAGGTTAGGTCCACGGTGTCCTTCCAGCCGGCGTCCGTAGGCAAGGGATTACTGCCGTTGCGCGAAAGCACCTTGAAGTGGACCAGGTGGAGGTGTACCGGGTGCGCCCCGGGGGCCGCTCTCAGTTGCCAGACCTCTGTCGACCCCAACTTCGGCCTGGCGGCCATACGCTCCGGGTCGAACGGCTCGCCGTTGATACCCCACATCGTCCTGCCGCTGTTTGCAACCCTGGTAAAGCGAAACTCGCGCGTGCGCCCGGCGCTTGACTCGTTGAGCCCGTCGAACTCTGTCATGTCCGAAAGTCGGCGCGGTACCGTGCTATCGTCGTTCTCTTTGCGGGCTACGCGGACTCGCATTACGTCTGCGGTCTTTCCTTCGCCCATGCGGTTCCTTAGCGTGATCTCATCGCCAACACTGTACTTCGAGAAATCTATGACGACGTCGAAGCGCTCCGCTTGCGCGATGCGGATCGTGCGGTGGAGGATCGGCGTTCCGAGCAACCCCCCGTCGCTACCAACCTGGAGGAAAGGGGCATGGTTTCCCGGCTCCAGGGCGAGCTCGTAGCGGCGGGCGTTGGAGGCGTTGAGGATGCGAAACCGGTACTTCGTGGCCGAGACCTCAAGTACCGGCCAGGGAGCGCCGTTGACCAGGATGGTGTCTCCAAGAACTCCGTCCATGTAGGCGTCCTCGACGCCCGGTTTGCCCTGTAGTGAGGGGTCCACTGAAGGATAAAGGAACGAGCCGTCCACATCGAAGGAGCGGTCGCAGATCATGATCGGTACGTCCTTCTCGCCCTTCGGAAGGGGCAGGGCGTCCTCCTCGTCGTCGTGGATGATATGGAAGCCGGCCAGTCCCCGCCAGACCTGCGGACCGGTGAAGTCCATACGGTGGTCGTGGTACCAGAGGGTCGCGGCGCGCTGTTCTAGCGGGTAGACGTAGTCCTTGGAGTGCCGAGAACCCCCCATTCCCATCGTGCCGTGTCCTGTCATCGAATGGTCGTGGGCCATGTTCTTCGGCGGGATCAAGTCGGTAGGGTAGCCGTCGCTCCCCGGGGGAGTCCTCCCGCCGTGCAGGTGCGTGGAGACAGGCACGGGCAACTCGTTACGCTGGCGAACTATGATCTTCCTACCACTGCGCGCCTCTATGGTAGGACCGGGGAAGATCCCATCGTAGCCCCAGACCTCCGTCTGGAGGCCTGGTAGGATCTCCACCCTGCCGGCCTTCTGGGTCATCTGGTAGTAGTCGGCGCCCGCGTCGGTGCGCACGGGCTCGAGCACCGGAGGCACCGGCAGCGGTACCTTGAAAGGCTCTGGCAACTTCGCCTTGCTCGGCAACACCATCCCCGTCGAGCCCTCGCCAGATCCGGAACACGCGGACCCGCCGAAAGCGAGCGTCACCCCGCCCGCGAGCCCCAGCCTCAAGAACTCTGTGCGTGAGATCTTCACGAACGGATCACCCCTTCCTCCGCCCGGCCACGACAGCCCACGCCCGCCTGGCAGTGAGAAGACTCAGACACAGGATCAGCAACGCGTTCACCGGGTGCAGGGCCGCCGCCGGTACAGCGGCGTTGGCGAAGGCGTACTGCACGCCGATCAAGACCAGGAGCCCGAGGGGCAGTAGCCTCGAACCCCACGACAACCGGCCGGCGAAAGCCATGGGTGCCATCAACAGAGGCAGCAACCCCAGGAAGTGTGCGAAGGTCAGGTGCCAGGACCAGTCCGCCCCAAACGCTCCCATTCCGGCGAAGAACACCTGTACGAGTACGCAGACTACGAAGACCGAGGAGAGCACAGCGTAGCCGATCCGGACCAGCCGGACAGGGACGGATAGGCAGGCCATCGACATCCCTTCTTTGGGAGGCGTCACGATCATCTCGACTCGCGCAGGATCACCTGGCTCTTCTACAGTGCGGACCATTGCAGGGTGCCTCCTTGCAGGTTGCTTACGCCTCATCCCGAAGGTAAGGCTGAACCGGTCGCAAACGCATCAGCCGAAAGGTAGATCTGGGTGGTTCATCGGGGTTCATTCGTGGCCCGTTTCGGGACGGGGAGGTTTGTTCCTGTGGTGGATCGGAGAGCGCCCGCGGGAGCGCTTACAAGAAGCCTATCGAATCAGCCCGAGCTCGCGTGCCCTGTTGAGGGCCTCGGCGCGGTTCCTTGCGCCGAGTTTGCGGTAGATGTTGCCAGTGTGGCTCTTGACGGTGCCCACGGAGACGATGAGATCCCCTGCTACCTCTGAGTTGGTCTTGCCCGAGGCGAGGAGGCCCAGCACCTCGAGCTCGCGCTCGCTCAGAGGATCATCGGCTATCTGGCCTGGTGCTTTGCCGCTCTCCGCTCCCGGCGAGGACGCGGAGCCCTTGCCCAACCCTTGCCAGCCTGGCTCGCTCGGGGCGTAGGCCATGACGCCTTCCTCCATTCGCAGGTCCAGATGGCCGGCGCGGGCCAGCGTATCGAGCATCTTCGACGCCTCGTCAACGGTGAGCGAGGTCCGCAAGGCGGCCGTTGTGGGGGTGAGCATGCCGCGCTCCTCCAGGGCGCCAAGGAGCTCTTTCTCCATCGTACCTTGGAAGGAACGGCGGGACTCTTCGTGCGCCGCTATGGCGCGGTTTATCTGCCTCATGATGAGTATGGGAGCCACAACCCCGATACCGAGGATGGCCACCCAGACTATGCCCACATTGGCCAGTCCCCTGTCTATAACGAACACAACCGACACGAGCAGGATGAAGATACACCACACCCCAACGCCAAGCACCGCCAGGATCCTGGTCAGCACGGTGCGTCCCCAAGAGTGAGACCAAGTAGCTCCGGACCGTGCCCGACGCAATCGACTTCGGTCCGTCCGGGAGCCCCGTCGCTCCGATGCACCATGCGGAATCTCTCCATCCTGTTTCCGTCCGAAACCCGGGCGCTGCCTTCCTCGCCTCTGTCGGCGGCGCTCTCAAGAATATACGCAAAAGCACGACCGGAAGATTCAAGACCCGCGAACGAAAGCTCCGATCCCCCGAGCCGGGGACCGGAGCTTTTCCTGGCTCTAAGGTTTCCTGAAGCCTACCTCTGCTCGAAGTCCTCTCCTGGAGCGCCGCAGACGGGACACTCCTCTGGAGGCTGGAAGCCCTGCAATTCCTCGCCGCAGGTGGTGCAGACCATCGTGACGGTCATCGGCGGGTGTGGGGATTCTCCATCCTCGGCTTCTATTTTCTCGCCCGTGTCCTTTGCGAGGTCAGCGATAGAGACCTTGCCTGTTATGACATCCTCCATGGTGGTGCGCGCCCCTGTGAGCGAGTCTTCGACGAGGGCGAGATCTATATGCGTCGTGCCGCGCTCGCGGGCGAGCTTCTCGGTCATGTTGCGGGAGATGTTCCGCATAAAGCCCTTGGGCGCCCGCTCCAGGCGGTCGATGGCGTCCTGTGTCCAGACAAATTCTCTGGAGCCGCCCTCGGGGACGCTGGCGCCGGCCTTCTGGAATGCGGAGTGGTCGATGGGGCACTTGGCGCCCGAGGTCTCCCGTACCTGTTGTTTGGCGTGGCTGACAGGGCAGCCGCCGGATGTGACCTCGGGGGCTTCGCGGCCCGTCTCCTCGCGGTACTGCTGCTCGACGTATTCGCGCGTGATGGTGGTGTAGCCCTTCTTGAGCGCGCTCTTCTCGACGCGCGCCTTGACGCGGCGCTTCTCCTGCCACTCTTCGAGTGAGTCGAGCAGGGCCGTGGCGTCATCGGTCCAGTGCAACTCGCGGCCGTCGTAGACCTCGGAGAGGTTCAGGTTCTCGTCCTCTGCGGTCGTGGCTATGTCGGCGTCCACAGCATGGAAGTGAATGGGGCCAGAGCCGCAGACAGGGCACTTCGCGGGCTTGCCCTTCGCAACGTAGCGGCAGACGTCGCATTCGAAGCGGTCCCGGCCCTGGGCCGAGCGTTGGATCTCTTCCCGCACCTCAGCGCTGACGCCTTCAATGTCGCCCTGGTCCTCGCTCTTGCCGAAGCCGCCGCGACCAGCCTCGAAGATCTCCTGCTTCGCCGCAGTATCGCTCCCGTTCGCGCCGCTGTTGTGGCCGTTGGCCTTGTCGGCGGTACGTTCGTCGAAGTCTTTGAAGAGGGAGTCTATGGGCTTGTCTTCGCCCATCGCTTCGGCTGCGCGCATCTGATCTCCGATGGCGCGCATGGACTCCATAGCGCCCGGTGGAAGGATGCTCTTTATGACCTCGTCGATGACGCCCGTGGTAATGACCGTGTATCCCTTCTCTATGGCGTAGCGGATTATGGCGCCCGTCGCCATGCCGACGACGAAGCCTGGTATGCGGTCGAGACGCTCCAGCGCTTCCTTCGTCCACGTCATGTGCTCTTCCGCGGTGTAGAGGTCGGGCGCCTGGTACTCGTAGTTGGTTATGAGGACGTTCGTCGGCAGGTAGCGCATCATGTTCTCCGTATTGCCGCCGATGTCCATCTCGTCGTCGGAGTGGTAGCCGATGCGGCCCATGACGACCATCGTCGGGTTTACCTCATTGACGTACTTGAGCGTCTGCTCGAACGGCTTGCCAGCGAGGAGCGTCGTCTTCAGGTCCACGCCCTCGTCCTCGGCGATCTTCCTGGCTATCTCCAGGTGCGCCGTGTAGATCTTGGCCAATCCCGAGTCGATGATCTCCTCGTGCAGCTTCTCCTGCTCCTTGAACCGGAACACCTTCTGGGCCTTGCTGCTTAGAACACCTGCTATGGAATGGAACATCGCGTAGTGGAAGTAAGGGTCGAAGACGCTTATGGCTTCGACCGTCCCGCCGAACTCCCGTGCCAGCTCTATCGCACGCTTCAAACCGCCGAGCGACTTGGCCGAGCCGTCTACGGCGACGACGATGTGCTCGAAGGGGCTACGGTCGAGGTCCTTGACTATCAGGGTGTCGGCCTTCTCCAACCGCCTGACGACGCGCTCGGTAACGGTGCCGAGTACCGTGTCCTTTACGGCGGCCATACCCATCGCGCCCATTACGACGAGGTCGAAGTCGTTCTGGTTGACGTCTTCGACGATGACCTTGAAGTTCTTGCCTTCGAGGGAGCGCCTCACGAGCTCGACATCGTACTTCTCGCACAGGGGCTCCAGCACGTCGATGTAGGAGTCGGTGATGATCTCCAGACCTTTGGTAATGAGCTGGTCGTGGATCTTGCGCTGCCGCTTCATCTCGTCCTCGTCGCGGAACTCCTCGGGGAGCCCGCTCTCCATCTGACGGAAGCGGACGTCATGCATCTTGGCGGCGTAGGCGTGGCACCCGGCGACCCTGCCCCCGAACTGCCGCGCCACGTCGACGCCGATGACGCACGCCTGGTTGGAGTAGTCCGAGTTGTCTACCGGGACGTAGATCTCTTTGTACATATACCCCGTTCTCCTAGCTTCGCAGGACGCAGAGAAGTCTGTGGTTACGTCGTGCGCAAAGAAAAGCCCTTCTCCGCGCCAACGTAGCTTACCGGCTAGCCCTATACACCGCAAATAAAAGCGTTCACACAGAGGGTGCGAAAGCGAGAGATCTGCCCGCCTTTGGAGCGCTCTAGCCCTGCGTCGCTGGACAACTACGAGCGGTTGTCGCAAGATGGCCAGGAGCTTGGAGGGAGTGAGGTAAACATGGAGAAGATAGAGAAGAACGCGAAAGCGGCGAAGGATCACCAGTCTTACGCGGACGGTGCGGCCTTCGTCGACGGGCGGTTCGTACCTGTCGCGGAAGCGCGCGTGCCGATCCTCGACTGGGGATTCTTGCGCTCGGACGCGACATATGACGTGGTACACGTCTGGCGCGGCTCCTTCTTCCGCCTCGAGGACCACCTCGACCGTTTCGAGCGCTCGATGGAGCACCTGCATCTGAGTCCGCCGTACGACCGGAGTGAGATCCGGGACATCCTCGTCGAGTGCGTGCGCCTGAGCGGGCTGCGCGACGCCTACGCCGAGATCATCTGCACCCGCGGAATTCCAAGACCCGGCTCACGCGACCCGCGTGACTGCGAGAACCGCTTCTACGCCTTCGTCGTCCCTTTCATCTGGATCGCAGACCCGGAGAAGCAAGAGCGGGGACTGCACGCCGTAGTCGGGAGTAAGCAGCGCATAGCGCCAGAGTCGGTGGACCCGACCGTCAAGAACTACCATTGGCTCGACCTAGAGACCGGACTCCTCGAAGCCTACGAGCGCGGTGGGGAGACGGTGATCCTGATCGACGCTGAAGACAACGTCGTCGAAGGACCCGGTTTCAACGTCTTCGCCGTGGCCAATGGTGCTATCTCCACCCCTGAAAGGGGTGTCCTCGAAGGTATCACCCGCAGGACCATCATCGAACTCGCCGCCTTACACGACATCCCGCTCGCGATCCGTCCCGTTCCAGCAGATGAACTAAGGCAAGCGGACGAGGTCTTCCTCTCGAGCACCGCAGGCGGGGTCATCCCGATCACGACGGTGGACGGCGGGGCCGTGGGCAACGGGAAGCCAGGTCCCCTGACCAGGCAATTACGCAAATCATACTGGGACCTGCACGACGACCCGCGCTTCTCCCTGCCTGTCCACTACGATTGACCAGCTCCGCCTCCAGGCGGATCGAAACGCTGTCCGGCGGTGTGACCGCCATGGAGCGCTGTGCTCGGGGCTCGAGCCCCGAGCAAGACGACCCCTCAGCCCTCAGCGAGCAAGAACCTGAAGTGCTTACCCACTGATACAGCGACTTATCTCAGGCCGGCCCCGCGCCTTCCGGATCAGGGGTGACTTCGCCGGCGGACCCGTCCACGGTGATCCGCTGCCCCGTACTGATGCTTCCTGTGGCGTCGGGCACGCCGACGACGGCCGGGATGCCGTACTCGCGGGCAACGATGGCGCCGTGGGACATCGGCCCGCCCATCTCCATCACGAGGCCGCCTGCGGTCAGGAAGAGGGGCGTCCAACCGGGGTCTGTCGAGGGTGCTACCAGGATCTCACCCGGCTCCAGGCTGGCCTCACCTGGGTCCAGGATCACACGCGCCTTCTGTGTCACCACCCCGCCAGACGCCGGCGTGCCGCGCAGGACACCATCCGCTCCGGCCGCATGATGTGTCCCTGCGGTCGGTTCTGTACCGTCGGAGAGAAGGAGACGAGGCACGTGCCTGCGACCTAACTCCTGTTCGTAGACGGCGCGTCGGTCGCGGATCAGAGGGCGGAGATCCTCGCCCGCCAGGGCCGCCCACGCCTCTGGCACGGAGAGGAAGAAGATATC
>DASSCV010000301.1:0-6215 GCA_035697505.1 Rubrobacter sp.
AGTCGATCCCCACAAAGCGTCGGTCGCCGTAGCGGTGGTCGACGAAGCCTTAGGCGAGCTCCTCGAGCGTGCCTCGAAATCGCTCAGGGCAGTATTTACGCTGCCTCGATCTCTGCCGAGCGTACGTCATCTGCCAGCCAATCAAGGACTACGGCGGCGGTCCAGGACTGCTCTCCGGAGCCTAGTGGCTCGCCGGAGAACGGTTCGAAGTACTCGGCGAAGCCCCCTTCAGCGATCTGATCAAGGCTCGCCCGGCGTATTTGGGCCGCGCGCTCTGTTTCTCCGGCTCGGATAAGCGACCACCAAAGGAGCCAGTTGGCGACGGGCCAGACAGGGCCGCGCCAATAGCTGCGCGGGTGAAAGCCCCGCTCTTCGGGACTGGTGCTCGGCGGCACCGGCCAGCGCAGGTCGGAGTGTCCTGTGAAGGCAGGCGAGTCTAACTCCCCCAGCAGCGCCGCGAGTAGTTCGGGGCTCTGCCGACCTGCTATGAGCGGCGCGAAACCGGCCACGGTGCGTACTCGCAGCGACCTATCGGCTCGCAGGTCGTAGTCCAGGCACAGGTTGAGCTTATCATCCCAGCACTTCTCGAGGCCCTTGCGGCCGCGGGCGGCCCAATCGTTTACGAGTTCGCGCTCCTCGTCCGGAGCTTCGACCACTTTGGCTATTTCCAGCAGCGCATCGTTTGCCGCAACCAGGATCGCGCTGAACAGAACGTCCTTCACTAGGAATGGGTGTGAGCGGTAGATGGCTCTCTCGTCGCAGCCGGCTCTCTTAATGAGCTTCACGAGCCAGAGGTAACGATCGTACTCTGTGCTCGCTGGCCTCTCGGACGGGTCGTCGACATGATCGAGATCATAACGTGGATAGGTGGGCATCTCACCCACCTCGACAGCCGCTAGAGCGCTGTCCCACCTGGGCGAGTTGTCGGCTCCACTCGCCCAGGGATGGTAGATGGTGACTAGCCCGGATCTTTCCGGGTCACGAAAGGTAGCGAGGTAACGGTGCCAGGCGAAGAGTCTGGGGTAGATTTCGCGCAAGAAGCCGGTCGCCTCTGCGAACGCCTTCTCGTCCTCGCGCCCGGCTACTTCCCATATACGCAGCGCGGCGATGGCATGCACCGGCGGCTGGCACAGGCAACTGGTGTACGGTGGGGCTGGTGGCGCGTCCGGGGAGGATGCGGCGCAAGCCCAGTGATCGGCACCAGGATAGTAACTCTCCGGTGGAGCTTTTGGATTGAAGACGATGTGAGGAACTTTACCGGTCATCCACTGGTGAGCGAAGAGGGTCCGTAGCTCCTGCGCGGCTCGGCGGGTGTCGAGGTAGGCTAGGCCGATGGCTATGAAGGCGGAATCCCAGCTCCACTGGTGTGGGTACAGCGATGGAGCAGCGCGAGTCCAGCCCTCCATGTCGTTTCGGCGCAGGATTTTACCCGCTTGCGCGCTTAGCTCTTCGGGCTCGTCGAAAATCTGTCTCCAAGAGTGATTTCGTAGCTGGTGTTCGGCTTGTGTAACCATAGTCATCTACTTCCCGTCTACCTGTTGCTCGGAGAGCCCGTATGGGGTTGGGAGGTTCGCTCGGGCAACCTGTTGGGTAGCCGGAATCATGACACCAGCTCCTCCTGTCGAACTGCCCTCTCCGCCGCTCGGAAACCGGCCTTCGAATGGGTGCCGTCGCAGAACGGCTTGTTCGTAGATCCCCCACAGCGGCAGAGCGCAACGGTCTCGCGCTCGGCGCGAAACGCATTGCCCTCGGCATCGAGCAGCAGTACCGGACCCTTCACCAAGTACGGTCCGTTGTCCAGAGCCGTGATCTTCGTCTGTTCAGCCACGATAGTCCTCCTCGTCCTCTAGTTTCCTGTCCCGTAGTGTTGTTTGTATTCCCTCCGGCAGTGCGATTCACTTATTGATGAGCTCTCCAGTCCCCGCCGCCTCAGCACGTCTTACTCCTTCTGTTCCAATCTCGTAAGGAGTCCGACGTTGATGGCCGCGGCCAAGGTGTGCATAAGGGCCAACGTCCCCGCAGAAGATCCCGTGGCGCCGGCCAAGGCTATGGGGATGAACGAATCGCAGGGACACGCCCAGACGCTACAAGGTTAGTTGCCATAGATCCCATCTCTACCTCCTTGAAGGTCGTTGCCATTGCCCGCACACCAGTCTACATGTCTTTTCTATATTATGTCAAGTATAAAATTGATATAATAGAATAACTTGGTCTACTTGCTATACTGATGTTGGCTGAAGATGGCTGGCGGAAGGAGTATTTATTGGCTACGAACTGGGACCAGAAGTTCTTCGAAAGCACGCGGGGGCACATCGTCACGCTGCTCAGAAGGTCCAAGTGCACTGTCGAGGACCTCGCTAGGGTGCTGGATCTCACCGACAACGGCGTCCGCGCGCACCTTGCCGTTCTCGAGCGCGACGGCATCGTGCGGCAGCGAGGTTCGGTACGCCGCAGCAGGGGTGGTGGAAAGCCTGCCTACGTCTATGAGCTGACCAAGGAGGGTGAAGAGCTGTTCCCCAAGGCTTACCAGCCCACACTTGGCCTGCTCCTGGATGTTCTGAGCGAGCGGCTTGGGCCTGAGGAATCGGAGGAGCTCCTGAGGTCGGTGGGTCGTCGCCTGGCCGAAGAGCATTCCAGGCGGGCGGATGGCGCACACACGCGGCTGCAGACGGCGGTTGAGGTGCTCAACGAGCTGGGTGGCCTCGCCGAACTAGAGGAACGGGATGGTGTGGTAGTGATCCGTGGCTACAGCTGTCCGCTGGGCGGAGTGACGCCGGATCACCCGGAGGTTTGCCGAATGGCCGAGGCTATGGTAGCCGAGGTTGCGGGCGTGAGCGTCCACGAGCATTGCGATCGTGGCGAGAGGCCTCGCTGCTACTTCGAGGTAGCGTCTGCTGGCGACGCCGCGCAGAATTAACGGAGGCTGGCACAACGAGCAGCGGAACGGCAGAGATCCTGCGACCCCGGCAGTAGGATATTACTTCAGACGGTAGAACGCGCCTAGGATACCGCCGTAGACCAGGTGTGCCAGGATCACCGTGATCGGCGTGCGCCGGCCGTAGTTGAGGGCCATAAAGCCTGGCGGTTCGAGCTGCCTGGTCGGCGTAGGACCGTCCTGCTCGCTCGCCATCCGCGGGTGCATCGCGGGCAATGCCGGCATGGCTGCGACCAGCACGTAGAGCGCATGCACCAGGCCGATGGCGCCTCCTAGCCACCAGGTCGCCCGGCGCCAGCTCTCGAAGGCCGCGGCATAGGCGCTGGCGAAGATCCAGCCGTTCAAGAAGTGGACACCGAAGCCTATCAGTTTCGCCCGGTCCCGGTTTGGCGTGAACATGGTCCCCAGCATAAAGGGGAAATTTATGCGGCTGAGACCGAGCCCTTGGCTACCTGCCATCAGGGTAGTCAGGATTACCGTGCCTACAAACCCCCAAAGCGAGACGCCACGCTTGTTCATGTCAGATCCTCCGTTCGTATATCGTTCGATGGGCGCTCAGCAGTCGCGGGTGCGATCCCTTCACGGTATTCGCCGAGCGTGAGTGCCGCGTTGATAAGACCGATGTGTGTGAACGCCTGCGGGAAGTTCCCGAGTGCTGCGCCTGTGTCCGAGTCTATCTCCTCGGCGAATAGGCCAACGTCGTTCGCGTAAGCGAGTAGTTGTTCGAAGGCCCTGGTGGCTCCTTCAATGTTGCCACCGCGGGCCACACATTCCACCGCCCAGAAGCTGCAGATGCCGAAAGCACCTTCTCCGGGTGGGAGCCCATCGTCGGTCCCCGTCTCGTATCGGTGGACCAGCTCGCCATTGGCTAGCTTCTCGTGGATGCGGGCGCACGTGGAACGCATCCGCGGGTTTGTACCTTCGATGTAACCGTAGAGCGGCAGGGTCAGCAGGCTCGCATCCATCTCTTCTCCATCGAAGGTGCGCGTGTAACTACCTATCCGCTCATTGTACCCATGAGCCTCGATCTCCTTCCGGATCTCGTCCCGCTCCTTGCGGAAGAGGTCGACCGAGACCGCCAGATACCCGGCTTCGTGCATCTCGATGAGGCGATCGAGCGCGACCCAGCACAATACCTTCGAGTGGGTGTTGTGGAATCGACCGGAGCGGCCCTCCCAAATGCCCTCATCCGGTTCGCGCCAGCGCCTGCATACCGTGCGACCCAGACCGTCGAGCATCCGGCTCGTGTCGCGGTCGAAGCGCCCGCCGCGATCCAGGAACCGGGCTGTGCCGTTGATGACCTCCCCATAGACATCAAGCTGGAGCTGGCCCTGGGCGTCGTTGCCGATCCGCACCGGGCGAGACCCCGCGTAGCCTTCCAGATGCACCAACTCCTGTTCGGGTAGCCTCGCCTCGCCGAACACGTCGTAGAGCACCTGGAGCTCGGGCCAGGTCAGGCGTGTGGCGTGCAGCAGCCAGCCAATGTAGGCCTCTGCCTCCTCCCGGTAGCCAAGGTCGTACAGAGCACGCAGGGTGAACGAGGCGTCGCGTAGCCAACAGTAGCGGTAATCCCAGTTCCGGACGCCGCCTATCGTCTCGGGGAGCGAGGTGGTCGGTGCCGCGACGAGAGCGCCTGACGGAGCGTAGGTCATCAGCTTCAGCGCCAAGGCGCTGCGTACGACCGTGTCGCGGTAGGGTCCCTCGTAGGCACAACGGTTCGCCCACTCCTGCCACCAGCGAACCGTCCGCTCGATCCTTCCGCGCGCGGCCTCCCCGAGAAGGGGGACCACAGCGGGAGCTTCCATACTGTAGGTGAGGGAAAGATACGTATGCTCTCCGCGCCGGATTCGGGCGGTTCCACGAGCGCTACGATCGCCGTCGGTCAATTCCAGAGGCAACTCGCTGTGGAGAGTCAGGGACGTTCCATCGACTTCACACCGCAAACCAAGTGGTCCCCGCTGTTCGAGCAACGGGCGGACCCGACCGTAATCGGGGCGGGGTTCGTAGAGGATCTCTATCTCGACTTCTCCCTCCAACCCTTCTAACTGGCGCAGCACCTCGTGCTCGGGAGTCAGGTACGCTCGCTTGTCTTCTTCAGAAGAAACCGACATGAGATCGCGCAGAACGCACGCTCCGGTAGGGGTGCGGAAGACGGTTTCGAGCACGTTGGTGTTCGCGAGGTAGCGGCGTTCGGAACTATACTCCCCGACGGGCCGTATACAGTAGCGCCCGCCCTCGCTCGTGTCCAGTAGGGCGGCGAAGACGGACGGACTGTCGAAACGGGGTAGACAAAGCCACTCGAGCGAGCCGTATTGGGAGATGAGTCCCGCGCTCCGGCAGTCGCCGATAAGGGCATAGTCGCTTATGGGCGGGTAGCTTGCGCTTGCTGATAGATAGTTAGCTGGCACGTCAACCGTCGCTCGCGGGCACGCCGGGCGCGACGTCGGCTGCGGCATGGACGTGTCCCGGGTCGGCTCCGGGTCTGTGCTGCCTTGGGGCGAGCAACGGTCTAGAACCACCTCCGGAGTGCCTTTTGTGTAGATTCTTGCCGTGGCGGCGTTGCTTCGAGCAAATGCCGCGCTGACTCGCCCGGCTTTCTTGTGGCTCATTGCGAAGCCGTATCCGGGCACCGAAGCGATTCGCCGGACGCCTCATCGCACCGAATCCTCCGGATGAACCCCCTGGCGATAGCCCTTCCTCCGAGCCAGCCACTTCTCGATCTCGACGGCCCAGAAGATGATCGAGCCAAGCGCTACGGCGATGGCGAGATCCGCGAGCGGCAGCGCCTCTGTCTCAAGGATTCTCTGGAAGAAGGAGGTGTAGATAGCCAGCAGTTGCAAGGCGAACGTCAGGGCGACCGCCCCAAGGAGCGGCTTGTTCGAGAGCGGGCCTACCCTGAAGAGCGACTCGTTCCCTGAGCGGATGGCCATGACGTGGCCCAGTTGGGAGAGGGTCAGGGTGGTGAACACCATCGTCTGCCAGATCTCTGGTGCGGTTTGCGAGTACCACAAGCCCGTTGCCAGGGACACGAGCGCCATCAAGGCCCCGACCCAGACGACATGGCGGCCAAGACCCCGAGCAAAGACACCCTCGTCGGGAGGGTGCGGCGGACGGCGCATGATACCCTGCTCGGCCGGTTCCGCACTCAGGGCCTGGGCGGGTGGGCCGTCGGTGACCAGGTTGATCCAGAGTATCTGCAGCGGCAACAGTGGCAGCCCTAATCCCAGGAAAGGACCTGCGAGCATTACCAGGATCTCGGCCGAGTTGCTTGTAAGGAGGT
>DASSCV010000302.1:0-7380 GCA_035697505.1 Rubrobacter sp.
CGAACCCAAGGAGGATCAGTACGAGCACCTTGCCCGACCAGAACGAGAGCAGATTCTCGAGCATTGCGATCGAACCCTGGCCGCTCGGGCTCTCCTGGGCGACGCGCCTGTACATCGGGAGGGCTCCGAAGAGGGTGAGACCCACGATGAGCAGGGTGGCTACTGGTGAGAGGGCTCCTGCCGCTAAAGCCGCGATGCCGGGTATGTAGCCTAAAGTAGAGAAGTAGTCCACGCCGGTGAGGCAAACGACCTTCCACCAGGGGTGCTGCTCGGTCCGGTCTTCCTTCGCCACCGGGCCTGGCACGTCCTCGACGACTTCTTCGAGCAACCAGCGCTTGATCCGGTCAGCGAGGCGCTTTGGCGGGACCATCGGTTTGGTCATCGCATCGTTTCTGGACGGATCGGTAACAAGGGCTCAGTGTAGCACTGTTGGGAGGACGCTCGTGGACAACGGCTCGGTATCATGGACCATGTTTCGAGGCTCACGGCCGACTCTCTCACGGCCAGCTATTTGGACGGGAGCCAAATCTGGAGCAAGAGCAAGATCTACGCTGTGACCATATGGGGCATGCCCGCTTTGGCTCGATAACCCTTCTAGCCGGGGCTCCGAACGGGAAGCGGAGCAGGAGCTGCGGGAGCGCCGGGGAAGGGTAGAGAGCGAGGTCCGACCTCTCTCCGAGGAGAGCAGGAAGCGCTAGACCGAGCGGTGGCGCCGGGTAGAGCAGACCTTCGTGGACGACCCCACGGCATCCCTGAACGACGCAGACCGGGTGGTGAGGGACATACTGGAAGAGAGCGCAACTTCCCGACGGACTCCCGGCAGGAGGCGAGCGAGGGCGTCAGCGTCACGCACCCCGGAGTTGTCGAGGACTTCCGGGAGGCCCAGCGCATACATCAGGAAGTCTCCGGTTCCCGGGATCAGAACGGGCCAGCTCTGGAGAAAGTGCGCCAGGCCATCCAGAAATACCGCTCGGTGTACGAGCGCCTGACACGGGAGTAAAGTATGCAGGCGGCCCAAGGAGATCCACAGGCAGAAACATGGGACGAATAGGGGCACCCGAGGGACACGCGGGGCCGGTTCACCTGATACCGGAGCTCGACCCGGCGGCTTCGTGTAATAAACTGATCGCGGGCGGGTAAGAACTTACGCATGTCGCCCAACCTCGTCCTCGGCCCCCTACTCCGCTACGCCGGAGCCCGTGATGCCACCGTCTGGGTGGAGACCGACGCCGCCTGCGAGGTCGAGGTGCTCATCGAGGGCTCGTCCCACCGCTCGCGCACCTTCGAGGTCGAGGGCCACCACTACGCCCTCGTGAGGATCACGGGCCTCAAGCCCGGCTCCTCCCACGAGTACGCGTTCACGCTGGACAGCGAGAGGGTGTGGCCGGAGGAAGGCGACCCTTTCCCTCCGCCCGTGATAAGGACCATCGCCCCGGACGGGAAGCTGGCCCTCGCATTCGGCTCCTGCCGCGTCTCGGTCCCGCACGAGGAGCCCTATACGCACCAGAAGAGCGAGGAGCGGCGCGGACATGGGTGGGACGCCCTCTACGCCCTCGCCCTCAGGATGCGCCGCCAGTCCCGAGAAGAGTGGCCCGACGCGCTCTTTCTCCTCGGGGACCAGGTCTACGCCGACGAGGTCTCCCCGGGCACCCGCGAGTTCATCCGCTCCCGGCGCGACCCCGAAAAACCTCCGGGTGAGGAGGTGGCGGACTTCGAGGAGTACACGCGCCTGTACTGGGACTCCTGGAAGGAGCCGGTCATAGGGTGGCTCCTCTCCACCGTGCCCACGCTCATGATCTTCGACGATCACGACGTCCACGACGACTGGAACACCTCCGAGGCGTGGGTGCGCCAGATGCGGTCGAAGCCGTGGTGGGAGGAGCGGATCGTCGGGGCGTTCATGTCGTACTGGATCTACCAGCACCTCGGCAACCTCTCCCCACGAGAGCTGGAGGAGAATGGGCTCTTCGAGAGGGTGAAAAAGGCGCAGGACGCGAGCCGGGTGCTGCGCGAGTTCGCCTACAAGGCCGACCGGGAGACCGGTTCGAGCCGCTGGAGCTTCCACCGCGACTTCGGTCGGGTACGCCTAATCGTCATGGACACAAGGGCCGGGCGGGTGCTAGAGGAGGGACACCGCTCAATGCTCAAGCGCGAGGAGTGGATCTGGATCGAGGGCCAGGCGACCGGGGACTTCGACCACCTCCTCTTCGGCACCTCCCTCCCGGTCTTCTTGGCCCCCGGCCTGCACCACCTCGAGGCGTGGAACGAAGCCGTCTGCGGGGGTGCCTGGGGCCGCCTGGCCAGGAAGCTTGGCGAGTTCGTCCGCCAGCTCGTGGACCTCGAGCACTGGTCTGCCTTCCACGACTCCTTCGAAGAGCTCGCGGCCCTGCTGCGGTCCGTCGGCGCGGGCGAACGCTCGAACGGGAAGCCTCCGGCCTCCGTCGTCGTCCTCTCCGGCGACGTGCACCACGGCTACCTGGCCGAGGTCGGCTTCGGGGACAGGGATGGCGTGGAGAGTCCCGTCTACCAGGCGGTGGGTTCTCCTTTGCGGAACCTACTTGGCCTCCCCGAACGGCTCGCCATGCGCTTCGCTTGGTCCGGTCCGGGTGAGCGAGTCGGGAAGACCCTCGCCCGCCTCGCCGGCGTCGAGGAGCCGGCCGTCAGCTGGCGCCTGAAGCACGAAAAGCCGTGGTTTGAGAACCACATCTCCACCCTTGAGCTCCGCGGCCGGGAAGCCACACTGAAGGTGGAGAAACGTAACCCGGAGGACGCCGAGGAGCCGCGCCTGCACACGATCCTCGAACACCGCTTCGCTTGAGAAGGGAAGATGGGCCCAAAAGTCGCGTTTCTGTGGTCCTCGAGACCACATCATCAGCGAGTCGGGGACTTTTCAGACAGTTTCGTAGCTCGACTTTATCCATTTGGTGAGAAAGAGGGTAGGGTACGATCATCGCCAGTCCACCACAGAGAGGTGATGATGCGAACCCTACCAACCACGATGCTACACCTGCTGAACCCGTTCGTGCCACTGTTCTCAAGGCGCCTATGGCCTCACGTGCAGGTGCTACTTGCAGGAGCTTTTCCGCAGCACCGGGCAAGCGAACCGTTAGTGCCGCATTACGTGTCATGGGTCTTGGGCACACCGAACAGTTTCAGCGCTACCATTGGGTCCTCAACCGTGCCACCTGGTCGAGCCGGGAGGCGAGTCGTGTGCTGCTTGGGTTGCTGGTGAAGACGTTGGTGCCCTGTGGCCCTTGGTGATCGATGTAGATGAAACCCTGGAGAGGCGCTGGGGCAAGAAGATAGCAGCCAAAGGACTCTACCGTGACCCCGTGCGCTCGACCCAGGAGCGCTTCGTCAAAGCGAGCGGCCTGAGGTGGGTATCGCTGATGCTCTTGGTGCCCATACCCTGGGCGCGCCGCGTGTGGGCGTTGCCGTTTCTGAGCATCCTCGCTCCATCCGAGCGCTACACTGCCGCACGGGGCAAGCGGCATAAGAAGATAACCGACTGGGCACGTCAGGCGCTCCTGTTGGTGAGGCGTTGGTGGCCGGAGAGGGAGAGCGTGGCCGTGGCCGATTCCGCTTACGCTAGCCTTCGGCTCCTGGTGCACAATCAGGCGACCTCCTGTGGAATGGATAGATGCTCGTAATGCGGACGACCAAATACCCTGCATATCCTCTCGGCGAGCTCGTAAGCTCCCAAGATGCCCTCGGGCCCGACCACCTTCCTCTTGCCGTGCACCCATTTGGGCTCGATGGCCTTCAGCCATGGGCTCTGCTTTGGCAGCAGGCAACTTACGATCCTCACTCCGGCTTCGCCCCCGCTCTCTTCGACACAGCGGTTGTGAGAACCGAGCCAGCGCCTGAGTTCCCTCGAGACGTGCCAGGAAGCGTTATCCCAGATTAGAAGCCATACCTTCTTGCCGATCTCTTGGAGCTTGTGGGCGCACCACGAAAGGAACTGCGTCGTGATGGAATTGATGGGCCTCCCATCCACGAACCTCAAACCATGTATCACCGAGTTCGGGCAGATAGAGTCCGTAGCAGGAGATAGCTTTCGTAGCTTCGCTGGGGTCATCTTTGGCGACCGACTGCTGGATGAGGCGAAGTGGCTTGCCTTCCTCGGAGAAGCTGCTCAAGGTAGGCAAGGATACCCTGCTCCACCAGCATTCGTCCTCGAAACCCACCGCCCAGGTTTCGGAATCGGCCGCAGCCACTTCCATCAGTCGGTCGCTAGCGAAGCTAGCCCTTTTTTCTAGGACGGCAAAGCCTGCTTGAGTAGCAGCTCTTCGAGCCTCCCGAGGTAGGCATCTGGGTCCCGCCTGAAACGTAGCTGGGCGCGGCGGCTCTCTCGCCGCTTTTCGAGTGAGGTACGCAGGATTCGCCAACTTTCTATGTCTATCGGG
Source organism: Rubrobacter sp. (assembly GCA_035697505.1). Classification (GTDB taxonomy): domain Bacteria; phylum Actinomycetota; class Rubrobacteria; order Rubrobacterales; family Rubrobacteraceae; genus Rubrobacter_D. Next base: position 4,407 of record DASSCV010000302.1, read on the forward strand.
CGTATGCTCCGTGCACCGAATCCTCCCGGAGACGTGGCTACGGCGGCGATCAGGCGCACCGAGCCCCGCACATTCCACGATCTTTTCTCTGAGGTCCAACGAGTACGCTCTCATGCTTGCACGTTACCCGGCGCAGCATCATCGCAACCCGCTGTAGACAGCCTCGATCCTGCCAATCAGGTCTCCTCCGTCTGGCGCATCCCGACCGTCCCGAAGAAGGAGAAACATCACGGTTATCATCCCACGCAGAAACCACTGCGGCTCGTCCGCCGCGCCCTTCTAGCCTCGACGCAAGTGGGGGACCTCGTCTACGATCCGTTCACCGGGTCAGGGACCACGGCGGGCGGCCAAGGAGTTGGGTCGCTTCTTCGTTGGGGCAGAGCTGGAGGCGGAGTTCGCGGAGTTGGCCGCCCGCCGGATAAAGGCGGTCCGGCGGGACGCTTTGCTTCGCGAGATCCCCGGCTAGTTGTGCCTTTAGAGGCGAACGAGGGCAGCCTCGCACACCTCCTCTGCAAGCCGCTCTGGGTCGTGGCGCGCCCCACTCCGCGCGTCTTCGCCCAGCAGAACAGCCTCGCGTACCCTCACCCCTAGCTTCTCTACCTCCTCACCATCAACCTCTACCGGGGTAGCCCCCTCCGCCGCATAGCGGGTGATTAGTTCCTCCGGCAGCCTCCCACGGTGGACGAGTACGTCGGTGACCACCGGCCCCGCGTGGCTCGCGAGCGCCCGCAGGTGCTCTGAGAGCGTGAAGCCCACCGTCTCTCCAGGCTGGGTCATGGCGTTAGCCGCGTACACGATCGGCCCCGGAAAGTTCGCGAGCGACTCGCGGACCCCGGCGCCGAGCAGAGCGGGGATGGTGGAGGTAAAGAGGCTCCCTGGGCTCAAGACCACCACGTCAGCCCTCTCTATGGCGCTGATCACACCAGGAGGCGCCTTGGCACCCTCCGGCTCTACCTCCACCCTTGAGACCGCCTTGCCCACCTTGCGCACCACCGACTCACCACGGGTCAGCGTCCCATCTGAGTGGGTAACCACGAGCGTGAGGCTCTCGGTCGCAGCCGGGTAGACCCGGCCCTTTATCCTGAGGAAACGGGCTGCCTGCTCCACGCCCTCGCAGAAACCCCCGGCCATGTCCGCAAGTGCTGCGATGATGAGGTTGCCCACGCTGTGATCGGAGAGATCGCCTCCCCCCTCGAAGCGGTAGTTGAAGACCTCTGCGAGCTTCTTGCGCCCGGCCAGCGCTACCAGGCAGTTCCTCACGTCGCCCGGCGGCGCCACCCCGAGCTCCTGTCTGAGCCGGCCGCTCGAGCCTCCGTCGTCCGCCACCGTGACGACCGCGGTGAGGTCCCCGACCCGGTCCCGCAGGCCCCGCAAGAGCACGGGCAGCCCTGTGCCGCCGCCGAAGGCCACCACCCGCAGATCTTCGTATCTACTCACGACAGGCCAGTATATCGCCGACGACGTCTCGCGGACATCCGCATCCTTACTGCTCCCTGGCCGCGCGCACGGCCTCCGCGCACCGTCTCGCGTTCTCGACTACCTCGCCGCGATCGCGCCCTCCGAACGATGACGGAGCCAGGGCGCCTCCGGCCCCCACCGCGAATGCGCCGGCCGCGAACCAATCGACGAAGTTTCCCAGGGAGACGTCGCCCTCGATCAGGGCACCGACGACCTCCAGGGCGGCCGCCCGCGACTCCCCGCGCACCACAGCCAGCAGACCCAGGTCCTCGGTTCTGTTCAGGGTCCGGTCAGGTTCCATCGCCTCGTCTCCCTTCCCTAGCGCTCGACGCCCGGTGGACGACCACGGTTTCGGCCCGTATGTCCCGCCGGGCCTCCTGGAGGGATCCAGGATCGCTTCCGCCGAACAGGAGTTCCGCTTCGTCGTCCGAGAGGAACAGCAGATCGGCGCGGGCGGCGAGGGGTCCCAGTATCTTCCGCGGGTCCCGCCCTTCGAACAGCAGCCGCCGCACGTTGACGTCGAAGGAGACGGTCAAGCCGCGCTCGTTGGCCGCGGTGAGGAGGCGTTCGATCAGGTCGTGGCAGCTCTCGGAGAGGGCCGCCGCGATGCTGGTGAGGTGCAAGATCTCGCCGGAGAGCAGGTACTCCAGGTCAAGCTCGTCGAACCGCATCCGGCTCGCCGCCGAGCCCGCCCGGTAGTAGACGCGAAGCTGGCCTAAAGCCCGCCACTCCTTGAAGTAGAGGCCTTGTGGAGCCTCGGAGTCGAAGCTCGCCCGGGAGACGTCCTCCCCTTCTCCCCGCGTGAAGGCCAGGATCTCCTTCCCGAACTCGTCGTCGCCGAGCCGCCCCGCCCATCCGGCCCTGCCCTCCAGCGCCAGGGTCTCCTCCCAGATGATCTCCACGCGTTCTATGTAGTTGCAGTCCCAGAGCGGCTCGAAGATGCCGTTGGCGAAGCGCAGGCTCATGATCGTGGGGAACGGCTGCCAGGCGAGGAAGTGGTCCACGCGGAAGATGGCCTGCTCGGGAGAAACCCGTGCAACAGCCGGTTGAGCTCCTGGGCCGATTCTAAGTTCACCCCGAAGGGCTTCTCGATGGCGACCCGGCTCCCCTCCGGCAGGTTGGCTTTCTTCAGGGCCTCGAGCGTCGGGGCGAAGACCGCCAGCGGCAGGGCCAGGTAGGCGACGATCGGCTCGGTCAGGGGCTCAAGCGCCGAGATCACGCTCTCGGCGTCCGTCACGTCGGTCTGGCGGTACTCCAGTACCTCGACGGCCATCGTCGCGCGGGCGTCCGCTGATACGTTGCCGGCGTGGTGCTCCAGGTTGTCGAGCACCAGACGGCGGAAGCCGTGTTCGTCGTCCCACTCCTGCCGGTCCATGCCGGTGATCTTGATGCCGGGCGGTAGCTTGTCCGCCTCGTAGAGCTTGGCCAGGGCGGGCATCAGGTACCGGGCCGCCAGGTCCCCCGTGGCCCCGAAGATCACTATCCGCTCCACGACGAATCCTCCTCCATCACCGGG
>DASSCV010000303.1:0-4707 GCA_035697505.1 Rubrobacter sp.
TTCGAGACGCTGAACTCGCGCGGAGTGAACTTCGAGCCACCCGAGGTCCTTGAGTTCCCCTGGGGTTGCGCCGCGAGGTTCCAGGATCCGGACGGGAATCTGCTTCAGGTGCGAGAGGGTCGCGGGGCATTTCGGCGCTGAAGGAGCGCAGAGATCGTCACACTCTTCCATTTTTTGCCGGTCGTACGTATAGAGACCGAGTCGGATGGACGAGCACGCGTGGCTTGCCGAACGTTTCGAGGAGCACCGGAGCCGTCTTCGGGCGGTGGCCTACAGGATGCTGGGGTCGCTCGCAGAGGCGAATGAGGCGGTGCAGGACGCGTGGCTGGGCGTCAGTGGCTTGGGCGCAGGCGAGATCGACAACCTCAGCGGCCAGAATCCCGCTTGTTTGAGTTCGAATGTCTCTAGCGCTTCAACCTTCTCGAGCAGGCCGGTAAAGAACTCGTCTGCCCCTCCGATTTCTATCGAAGTACCGCCTATTAAACGAGGTGAGTGACAGCTCCGCCTCAGACGGTTTACCTCGTGAGATCCAACAGGCCATGTAGCGGCGCCTCCCCGAGCGCCTTAGGGCGTCGATTAAGGTTTGGACACTTTCCGAGCGAAACCAGAGGTGGACGGCTCTTTGGGTTTCTGGGCAACTTCCGAGAACTCCGTTCATGCGAAGTTCCCAGAATGCACCATGCACCGACTTCAGGCACTGTGATGTTGCACTCTTGGGTCACCGCCCTCAGTCAGCAACGCACGGAAGCGGAGCCTGGGCAACTTGGTGTTTTCAGACTCACGCATCAGCGATAGCCCTCATCTTCTCGTAGCCGGGGTTCTCTATCCTGCCCTTACGGAGGTTAGTTACCTAGGAGCGGGGCACGACCCCACCCGTAGCCGCATCGATCTCCTGGCCGCTCCACCTGCTCCCGTCAGGATGACGATACATCTCCAGGAGGTCCTCGAACTTCTGCGCGATGTGTATAGGATTTATGACACCAGACGCCGCGCCGTTTGATGAATGCTACGCAGCTCTAATCAGCTCTAGGCGCTCGACACCGTCGGATATGAGGGTGCGGGGGCACACCTGAGATCGTTATTCGTGCTTTGGGAACTACACCGAGATGCACTAGTGGACAGCGTATGCTATGTTGAGCACAAATGCACGACGCAGCACACATCGGCGGAACTAAGCCGGAGCTACCCGCGGGGTATGGGCTGGAAGCTGATGGCAACAACCGGCTGCTCAAGAGGCCGAACGGGTACCTCGTCGCGGCTTTCACAGAAAGGGTACCGCTCGAGAGCATCCTGCGCGTGGCCGAAGCGGACGAGCGGTACATGAGGGCGCTTGAGCGGCGGGAGAGGTTCTCCTCCGAGGCGGATTCGGAGACTGTGTTTCTTTTCGCCGAAGACGTCAAGGAAGCACACACGGAGTTCCACATGGCGCTAGAGGCGGTTTTCCGGGGATAGCAACGAACTCGACGAGCCGCAGGGGTGAGTATAGCGCGTCTGCCTCACTGGACGACTCGCGAGCTTGAGATACCCGGTCGTAGCCGACATTGGCTTTGTCGGACTCATCTCGTTCCTCCCGCTTGACTTCCTCCCGCGGATGGCGATGAGGGAGACCCCGACAGAGGGCAACATGGCGATCAGTATCACGAGCAGCGAGACAACGATGGAGATTTGCATGTCGAGAACTCACCGTCGGTCTACGTCGTCTGGCCGAGGCCTGGAAGGTCTACGACACGCCTATAGCCCGCCGTTCGACTTAGCCCCCGTGATAGTCTAGGGTTGCTCAAGCGCTCGGCTTGAACGCCGCAGGTAAGGAGTATAGAACGGCTTTATACTGAAAATTGCCGGTATGTTTGGTCACGTGCCGTTGCGTACGGCGATCATACTACCTGCGCGACATGAGAACTCGCCGGTTGAGGAGTGGGTGGCAGAGCGGTGTTGGCGGCATCTTGAACACAGCTAGCGTGGAGTTCTGGTTCGAGTTCGGAAGCACGTACTCCTACCTTTCCTCTGCCCGGATAGAGGACATAGCCTCGGCGGCGGGCGTACCGGTCCTCTGGGAGCCGTTCCTCTTGGGTCCCATCTTTGCGGAGCAGGGCTGGGACGACTCGCCCTTCAACGTCTACCCGGCGAAGGGGCGTTACATGTGGCGAGACATGGAGCGCCTCTGCACAAAGTACTGCATCCCGTTCACGAGGCCGTCACGATTCCCGCGCAACGGCCTGCTCGCCGCCCGGATCGCCTGCCTCGCGAAAGCGACATCCGAGCTTTGGCTTCCTGAGTTCACGCGGGTAGTCTTCCAAGCCAACTTTGCCGAGGATCGCGAGATCGGGGACCCTGCGGAGATTCGCTCGATACTCGACTCGCTCGGACAGGCGGGCGCGCAGCTCATTGAGCAAGCCCAAGCACCCGAAAACAAACTGCGCTTGCGTGAACAGACCCGGCGGGCCAAAGAGCTCGGGATCTTCGGTGCTCCGAGCTTCGTTGTCGGCGCAGAGCTTTTCTGGGGAAACGACCGTTTGGAGGACGTCCTAGCGTGGGCAGGCCCCGGACGGGTGAAACACGGAGGTGAGCAATGCTGTCCACGGAACTGACCCGGACATTCGGCCTCAAGCACCCGATAGTCTCGGCTCCCATGGCCAACTGGTCCGGTGGAGTGTTGGCCGGCGCAGTGAGCGCTGGTGGGGGTTTAGGTATGATCGGCGTCGGCAGCGCGACCCCCGAAGCCTGGATCGCGGAGCAGGCGAATCTCGCCAGGCCCCACGGACCCTTCGGCATAGGGCTGTTGATCTGGGCGCTAGAGAGTCGGCCCGAGCTGTTGGACGCAGCGCTCGGTCCTCAACCTTCGGCCGTCTCCGTCCACGCCGGCGACCCGACGCCCTACGTAGCCCGCATCAAGGAAGCGGGTGCCAAGGTCTTCTGCCAAGTGAACAACGGCAATTCGGCCGTACGTGCTGCCGAAGCAGGCGTAGATTTCCTCGTGGCCCAGGGCACCGACGCAGGAGGTCACACCGGGAGTGTGGGCACCATGCCGCTCCTGCAGAGAGTACTCGAGGTGGGCGAGGAGTCCGGCCTTCCCGTCCTCGCCGCGGGGGGTCTGGCAACGGGAAGGGCGGTGGCGGGGGTTCTCGCGATGGGCGCGGCCGGCGCCTGGGTGGGTACGCGCTTTTGTGCCACCATTGAGTCGACCGGTACCGAGGGCGCCAAGCAATGCATACTCCAGTCCGACGAGACCCAGACGATACATACGCACGTCTTCGATATAGTGCAGGATTTCCCTTGGCCGGAGGAGTTCCCAGGCAGAGCCATCAGCAACGCCTTCTCCGAACGGTGGCACGGGAGGGAGGAAGAGTTGTTAGCGGGATTGGCGACGATTCGCGGGGACTTCGAGGAGGCGCAGAGGAATGGTGACTACTCGAAGGCGAACGTCTACGCCGGGCAGGCGGTCGGGCTGGTGCGGGACCTTCCCTCGGCGGCAGAGCTGGTCGAGAGACTCTCTGTGGAGGCGGAGGCATGCCTGAGTGAGCGTTGCGCCGCGCTGCTCGGCACCTCCTGATGAGCACCGAAACCGGGCGAGGGTAATCCTGGCAGGCTCACCGCGACAGCCTCCGAAGAGAAGCGTACTGCTTCTAATGAAGAGGCGCCGAAGCGCTTGCGTCACCGCAGGCCGCGGAAGAACTCCCGCACGTCGCCGACCAGGAGGTCGGGAACTTCCATAGCGGGGAAGTGGCCGCCTTCGTCGAACTCCGACCAATGGGCCATGGTGCGCTGGGAGTCCATCAAACGCCGGAGGATAGGGTCGGCATTGAAAACCGCCATGCCCTGCGGCACGTCCGACGGCGGCACCCATCCTTCCTCGGAATGGGCGGACTCATACAAGAAGCCGGCCGCGGACGCGCCGCTGCGCGTGAACCAGTAGATGCTGACGTTCGTGAGCAACTGGTCGCGGTCGACGGCATCTTCGGGCAGGGCGGCCGCGGGGTGGGTCCATTCCTTGAACTTCTCGACGATCCAAGCGAGCTGGCCAACCGGTGAGTCGGTAAGGGAGTAGGCCACAGTCTGTGGCCGGGTTGACTGAAGCAGAAGGTAGCCTTTGCCCTCGCCCTGGAAGTGCCGCTGCAGGCGCTCGACATGTTCGCGCTCGACATCGGAGAGACTAGAGGTATCGATCGGGATTTCGGCGCCGAGGATGATGAATGACGTCGGGTCAGAGTTCACATGCGCACCGACGACGTGCTTGGATTCGATGCTGGCCAGCATCCCGGTGATGCCGGCGCCGATGTCGCCACCATGGGCACCGTAGCGCTCATAGCCGAGGCGGCGCATCAGCTCGGCCCATGCCCTGGTAATACGCGGCATGTCCCAGCCCGTTTGCCGCACCGGAACGGAGAACCCGTAGCCCGGCAGCGAGGGCGCGACGACGTGGAAGGCGTCGGCCGGGTCGCCGCCGTGGGCGCGCGGGTCGGTGAGCGGTCCGATGATGCTCAGAAACTCCACAACCGAGCTGGGGTACCCGTGGCTGATGATCAGTGGGAGCGCACCGGGCTCGGGGGAGCGGACGTGCAGGAAGTGGATGTTTTGGCCGTCGATGGTAGTGGTGAACTGCGGATACTCGTTGAGCTTCGTCTCCCACTGGCGCCAATCGTATCCGTTCTGCCAGTACTCGGTCAGCTCCTTGAGGTGTCCCAATGGCACGCCGCGGCTCCATCCGAC
>DASSCV010000304.1:0-4185 GCA_035697505.1 Rubrobacter sp.
CCCCGATAGCCTGGGCGTAGGTCGGGTCGAGGGCGTGCTCGGCGTCGATGAAGGCGGCCAGGCCCCCTGCTTTCTGCGCCTCGGCGATGATGTGCAGGGCGAGGGTCGTCTTGCCGCTCGACTCCGGACCGAAGATCTCGACGATCCGGCCTCTCGGGACGCCGCCAACGCCGAGGGCCAGGTCGAGGGCCAGGGCGCCGGTCGAAATGGAGGCCACGCTCTGGCGTTCCTCGTCGCCCATGCGCATGATCGAACCCTTCCCGAACTGCCGCTCAATCTGGGAGACGGCGGCGTCTATAGCCTTGCTCTTATCCAATGCGTCCTCCAAAAAGCGAGTGTGCCAACAGATTATGTAATCGGCATATACTGCGCCTGATTATACTGTAGGGGTCTTGGGCTCCCAAGGGGTTTCCGTGATGCCTTTCAGCTCGCGCTCTTCAGGGTGTAGTTCCTGGCGACGACCTCACCGGCATCCCCGAGCTCGCCCGCGTCCTGGCCGTTGATCTCCACCCTCACGGCCCCAGCATCCCCACTCTTGATGAACAGTCGCTGCTCGGCCACGAATGTCTTCGAGAACCCCGGCTGGGCAACCTGCTCGTAGGCCGCAGTCCCGTCGGTCCGGATCAGAATCCACGAGGGCCGCTCGCTCACGCTGACGAGGACCTGCAGCTTATCAGGTGGAGCACTCTCCTCCGCGCCTGCGGGTCCCCCCTCGCCGCCGGACTTGCCTTTGCTCCCGACAGCGGGGGCCTTCGCCGTGTCGGCCACCTTCTGCTGCTCCTGGCGAGGCGGGGTCTCCCCCGAGGCCGGGTTACCCTCCTTCGAGACCTGCACACCGCGTCCCACGAAATACAGGGCTCCGATAACGGCGGCCAGGGCGAGTACGGCGACGATCACCGTCACCATGGCCGAGGTGGAGATCTTGCGCGTCTGCGCCCCCCTCAGGCCGCCTGGTGTGATCAGGGGCTTCTCGAAATCGCTCTCGGGCTTGGGGTCGTAGGTGATGCCACGCTCACTCCGCGTCTTTCTGCTGCTCTTGAGCTGCTGCGAGAGGACCTCGCCATCGAGGCCGAGGTAATTGGCGTAGGTCTTCAGAAAGCCCATAGCGTAGACCGCGTCGGGTAGTATTGCGAAGTCCTCACGCTCGAGGCCTTTGAGGTAGCGCTTGCGGATCTTGGTGGCCTGCTCGACTTCCTCCAGCGAGAGACCCCGCTCCTTCCGCTTCTGCTCGAGGATGCGGCCGATCTCGGCCTCACCTCTTGATTCGTCACCTTGCGCCGGATTATGCGTGTGCTGCCAGTCTTCCATCGCGCCTAAGAGCCTACCATAAATGCTACCAGCCCTCGGCCAGATCGGCCCTCCCTCCGTCGTCACCGAACATGGACTCCAGATCCATCGCACTAGCCACCACAGCGCGGCTCTTGGAACCTTCGTAGGGGCCGACGACGCCCTTGCGCTCTAGCGCGTCGATAATCCTGCCGGCCCGCGAGTAGCCTACCCTGAAACGCCGCTGTACAGCGCTTACGGAGGCCTGCTGGGTGGAGACGACGAAGCTCGCCGCTTCGGGAAGGAGATCGTCATCGGGCTCGTCGTTTTCCTCCTTGACGCTCCGCGGTTGGGTCACCTCCTCCACGAAGCGCGCCTCCGCGCCCCCCGAGGCCGCCTCGACGGTGGCCGACACCACCCTCTCCACCTCCACTTCGGAGATGAAAGCACCCTGGACCCGTGATGGCCTCGCCGCAGAGACAGGCTTGTAGAGCATGTCCCCCATCCCGAGCAGGGCCTCGGCGCCGGGGGAGTCCAGGATCACGCGGCTGTCCACCTGGCTCGAGACGGCGAAAGCGATGCGGCTCGGCACGTTGGCTTTTATCATTCCTGTTATTACATCCACGCTCGGTCTCTGGGTGGCGACAACGATGTGAATACCCACCGCGCGCGCTTTCTGGGCGAGCCTGATGATGGCGTCCTCCACCTTGGCCCCAGCCTGCATCATGAGGTCGGCTAGCTCGTCTATGACGACGACGACGTAGGGCATCTGGGTCTCCGCCCTGTCGTTGTATCCCTCGACTGACCTTACCCCGATCTTCTCCAGCACCTCATAACGCCGCTCCATCTCGGCCACGGCCCAGGCCAGCGCGTTGGCCGCCTTCTTGACGTCGGTTACCACGGGCGTGATAAGGTGTGGTACCCGCCCGAACTGCGAGAGCTCGACCCTCTTCGGGTCTATGAGTACCATCTTGACCTGCCGCGGGTCGGTGGTAAGCAGCAGCGAAGTCAACAGCCCGTTGAGCATTACGCTCTTGCCACTCCCCGTGGTCCCCGCGACGAGCAGGTGCGGCATCTCGGAGAGGTCGAAGAAAACGGCCCGCCCTGAGATGTCCTTGCCCAGTCCTACAGGAAGGGTCCAGTCGTTGGCGTCGGGGTAGGCCCGGAACACGTCCCCGAGCGTAACCTTCGCCGGCCTGGTATTCGGCACTTCGACACCGACCGCGCTCTTGCCCGGAATCGGAGCGAGTATCCTGACCTCGGTCGCCGCGAGAGCATACGCGATATCCTGCTGTAGATTCCTGACCTTGCCGACCTTGACCCCGCTACCGAGGCGTAGCTCGTAACGCGTAACCCGCGGGCCGACCACGGCGCGCACCACGTGGGCCTCGACCCCGAGATCGGAGAGCGCCAGGGTGAGCCTCCGGCTCGTACCCTCGGCGTCGTGCTCGGGATCCCCATGCCCCAGACTGAGTATGGAGAACGGCGGAGGAGTGTACTCGCCGGGTGCAAGCTGCCTCTCTTCGCTGAAGCCCTGGACAGACCCGCGCTCGGGTAGGACGACCTCGAACTCTCTGGTGGGCGCACTCTCCGACTCCCCTCTTTCAAGCTCGGCGGGCACCCCCTCGTTCATGGACCCCCCATCCAGGTCAGCCGTCTCGCTAACCTTCGCAGCGTCGCTACGGCTGGGCTTCGCGGGTTGATGTGGCCTCTCCCTTCTACTTTCCCGAAGCCCGCGGGTAAGGCCCACGACCTTCTCGCCTACGGTCTTGAGCGCAGCCAGCGCCGTGGCAAAGCTAACGCCGGTGAGCAGGGACAGGCCGACGGCGTAGAGCAGCGCGATGGCAAGAGCAGCCCCGATGGCACCTGCGGCCCACTGCACGCCTGCGTAGAGTCCACTTCCTAGAATGCCCCCGGCCTCGGGATAGTGCCCGGTGGAGAACAGGTGTCTCGGCGGCAGGGTGGCAGCGAAGGTGGCCGCGCCGGCCAGCAGCAAGAGAGCGGCGCCGGCGACGGCCCCGCCTCTCAGGCGGCCGAGCAAAAGGAGCAGGCCAGCCACCGCCGCGAGCGGGGCGAGTGCGAGGCCAACCCTCCCGAAGAGCTGGGCTGTTATAAAGGATCCCGCATCCCCAAGGAAAGCCCCCCGTCCACTCGCGAACGCGGCGCCGAAGAATAGGCCAACGGCCAGTAGAAAGATCCCGACAGCCTCCCTGGAAACCGCCCCGGAAAGGCCATCGCGCACGCGGGTCAAGGGCGAGGCACCCTTGCGCGCCGCCTTGCCCCTGCCGGAGGAGCGCTTCTTCGTTGTCTTCTTTGGCGCCCGCTTGCCTGTAGCCACACCTTAAGTCTAGCCCATGAGCCTCTAGCCCACCGTCAACCGCAAGGTGTAGTACAGGGTTAGATCTAAACCTCAACTATTAGCGGCAGGATGATCGGGCGTTTACCCGTGCGCTCGGAGAGGAAGCTGGAGAGGTCTTTACGAATAGCGTTCTTCAGCTCGCCCCAGTCTGTGACGCGGTGGCTCGCGGTCTGTTCCAGCGTCTGGCTGACCACCTCGATGGACTGGTCGACGAGGCCGTTGGCACTCTGCGGGCTGACGAAGCCACGGGAGATGACATCGGGGGGTCCGAGAAGCTGGCCGTTCTGGGCGTTTATGCGGGCCACCACGATAAACATGCCGTCTTCGGAGAGCCGCTGGCGCTCGCGCATCACGCCCGAGGAGCTCTCGGCGATCGCGCCCGCGTCGACGAGGAACATGCCTGCGGCAACGTTATCGGTGCGGCGGGCCTCACCGTCTATGAACTCCAGGCAGTCGCCGTTCTCCAGGATGAAGATATTGTCCTCGGGGATGCCGAGGCTGATCGCGGTGTTCGCGTGGTGGCGAAGATGCCTGAACTCGCCGTGTACGGGAACGAGATA
>DASSCV010000305.1:0-3139 GCA_035697505.1 Rubrobacter sp.
GTGTTCGTACCCGACTGGGTGGCCGAGACCTTCCAGCCCGGCACCACGCACGAAGGGGTAGACAGAGGAGATCGGGGAGTCAGGTACCTGGAGTGGACCTGGGACGCCGATCCGAACGACACCAAAGTCAACTACGAGTTCGTCCTGGCTTTGAAAGAGGGTGACGACTTGCGCACCGTCTTGGACCGTCAGATCGTTGGCGTCTTCTCTCGCGCAACCTGGCTGAGATTGCTCGAAGACGTGGGGTTCGAAGCTGAAGTCGTCGAAGACCCGTCGACCGACGGCGAACGCGTCGAGGTCTTCGTGGGCCACAAACGTTTACCGCCTGCCGGGTAGGATAGCTGCCTGCAGCTTCCTCCTCACGCAGGCCAGCTCATCTATCGTTGCGAGGGGGTTGCTACCAAGCCCGCGTCGCCTGGAGGCCAGGGTCCTCGTCACTCCCCACCTCGTGGGCCTTCTCGATACTCCCTACGGAGGTCCAGGGGTAGAAGCGGATCAGCTCGCCGCCCTCGACAACAATGCCTCGGTCGCCAACCCCAAGCAATACCCCGTCTGTGTGGGTAGACGCGCTGTGGGCGTGGCCTACCCTGACGCGCTGTCCAACCCAGGCCTCGGGTATCTCCTTCTCCGACATCGTCTCCGACATCGTTGCCTCCCTACGTGACCGCCAGCTACGACTACAGCATAGCGAAGCGTTTGCCCCGCAGCACGGTTCCATTCGATCTCGCCCACAGAGAAATGAGACTGGTCGTCGCCGGTGAAGATGCGGACGAGCCTGATCGCCATACCCGCCTGATCCTTGTCCGATTCATCGAGCCACTTGCGGCGTAGGGCGTCGAATAGCGACCATCTCGACAGGACATGCGTCACTCTCATGGTTATGCTAATACTTCAACCCACAAAATAGCGACTCTGGGAGGCGACGAGTACATGGCTGACAGGAACTTGCTACGCTTGGGTGGCTTCTCCGGGTTGCTGGCGGTAGTCTCGATGATTCCGGCCTACCTGGTTGGCTATCCGGGCGCCCCCGGCTCCCTGTTGGAGGCCCAAACCTACTTCGATGCCGAGTCGGGTATGTTCGTGTTCTCCAACGGTGTCCTACCTCTCTTCCACGTGTTCTTCTTCCTCCTGTTCCTCGGGGTGTTGTACGGGCTGCTAAGGAGTGCCGGAGGCGAGGCCAGGGGAATAGTAGAAGGACTACCTGCGGTGGCGCTCGCCGGAGGGATCGTATTCGTGACGCTCTCGGCGGCGGGGTTCACAGTAGAGATCTTCTATCCAGCGGTCCTGCAGCGCTTCGGAGAACTCCAATCCGACACCGCTTTCGTGCTCGTATCGCTGACGCTCTCCTCATGGCTCTACCACTACTGCCAGATAGGGGCGTCAGTCATGGTACTCTCCACCTCCCTCGTGGCGGCCGGAACGCGTGTCCTGCCGGGTTGGCTTGCTCTGGCTGGATTCGTGGTTGCACTACTGACGTTCTTGCATTTTCTCCTCCCTCTTCTGGCCGCCTTGGTGGGTCTGGCATGGGTGGCGGTGGTCTCGGCAGTGATGCTGATCGGGGGCAGCCAGGGCCCTCGGACGAGGCGCACCCGCTAGAGCGGTCAGTTTTCGTCTGATCGCGCATTTCAGTACGCTCAGGCTTCGCCTTCGCTCGTCGGCATTTCAGCTTCTTGTTTTCGCACTTTGCCGAGTGAGCGATTCGCGGTAGCTACCCATGCGCTGTAGAGGTTCCGAACCTTCCCTGGCCGCGGTTCGGCGCGGAGATCCCGCCGTTCAAACGGCGGGCTTTATGACCTCCCGCACAAACCCATCGAGCGTCGAAAGCGCCATCCTGGCCTGGCGTTGCCTGCGTTCTGGTTTGCTCAAGCGTCTGCCGTTCTCTCTTTTCGGCACGGTGGGGACGAGGCCCCAGTTGGAGTTTATGGGCTGTAGGGTGCCTTCTTTGGTGGTGATGTAGTGGGCCAGCGCACCCATCATGGTGCCGCGGGGCATGGTTATGGGCTCCTCGCCCCGGGCGAGCCGGGCGGCATTGGTGCCGGCTATGTGGCCCATCGCCGTGCTCTCGACGTAGCCCTCGACACCGGTGAGTTGGCCCGCGAAGAAGAGGGGGGCTTCGCCAAGCGCTTCTCTAATTCGCATGGTGGCGTCTAGTATGTGATTGGAGGGCAAGTACGTGTTGCGGTGCATGACGCCCATGCGGGCGAAGTCGGCGTTTTGGAGGCCTGGGATAGTCCGGAATACGCGCCTCTGCTCGCCCCACTTCAGACGCGTCTGGAAGCCGACGATGTTGTACAGGCGGCCCTCGGCGTCGTCCTGTCTCAGCTGCACGACGGCGTAGGGAATTTCGCCGGTTCGGGGGTCGGGGAGGCCGACAGGCTTCATGGGGCCGAAGCGGAGGGTATCCTTTCCGCGGCGGGCGATGGTCTCGACCGGGAGACAGCCCTCGAAGTACATGTCCTCCTCGAAGTCCTTTATGGGGCTTAGCTCGGCGGCCGCCAGATCCTCTACGAAGGCGTAGTATTGCTCTTCGGTCATCGGGCAGTTCAGGTACGCCGCCTCGCCCTTGCCGTAGCGGGAGGCGCGGTAGATGATGGAGTCGTCCAGAGAGTCGCGGTGGATGATAGGAGAGGCCGCGTCGTAGAAGTAGAGCGTCTCCCCGGAGAGGTCCTCTATCTTCTTTGCCAGAGCGTCCGAGGTCAAGGGGCCAGTCGCTACCACGGTCGGACCCTGAGGGATGTCCGTGACCTCTTTACGGATCACTTCTATATTCGGGTGGGCGTGGATCGTCTCGGTGACGGCGCGTGGAAAATCCTCGCGGGCGACCCCGAGGGCGCCGCCCGCCGGAACCGGATTGGCATCGGCACAGTGTAGGATAACCGATCCAAGACACCTGAGCTCTTCCTTGAGCAGCCCAGAGGCCGTCTCCAGGGCGAGGTTTCCGAGGGAGTTCGAGCACACGAGCTCGGCGAAGTGCTCCGTGCGGTGGGCAGGGGTCTCTCTTTGAGGCCGCATCTCCCACAACTCGACCGAGCAGCCGAGTTCTGCGGCCTGCCAGGCCGCCTCGCTCCCGGCGAGCCCGGCACCGATGATGGTTACGTTCGGCATCAAAGAAGATCCTCCGCTCGTGGCTTTGCAGGGA
>DASSCV010000306.1:0-3796 GCA_035697505.1 Rubrobacter sp.
GCGTTCGTTGCTCCGTTGTGTAGCAAGGCGTTGCGACTCGCCACATCGCAATTACCCGAGAATTCCTGTCCCATCGGACCGGGGCCGACCGAACTTCGCGTTTACGGCGTTCTGAGAAGTTCGCGGGGCCACAGTCTCTCCTTTACCGTAGCTGTTCGTTGAGGCACCTGGCGGGGGGTGCGATACTGGAACCTCTACGGGGGAGGAGGTTCGACGCATGGCTGGGGATCCCCAGGAACTTACGGGTAGGGATGGACCGATAGGAGGGCCAGAACCGGCTATCACGCGCGGGGGCCTGCCGCTGCCCGGACTCAAGTACTGGCGCCTGCGCAGGGAGCTAAGTCAGGCGAAGCTCGCCCGAAGGGCCGACCTGACGGTGGACTATCTATCCAAGGTCGAGTCTGGTCGACGGGGGTGCAACCCCACCATCGCCCAGCACCTGGCCGACCTGTTGGGGGTCGATCTGCTAGATCTGCGAAGGAAGTATGATGGTGCCGAGGAGGAGGAGCAGAAGGTCTCCAAACCCGCCCGCCCCGCACGCGTCAGGATCGCCCACCGGCAGGTGCATCAGGCAGTGGTGGTTCGCCGGCGGGCCCGAGGTAGATAGGCAGATCTCAGAGCGCTTCGCTCAGGTGCTGGAGCAGGCACGCAGGGGAGAGCTCGACTACTGGGCAGATACGCCGCGAGGGCGGCTGGCACTGATCGTCGTGCTGGACCAGTTCTCGCGCACCGTCTACCGAGGCTCGCCCCTCTCCTACTCACAGGACGAGAAAGCCCTGGAGCTTGCCGTAGAGGGAATAGACGCGGGGATGGACCGAGAGCTCACCCCCATGGAGCGGATCTTCTTTTGGATGCCCCTCGGCCACTCGGAGGATCCAACCCACCAGGAGCGGATCGTCCACCACCAAGAGGAGGAAGCGGCCAACGCACCGCCGCACCTGAGGGCGATGGCCGAATTCGGGATCTCTCAGGCCAGGGCAGCACGCCACGTGATAGCGCGCTTCGGGCGCCACCCACACCGCAACGAGATACTGGGACGTGCCTCCACGCCCGAAGAGCTCGAGTACCTGAGGACCGAGACACCCCCGCACTTGCGCCGACCGCCTTCTTGAGGTCTATTCACCCAACCTCGTAGAAGGGTAATTCTCCGAAGTACACATGGCCCCGGTCCGGCACCATAAGGGTTACCTAGTTCCTACGGCCCCGTCGCCCGATAATGCCTACTGGATGTATTTCTGGCTCTCTCACAGGCCAAGTACACAGGACTGAAGCAGGGTAGCATGTACGATGTGCGCAGGGGGTAGCTCCTCGGGGAGGAGGCCCCTGCTTCGGGACTCTAAGGAGAGCCGAACAACAAGTGTGGGTACGGCGGCACGACGAGTGAAGGGATAGCAAGGTGGACAGGAGAAGGGGCAGCCCAGGGAGGA
Source organism: Rubrobacter sp. (assembly GCA_035697505.1). Classification (GTDB taxonomy): domain Bacteria; phylum Actinomycetota; class Rubrobacteria; order Rubrobacterales; family Rubrobacteraceae; genus Rubrobacter_D. The sequence continues at coordinate 1,428 of DASSCV010000306.1, forward strand.
GGAACGCAGGGCTGGCTAGGTTCGTCGTGCTGGTGCTCGGAGTGCTCGCTATAGGGCTGCTGTTGGGGTTCCTCCTCGGGCGTATTGGTGGGAATCGAGGGGACGCCGCCCCACCTGCGCCACCAGCTCGTACCGTGACAGTCGAGAAGACGGTCGAGAAGACCGTTCCGGCGCCCGAGAAGACCACCCCTGCGTCCACGGCCTCGGCTACGCCCTCGGCTTCGGCTTCGGACTCTCCCTGATCGTCAGGCGAAACACGCTAGGGTCTCTTGCCTTCCTTATCCACCCTAGCGTGTAGAAGGGTAATTCTCCGAACTTCGGCTTTACGGAGTTCTAACAGCTTGCGCCAATAGGGAGCGAATCCCGATGTAATGCGGACACAGATGCTCGATCATGCGGGGAGTCCTCAAAGCTACCCGTATCGAAGGAGCATCAGCGTGCCCGCACTACCACCATACATCATCGAGCCCATCTGGGAGCAGTTCGAAGCCCTCATGCCGAAGAGGGAAGTGAATCATCCGCTCGGCTGCCACCGTTCGCGCATCCCCGATAGGGTGGTCTTCGGCAAGCTCATAGAGATCCTCGTCTTCGGCTGCGCCTACTGGAGGATCGCCGATGAGCAATGTTCGGCGAGCACGATAAGGCGTCGGCGCGATGAGTGGATGAAGGACGGCCTCATCAACTCCCTGCAGATGATCGCCCTGCAAGCCTACGATCGCCTCATCGGCCTCGAGCTTTCCGACGTGTCGGTCGACGGGTGCATTACGAAGGCTCCATGCGGAGGCCAGAAGGCGGGCACAAGTCCAGTGGACAGGGGAAAGCGGGGCATCAAGCGCTCGACGATGGTGGACGCCAACGGCATCCCCCTAGCGGTGATCGCAGCGGGGGCCAACAGCCACGACTCTCCGCTCCTGAGCCCCACCCTCGACGCCGCAGATGCCTCCGTCGGGCTTCCCGAACAGGCGAACGTCCATCTCGACCGGGCCTACGACTCGGGCAAGACCCGCAGGCTTCTGGAGAGTCGGGGCTTGGTGGGCGTGATAGCCAGGAAGGGCTTGCCTGCTCCGCTGACGGCCGGACTGCGCTGGGTGGTGGAACGAACCAACTCCTGGCACAATGCCCACAAAAAGCTTGTGTGGTGCACCGAGAGGGAGGCGCCGGTCATAGACTTCTGGATCGCGTTCTCAAACGTGGTCATCGTAGTGAGAAGGCTCGTCCGAGAAGGCTGGGTTCGCTACCGCTGGGAGGGCAGATCCTCCCGAAAGCCATGACCTATTGGCGCAAGCTCTTAGTCGAAGTGCAGTTGAGGTGGCGGGCCGCCTGTTCGGGAGTCATCCACTCCTCGCGGCTCAACTCATGGAGTTCGCCGACGGTATGCGCCAAGCTCTCGGCCGCCTCGGCCAGTGTCGCGGCGACCCCCGCCAGGGCCGCGACCTCATAGCCGCGCAGGGCGTCTCTGGCCTCCTCCAGGGTACGCGTTACCTCGATGAGGGAAGAAGTCTCTCGGGCCTTCGTCTGTTTCCCTTTCGTCTCCTGCAGCATGAAGCCGACCTACTTTGGCCAGAGACTGGTAGCGCCGGGGACGAAAAGAACCCGCTGGGACCATCCAGGAAGAAACCGCGCGTGAGAAAAGGCTGGTTCACTATACGCTTGTCGAGCTAGGGTTTTCAACGCGGTAACCGCATCCCCTTTCCACAATCACTGCTACCTACGGTTCCTATCGATTAGACAGGAGATCTACTTGGCATTCCGTACCGTCACGAGACCGCCAGCGGCGCGCTATCTTCAGCACCTGCGCTACCCCCGAGATCGTCAGCCGCCCGCACTCCGTGTCCACTACTGCCTCACCTTATCGTTGGCCGTCTACGACATGGTACGGCGTCCATCTTTACTTGAGTACCGGAAACGGACCCCCCCTCCCGATTCCGGGTGCCAGGAAATAGACCTCGAGTTGTGGCGCGTTCTCGGCAAAAGCGGCCCGAAACGGACCAAGCCAGCCATCTCCTGGCGAAGGGGGCCGCGACATACGATGCTCGGTGGCTCGGGCCGCAGAGAGCATCCGCGGGGGACGGCCCTGGCCTCCACAGAAGCGGGTGTGGAAGGCCGAAAGGCCGCTTCGCTGTTGGGGACGCAGACCCACCCTACGGGCCACAGAGCGACCCCGAGAGAGGCCTTGGTGCGTATAACGCTGCGCTTCCGAGGGGTCGCTCTGTGGCCCTGAGCGCGAGCCGGCGCACGGCGCAACGCTGATAGGCGGCGAGCTATCGCCCGCCGCCACAAGGCATGCTGGGCGCGCGAGAGCCCTAACAGCAACACAAGAACCCCCGCGACGAGCGCGGCGATACGACCGCGTTTTTCGCCGCCCGTCC
>DASSCV010000307.1:0-10057 GCA_035697505.1 Rubrobacter sp.
GGCGCTATTCTGTATGTTCCTCTGGCGGCACTATTCGACATGTACAAGTCCACTATCTTGTTCCCCATCTACTAACCATCCCGAGCTACGGTTTCGGGCTTCTCTAACAGATGATGGCTCCCGCAGAGTAACATTGTCGAAGGCATAAACAGCCAAGAGGCGTCGGCACAGGGCTGTACCTTCGGCGATCGAACACCTCTCGTAAAGAGATAAGATCAGCGGATCGAGTCCGCTCGTCGGCTCTTTCATGTTGCTATTTGCAGGTAAAACGCAGAGCAATGCATTGCCGAATCATTGGGAATTCATCACTTGCTGGTTCAATAGGTTCCATGAAAGGACTCTATAGAGAAGGTAAGTATGGATAGTAAGGTCCCCGGCAACTTCCACGCGCTGTATGACCGCGGATTTCGGGCTGCACGCGGCGCACTGCCTACACCGGCCGCACAGATGGAGACCGGCAACGTCGTGCTGCCGATGGGCCCGCCGCGCAACCCGAACGTCGGGGGACCCAACAACCTCGAGCACAATGCCGGTGAGGTATGGTGCTCGACCCTCTGGGAAGTGTTCGTCAAACTCGTCGCCAAGCACCAACACGAAGAGGCCGAAAGGCGGATGCTCACCTACGTCATAGGCGGGCTGAAGCTAACTCCGCCGCGCCCCACTTTCACCCAGGCGCGCGACGGCATTATCACGGCGGTATCCACTCTGAATCCTGAGGACCTGTCGGAGGTGTGGGCGGGCTTCGCCAAGCGGGGCATGGGCGTGGATGCTAAATCGCCCCCTTCGGAGTCCACGTCCCTGGCAGGGGTTGTGGAAAGCTTCGACACTCCATGAGGCAAAGGGAGGCTCCATGAAGGTAGTTCTATTCGATCTTGGTAAGACGCTCGAGGACCAAGACGTCCTGTTACCCGGTGCGCGCGAAACCCTGCATGCCATCCAGGAGATGCGGGACCATAGCGAGGAGGCCGCGGCCCTGGCGCTGGTCTCCGATTTCCACATGCCGGATAACCCGGAGCAGATACCGGTTATCCAACAGCGGTATTACGAGATCCTCGAGGGTCTTGGCATCCGTTCGTTCTTCGAGCCCGTGGCGGAAAGGGTAACGCTGTCTTCGGAGGTAGGTGTACTCAAACCGGACGAGAAAATCTTCCGGACCGTGATCGAAAAGTTCGACGAGGACCTTCATTTCGAAGATGTCGTATTCATTACGGAAAATCGGGGGCATGTGATAGAAGCGCGTCGTCTAGGCATGAGAGCCATTCACTTCCGGGGTCCGGGACAGAACTCCGGGGATGTGGATCGGCTTGTCGATGTGATTCCGCTTGTTGAGACGTTTCTGAGGCTTCGAATCAACGGTGGAAACCGAACTAGTGAGTAGTGCCGGCCGATTCCAAACGTCAAGCTGTGTCGCATCCGAGCCGAGGGCAACTCTATCAAAGAATGATAAGGAGAAAGGTATAGGACGATCAGCCATATATACCTCGAGCTGTGTGGAGTGATGGTACCCGCAAATACACGCGAGGAAGTTGAGAAGGAGGCAGGCATGATCATCTCTCAGGAGCTACTTAGGGAGACTGAGGAAAGGTATGAGCAACGAGAAGAGCCTCGGGAAGAGAACGTCCAGAAGATCGAGGCTGGGAAAGTGTTGGAAGCGAACAGCTTGCGGCTGGTCCAGAAGCGGCTCGAACGGCTGGCCCATGCCGAGGTACCAGCGGGACTTTCAGCCGAGGCCGTCGCGACTACGGTCCCAGGTGCGCAGCCAGATAGCACAGATACTTTTGGCATTGCTCTAGAGCGCATCATCGGCAAGAGCGATCTGATCGGGGTTCACTACCTCGATCTGGGGATGATAGTCTCGCGGTCGGTGGGCCGCATACAGGTCAGAACCTCCACCGGCCAACTACAGGGTTACGGAACAGGCTTCATGGTCTCCCCACGGCTGTTGCTCACGAACAACCACGTCCTGGGAAGCGCCGGCGAAGCATCCAACAGCTGGGTCGAGTTCAACTACCAGGACGATACGGAGGGCCGGCTCTTGCCCCCGGTGATCTTCGACCTCGAACCCGAAACCTTCTTTCTCACCGACGGACACCTCGACTACAGTCTTATAGCAGTCAGCGACAATGCCCACGACGGTGGCATCCTCCAGTTCGGCTGGAACCGCCTGATTGAGGAACAAGGCAAGGCAATCGTCGGCGAGTACGTTAACGTCGTCCAGCACCCGAACGGCGAACCCAAGCAGTTGGCATTGAGAGAAAACCAGATAGTTGACGAGCTGGAGGACTTTCTGCACTATCAGACGGATACGGCGCCAGGCTCGTCCGGGTCCCCGGTCTTCAACGACCAATGGGAGGCGGTAGCCTTGCACCACTCAGGTGTTCCGAGAAAGGATGAGCAGGGTCGCATCCTCACAAGGGAAGGCACCCCTTGGACGCGGGACATGGGAGAACATCGCATCGATTGGGTCGCAAATGAGGGTGCGCGGATCAGCCGCATCGTGCGACACGTCAAACAACAGAACCTCACGGCAGACATCCAGCGACGACTGAGAAACGAAATGTTTGACGCGGAACCTTTGCCCAACGTTCGCGGGCCCGAGGAGTCTGTCCTTCGGCCCGCCATCGTCGAGAACTCGCTGTCCCCCTCGCTTGACGGCGAAGGGAGTGCCGTCTGGACGCTCCCCCTGCAGGTCAGTGTCCGCATGGGGCAACCCTCTGCCCCGTCTGCGAACGTTTCGGATCTCCCAGTTACCCCACCTCCCGATCTAACCAGCAGCGCAACGAATACGAGCATTGGTGTCGAACCGTCGAGCGACCGAGGCGAGATGCCCCACGATAGCCAGGAGCTTCGCGAGGCCCTCTCGGAGCTGGAGGAGGCCAGATCCAGGACGTATTACGATGAACAAAAGGACCACCGAGACCGTGAAGCCTACTATGAGGGCCTGTCAGAATCCTTGGACGAGAACCATCTCTTCGAGCGGTTGAGCGGGCTCTTGCGCCAAACGCACTCCAATCAGCCGAGGTATCAACCAAGCAAGTATGTTTACCCTTGGGTCGACCTGCACCCCAACCTCAAGCTGCAAAGCGTTTATTCGGGACGTGAGTTCTCTGCAGAAGAGCTGATTCGGGAAGATTTCCGGATTGACAGGGAGAGGACAGCGCGGCTCCAGGAGCTGTTCTCCGCCGAGTCGGCGCTTGGGGCGGAACGGATAACCCAAGAGATCGATGCTCTGGAAGCGAGCTTGCCATACAACTGCGAGCATGTAGTCCCGCAATCCTGGTTCGACGCGCGTGAGCCCATGCGTGGCGACCTCCATCACCTCTTCGCTTGCGAATCGGGGTGCAACAGCTTCCGCAGCAACATACCGTACTTTGACTTCGCGGACTTCGAAGAGGTCATCCGCGAGGCCTGTGGCAAGCGTGAAGAGAACAAGTTCGAGCCCACCTCAGGCAAAGGCGCCGTGGCGCGGGCGACGCTTTACTTCCTGCTCCGTTACCCAGGGGAAATCAATCGTACCTCGCAGGAATACGAGCTCGATCGCCTGGAGACGTTGTTGGGCTGGCACCAGAGCAATCCGGTGACAGACTACGAGAGGCACAGGAACATGGCGATCTTCGAGCAGCAAGGCAACCGTAACCCGTTAATCGACTTCCCTGAGTGGGAGCCGAAGATCGAGTTCCACCTGGGACTCGGTTAGGAGGAAGCGGATTGCCCTTTCGGCACAAAGGTTGGCTCGGCAGGACGTAACCAGAATGTGCGAAGTAGCCTTGTGCCTACCGGGTCGCGATCTTGTCCAATCACTTTGCTGTTGCTCTCAGAAGAGCCTTGCATGTGCACGAGCGCCTCCGGGCCTCGAGCGAGACAAGGAACTGCTCCTCCAGTCCTGCACAACACGCGCTCCAGAGGCGCTGGACAGCCTCGGAGCCGAGGAGCATCGCACGGTATACTCTATGCTCGGACTACGTGTGGACGCGTTGCCAGACAAGAGGCTTAGAGTACAGGGCGCATTCGGAGAGGAGAATTTAGTTTGTCACCACGACAGAACGTCAACAAGATGATGCAGCAGGTTCAGCAGATGCAGCAGCAGATGCAGCAGGCCCAGGAGGAGCTCGCGAACGAGACGGTTACCGCGAGCGCCGGCGGTGGGGCTGTGAAGGCAACGATGACCGGTGGTATGGAGCTCGTCTCCATCGAGATAGACCCTGAGGTCGTAGATCCCGAAGACGTGGAGATGCTGCAGGACATGGTACTCGCGGCCCTCAACGAGGCGATGACGAGCTCCCAGGAGCTTGCCAACAAGAAGCTCGGTGGGATCACCGGCGGCCTCGGGGATCTCGGCCTGAACATACCGGGTCTGTAAGGGTTCTTTGGCGACCTACGCGAGGCCGGTAGAGAGACTCATAACAGAGCTCTCCAAGCTACCTTCCATCGGACCGAGGAGCGCCCAGCGCATCGCCTTCCACATCATCAGGGGCAAGAAAGAGGACGCCATCGGGCTCGCCGAGGCGCTGCAGGAGGTCAAGGAGAAGATCAAACCGTGCAGGCGCTGCTTCAACCTGACCGAGGCCGAGGAGTGTGAGATCTGCCGCGACGCCCGTCGTGACGGGTCTGTGATTTGCGTCGTGGAAGACCCCTACGATATCGGTCCAATAGAACGAACCAACGAGTACCGGGGCCTCTACCATGTCCTCGGCGGGGCCCTGTCTCCGTTGGACGGGATCGAACCCGAAGACTTGCGGATAGCCGAGCTGCTGGAACGGGTCCGAAATGAAGGCACAACCGAGCTCGTTATCGCCACCAACCCGAACACGACGGGCGAGGCGACCGCGCTGTTTATCGCGCAGGAGGTGAAGGACCTGCCGGTACGGGTCACGGCGCTCGCGAGCGGCCTCCCCGTGGGAGGAGACCTCGAGTACGCCGACGAAGTAACCCTGGGACGGGCCTTCGCCGGAAGACGCGAGCTCTAGTGCGGTTCTGGGAAGTGGGCTTCCCAGAACCGCATCGGCTATCGACTTTCTTGGTTTGTGCCGATAGCTTTGCAGAAGATCCATGTCTGAGACGCGGGCGAAGAGCTTTCTAGCCGGAATGAGCCGTCGCGCTGTCGAGTCGCTCGGTGATACTGTGGCGAGCCTCCCGCCTCGCGAGGCGACCCTCGTAATGTTTCCTGACCTCCAGCGGGAGCTCACCGAGGCTTTGCGTAAGATGGGCGCCTCCAGGTTGTACTCGCATCAGTTGGAGGCTTACGAGCGGCTTCGGGCTGGTGAGAACGTCGTAGTGGCGACGGCGACGGCGAGCGGGAAGTCACTGTGCTATAAGATCCCGGCCTTCCAGAACGCGCTGGACCGGGCGAAGAGCCGCGCGGTCTTCCTGTACCCGACGAAGGCCCTCGCCCAGGACCAGCTGGGCAAGATCAAGGCCTTCGGCCTGCGCGGCATCCACCCTGCGACCTATGACGGCGATACGCCGCACGCCCTCCGCGCGGACATCAGGCGCAGGGCGAACATCCTGCTCACCAACCCTGACATGCTGAACATCGGCATCCTACCCAACCACGAGGCCTGGGCTGATTTCCTGCGAAACCTGGAGATCGTGGCCGTCGACGAGGCGCACGTCCTGCGCGGCGTCTTCGGATCGCACGTGGCGGCCGTACTAAGGCGGCTCAGGCGGGTGGCGATGTTACACGGTGGAGATCCCAGTTTCGTACTCACGAGCGCCACGATAGCCAACCCGCAGGAGCTCGCCGAGAGCCTCACTGGGCTACCTTTCACGCTCGTGGATAACGACGGCGCTTCCACGGGCGAGCGGCGGGTCATCTTCCGCAACCCTCCCTTGCTCGACAAGGAGAAGGGGGAGAGGCGGAGTCTTCTGACCGAGGGCGCCCTTGTCTTCGCGAATCTCGTCTCGCAGGGGGTCAGGACCATAGCTTTCGCCAGGACCAGGAAGGCTGCCGAGCTCATCTACCGCTACGCCGCCAACAGGCTCGGCGTCGAAGGGGCGCGTAGGATCTCCCCCTACCGCGCGGGTTACACCCCAAGGGAAAGAAGAGAGATCGAAGACCGTCTCTTCCGCGGCGACCTTCTAGGGGTCGTCTCGACGAACGCTCTGGAGCTCGGGGTGGACGTCGGGGCTCTGGACGCCGTAGTCTGCTGCGGATACCCGGGCAGCGTCGCCTCCATCTGGCAGCAGTGGGGCCGTGCCGGACGCGGCAAGGATCCCGCCCTCGCGGTGTACATCCCTGGCCGCGACTCTCTCGACCAGTTCCTCTTCGAGAACCCACCGAGGGTCCTCGGCAGGAGGGTGGAGGCCGCCAGGGTCACGATGGAGAACCCCTACATACTCGGCCCGCACCTGCTAGCCGCGGCTCACGAGGCCCCGCTCGAGGCAGACGATGAGGAGTACTTCGGGCCGGCTTACAGGAGCGTGGCCAAGGAGATGATGGAGGATAGGGCGCTGGCTTCCAGCGGAGGCCGGCTTGTCTACGTCGGCGGGGACAGCCCTGCGCGCAACATCTCACTGCGCTCGGCATCGTCCGAGACGGTGCTCATAGCCGACAGTGAAGGAGAGTTGATCGGGACCGCGGAGGCTACCCGCGCCCCGAGCGAGCTGCATCCTGGCGCGACTTACCTCCACCGCGGGACCGCATACGAGGTGGAGAGCCTGGATCTCCGTTCCCATCAGGCCGTCGCCCGCCGCGTCCCGAACCGTTACTACACCAGGCCGCGTGTCGAGACCGACGTGGAGATCCTGGAGGAGATCGAGAAGCGGGACCTAGCGAATGGGGCCGCGCTCCACTGGGGCAGGGTAAGGTCGACGGACTCCGTCACCTACTTCAAGAAGGTCAGGGTGGCCGACGACAAGGAGGTCGGGGTCTACCCGTTGGATCTCCCCGAGGTGATACTCGAGACGCAGGCTTTCTGGGTCACGCTACCTCCGCTTCCCAGAGAAGCGAGACCTAGCTTCGAGAGCTTCGGGGGCGCTTTGCACGCCGGGGAGCACGGTATGATCGGGCTCCTTCCGCTGTTCGCCATGTGCGACCGCGCCGACATCGGCGGCCTCTCCACGCCTGTCCATCGTCAGAGCCGTCTTCCGACGGTCTTCGTCTACGATGGCTATCCTGGCGGAGTCGGCATCTCAAGGCGCGGCTACGATGCCTTCGAGTCGCTCGCCCGCGATACTCTGGGCGTCATCACTCGATGCCCCTGCGAGAGAGGATGCCCCGCGTGCATACAGTCCCCCAAGTGCGGCAACTGGAACGAGCCCCTGAGCAAGGATGGCGCTGTTAGTCTGCTCAGGTACGTGCTCGGACAGACGGCCCGCTACCCGACTCTGTGACGGACAGGCCTTACGTGGCAGTCGTAGGCTCGGGGACCGCAGCGGGAGGTCTCTATGAGAAGGCACGCGAAGTCGGCAGGCTCGTCACCGAGAAGGGAGGAACCGTGGTCTGTGGCGGACTCTCCGGCGTGATGGAGGCCGCAGCCCGCGGGGCCACAGAGGCCGGTGGCACGGCCATAGGCATCCTGCCCGACGAGGACCGGCGGAGGCAGAACGGGTATCTTACGTACTCTGTAGCAACGGGCGCGGGCCAGGCAAGGAACCTTGCCGTGGTGTGCTCCGGAGACGTTGTCATCGCCGTTGGTGGCGAGTACGGGACGCTTTCGGAGATAGGGCTCGCCAGAAAGGTCGGACGCCCCGTGGTGGTCCTGGAAGGCTGGGATCTCGGTGAGCACGTGATTGCGAGCTCCTCACCTCGGGGGGCCGTCGAAGCGGCGTTCGGGCTTATCGGTGGATAGGAACACGTGAGCGATGGGAGGTCGAACGATGGAGAACGGACACATCGCCTTGGTAAGTGGGGGAAACCGGGGGATCGGGCTGGAGGTCTGCCGCCAGCTCGCCGAGAGGAGCTACACGGTCGTCATGGGCTCCCGCGACGATGAGCAAGGCAGGGCCGCAGCAGCGGGACTCCCTGACGGCGTGATCGTCCGGCAGCTTGACGTGGCAGACCCCGAGAGCGTCGAGCTGCTCTCGCGCTCTATCGAGGAGGAGTTCGGACGGCTGGACATTCTGGTGAACAATGCAGGTATTTCCAACGATGAGGGCCAGCGCGGTGTAGACGCCGACCTCGACCTGGTGAAGGAGAGCCTGGAGGCGAACCTGTTCGGGGCCTGGCGCCTGTGCGAGATAGCCATCCCCCTCATGCGGCGCAACGGTTACGGGCGGATCGTCAACGTCTCGACGGGACTCGCTGCCCTGGAGGACATGGGTGGCGGCTCCCCGGGCTACCGCGTCTCGAAGACCGCCCTCAACGCCCTTACACGCATCCTGGCCTCTGAACTGCGCGGGAGCGGCATCCTCGTCAACGCGGTAAATCCCGGGTGGGTGCAGACCGACATGGGCGGTTCAGGCGCCACGCGCTCCGTCGAGGAAGGCGCGGAAGCCCTCGTCTGGGCGGCGACGCTACCAAACAGCGGCCCCTCAGGCGGCTTCTTCCAGGACCGCCGCCCGGTACCCTGGTAATCGCGGGATACAGAGACCACCCTGGCGACGCGTTGAGGGTCAGTGGATCTTGGGTTCGGGGACAGATGGTCCTTGGGCGAGGAAGTCGAAGTCGCAACCTTCGTTGGCCTGGGTCGCGTGCCTGGCGAAGATGGCCCCGTAGCCGCGACCGTAGGGTGGTTGGGGCTGTCTCCATGCGGCGCGGCGACGGGATAGTTCTCTCTCGTCCACTCTGAGTTCCAGGCGCCGATTCGGAACATCGAGCTCGATTTCGTCTCCCTCTCTCACGAGGGCGAGCGGGCCTCCGACGTGTGACTCGGGGGCGACGTGGAGCACGCAGGTGCCGTAGGCGGTGCCGCTCATGCGGGCGTCGGAGATGCGCACCATGTCCCTTACCCCCCGTTCGAGCAGCTTTCTGGGGATGGGGAGCAGACCCCACTCCGGCATGCCGGGAGCCCCGATGGGGCCTGTCCCTCTGAGAACGAGAACGGAGCCTGCGTCCACCTTCAGCTTCGGGTCGTCTATGCGCCTGGCGAGGTCGTCGTAGCCTTCGAAGACCACGGCCGGTCCTGTATGCCTGAGCAACCCAGCGTCTGCGGCTGAGTGCTTTATGACGCAGCCGTCAGGGGCCAGATTGCCGCGCAACACGGCGAGTCCGCCCTCGTCCTGCAGGGGGTCGTCGAGCGGTCTGATGACGTCGTCTTTGTAGACGCCGGTGAGTGTCTCGCCCATGGCGCGAGCACCAACGGTGGCACGGTCGAGGTGGAGCATCTCCGCAAGGCGGGAGAGTAAGCCGCGTAGACCGCCGGCGTAATAGAAGTCCTCCATCAGGTACTCGCCGCTCGGGCGTATATTGGCGAGGACGGGTACGCGGCGTGAGATCTCGTCAAAGCGGGCGAGGTCCATGGGTACGCCGCTGCGGCGGGCCAGGGCGATGAGATGGATGACGGCGTTCGTAGAGCCGCCGAGGGCCATCACGGCCGTCACGGCGTCCTCGTAGGAATGGTCGTTCAGGATGTCCGAGGGCTTGAGGTCATCCCAGACCATCTCGACGATCCTGCGCCCGCTCGACGAGGCCATTCTTGGGTGGCCAGAGTCGGCGGCGGGTATTGATGAGGCTCCCGGGAGGGTCATACCGAGGACCTCGGCTACGGCTGTCATGGTCGAGGCCGTGCCCATGGTCATGCAGTGGCCCGGCGAACGGGCGATGCCGTCTTCTATCTCTTCCCACTCGCACTCTCCGATGGTGCCAGCACGTTTCTCATCCCAGTACTTCCATACGTCGCTTCCGCTGCCCAATGTGTTGCCGCGCCAGTTGCCGTGCAGCATCGGTCCTGCGGGGACGAAGAGGGCCGGCAGGTCCATCGTGATCGCACCCATGAGCAGGGCCGGTGTGGTCTTGTCGCAACCGCCCATCAACACTGCGCCGTCTATGGGATAAGAGCGCAAGAGCTCCTCGGTCTCCATGGCGAGGAAGTTCCTGTACAGCATCGTCGAGGGTTTCTGGAACGGCTCGGAGAGAGACATCGCCGGAAGTTCGACCGGAAACCCACCGGCCTGCCAG
>DASSCV010000308.1:0-7001 GCA_035697505.1 Rubrobacter sp.
GATCCCTCGCGCCGGCGGATCTCGGCGGTGGCCTCGTAGCCGTCCATCTCGGGCATCTGAACGTCCATGAGCACCGCCCCGTACTGGATATTCGAGAGTGCCTCGACGGCCTCCCTACCGTTGTTCACGGCGTCTACCTGATAGCCTGACTTCTCGAGCATCCTTATGGCCACCATCTGGTTTACGGGGTAGTCCTCGGCGAGGAGGACGTGACCGCGGGACGCCTGTCCTTCGGCCGCCGGTGTTGCGTGCGGAGCGGGCCTCACGCCTCTCCGCGACGGTCTGGCCTGTGACTCTGAAGGGGCGCCTAGCATCGTCGCGAGGGCGTCGTGGAGCTGCGACTGGCGCACCGGCTTGTTGAGGACGACCTCCACGCCGGCCATGCGTGCAGTCTCGTTGATGTTGATGCCAATAGAGGTAAGCAGCACCAGCCTGGTAGAAGAGATGGCTGGTTCTGCGCTTATGGCGCGGGCGAGTTGTAGCCCGTCCATATCTGGCATCTGCATATCCAGGACCGCCAGGTCGTATGCCTCCCCGCTTTCGGCCGCTGCCAGGAGCACTTCCAACGCCTCCGCCCCGTTCTCCGCCATGCCGTCCCTCATGCCCCAGGAGGAGATCTGCTTGTGCAGAATACGGCGGTTGGTCTCGTGGTCGTCGACGATGAGCACGCGAAGGTCGCGCAGGCCCGCTCGGGAGACGGGGGTCGCCCGCCCTTCCTCCGGACTCTTCTCGAGCCTAGTGGTGAACCAGAAAGTGGAGCCTACGCCGGGCTCGCTCCTCACGCCTATCTCTCCACCCATCATCAAGACCAGTTGCTTGCTTATGGCCAGACCGAGACCCGTGCCCCCGTAGCGGCGGGTCGTCGATGCATCTGCCTGGGTAAAGGGTTCGAAGAGCCCGGAACGCTGTTTTTCGGTCATGCCGATGCCTGTATCACTAACTTCGAAATAGACCGTGGCCGTATCCGGAGTGTCCTCGAGGAGATCTGCCCGCAGGGTCACCTCGCCCTCCTCTGTAAACTTGATCGCGTTGCCGAGGATGTTGGTGAGGACCTGCCGCAGACGGAAGGGATCGCCGCGCACGGCGGTCGGCGTGCCTGGCTCGACGAAGCTGACCAGTTCCAGGCCCTTCTCGTGGGCATGTCCGGCGAGCAGGGCGGCGACCTCTTCGACCTCCCTTCTCAGCTCGAAGTTTATGGTCTCCAGGCTCAGGCTGCCCGCCTCTATTTTGGAGAAGTCCAGGATGTCGTTGAGGATGGCGAGCAGAGTCTGGCCCGAGTAGTTCACCGTCTGCGCGTACTCGCGTTGCTCCTCGTCCAGGTGGCTGTCCAGAAGGAGGTCTGTCATGCCTATAACGCCGTTCATGGGGGTGCGGATCTCGTGGCTCATGTTGGCCAGGAACTCGCTCTTGGCCCTGTTGGCCTCCTCGGCCCTCTCCCTCGCCTCCCGCATCTCTTCTTCGGCCAGTTTGCGCTCGCCGTCGATTCGGTAGAGCAGGCGGGCGCTCCACCACACCAGGGCGGCGACGACGAACATGTTCGCCACGGTGAAGAGTGATACCCCGAGTTCTGTGCCATATAGGCCGACCTGTTGCCCCCTGAGCCTGAACCAGCCGAGCACCAGTGGGACCAGGATGGCGGCGGGCAACAGACGGCGCGCCACCACACCTCCCACATTGGAGCTGGTGACGACGGCCATAAGGCCGCGCTCGGGCCGTGCGCACAGGATGCCGGCCGAGAGCACGACGAAAGTCATCGATGCTATGGGGATATAGGAGGTGATGCCGTACAGGTTCGCGACGCCGTACACATAGCCGGCGAAAGCCAGTACGGAGAACACGAACACAGTCAGGGCGAGGTACTGTGAGACCCAGAGGCCACGGCGGGTCCTACTGCCCAGGTACAACAGCGAGCCCCCGATCAGGACGAAGGCGAGCGCCGTGTCGAACGCCATCCTGTTAGGGAAACCCGTGGAAGCAGTCTCAGAGGCGAGCCTCTCGGGGAACAGGATCTGGTCGACGCCAGGATCCAGGCCAAAGAGTACCTGGATCAGCCTGGTCAGGCCGAAGAGGACCACCACGAGGGCGCATACCCGTGAGATCCAACGCGCTCGCTGGTCCGCCCGCTCATCCTGCAACAGCCAGGCCGACACACCGGCCAACAAGAGCCCCACCGCCGAGATGGGGTTCATCGCCACAGGACCTGGCAGAACGCCTCTGAAGTCCCCTACAGCGAGCGTCCAACCGACTAGAACTATGCAGCCGATGAGTATGGTCACGAAGCTCGAAGACCGCGAGAATGTTTTCAGAGAGGTAACAAGACCAGGGATGGAGTCGCCCCCAAGCCCAGGTCTCCCCGCCGCTTCATTTCCTTGCCCGGCTATCTCGCACTCCCGTTACAGGCTGTTCCCTACACCAACCGGGCTGCTGAAAAGACCCCATCCAAGCCAGGATTTACAACAACCGGATGCCATTGTACTCTACGGTTCAACCTGACTCACACAGAGTAAGGTGTCAGGCTACAGGTCATTCCCGCGCAAGCGGGAATCCACTGCGGGGCAGGCGATTCGCCTGCTCAACCAGAAGCGATCTACCGGATTACGAAGGGTGCCGTCCCACAGGACTTCGGCGATGGTCCACAATAGTGAAGGACGGTAGGCCTGCGAACGTTTTAGGAGCCGGGATGAGCGCCAGAGAAGCTGTGATCGAGAAGATTCATAGCGCTTTCGCGGGGAACGAGCATCCGGGAGGACGTTTCCTGCAGGGTAGTTTCGAAGGATGCGAGCCGTACGAAGAGGTGGGTCCCTTCGAGAACGAGGAAGATTGGAGGGGTATCGATGCAGGCTTTCTGGACGGCCATGCAAACGCGCTCAGCTTCTTCTCGGAGGCGGGCTTCAGGTTCTTCTTGCCGGCGTATCTGATCTCCGACCTGCGCGGCCAGCTCCAGACGGCGGACCCACTATTCCATCTGACGCACGGGTTCTCCGACTGGACCACCGAGGTTCCCGCCGGGGAACGTACCTTCGCTATCAGGCACGGCAGGTCGGCGTTCATCAATCCGAGGAGGTACGGTGCCATGACCTCCTACGACTACGCGCGATGGCGCCTCTCGGTCTTCACCAGGGAAGAAGCGAACGCCATAGTCGCCTACCTGGAATTCAAACGGGATCTAGATCCCGACGTTATCGACAGGACGGCTATCGATGCAGCCCTTGACTCATTCTGGTTGGAGAGGGCGCGGAGAGCGCCACAGGCAAGCAACCTCGCGCAGCATATAGCAGAACAAGAGGAATACCTCGCCGCGATAAGTCCAGACATCGAAGAACGTACTCATGAAAGTTGACCCAGCCCGGATACTTCTCGCGGCCGGATAAAGTCGGGGATTACCCATGCGCGTGGTACCAGGCAGACAGGAACGACTCGCCGGCCTCTTCGTGGTCGTCGGTTCGACCATCGTGTTCGCACCCGCCATCTGGCTCCTGCAGCGCTGGGGCGAAGCTGTAGCGCATGATCCGGCAGACGCCTGGGGCGCCCGGTGGCTCGGCGAACACTTGACGGCTCATCCGTACCTGACGGCAGGTGTTGTCTTGCTCAGCATAGTGCTCTCGAGCGGAATGGTTATGCTGATCTTGGTCAGCTTCGCAAAACGGCTGGCGGCCCGACTCGCGGGCCGTAGGCAGCAGTCGGCATCGGGAAGTCGCGAGGAACCGTAATCCCCGCCCCCTCACCCGCGTTCCCGCCTTGCGATGAACACATAACGTATAATTCGATCCACCAATAGGAGTGTAAGAGGGGTCCACGATATCCTGGAACGCCGACAGCGCTGAAGACGCCGACTGCAGGACCTCGACACGGGAGGCAAGGGGGAAACCTGCCATGGCATGTTTCGCGAGCCTGCACGGGCAGGCTCGGCAGGATGACAGTTTCCTATGAAACGCTCTATTGAAATAGCTCTACGCTATGGCGTGGCGATGGCGGCCGTCGGTGCAGCGCTAGGGACCAAACTGCTGCTGGACCCCCTGACCGTACAGGACACGCCGTTCCTTCTTGTCTTCGGTGCCATAATCGTCAGCTCCTGGTACGGCGGGCTGGGACCCGGCCTGCTGGCCACCGCCGTAAGCGCCCTGGCGACAGATTATTTCTTCCTCTACCCCAGGGGCATCCTCACGGGATTCAGCCTCGAAGGGATAGACGTGATCACGTTCATGCTCGAAGGGGTACTGGTCAGCCTGCTTACGTCATCGCTGCGCTCGGCAAGGGATCGGGCCCAGCGGAGCACGCTCGAGGCGAGGAGTCATGAAAAGAGTCTGCGCGAGAGCGAGGAGCGTTTCAGGCTGATGGTCGAAGGGGTCAAGGACTACGCCATGTTCATGCTCGACCCCGGAGGGCACGTAACGACCTGGAATGACGGCGCGGAGCAGATAGAAGGTTATGGGGAAGGGGAGATCCTGGGCCGGCACTTCTCGTCCTTCTACCAGGAAGAAGATGTGGAGCGTGGACACCCCGAGGATGTGCTGCGCGCGGCGCTGGCAGAGGGCCGTTACGTGGAGGAGGGGCTAAAGATCCGCAAGGACGGCTCCAGGTTCTGGGCGAGCGCCGTCATCACTACCCTCAGGGACAGGAAAGGCAACCTCAAGGGCTTCTCGATGGTGGTGCACGACGCGACGGAGCGCAACCACGCGGACGACGTGCTGCGCTTCCTGGCCGAGAGCAGCGCGACGCTCGCTTCTTCGCTCGATTACAGGACCACACTCGTCAATGTGGCCCGCCTCGCGGTGCCCACGCTGGCCGACTGGTGCGCCGTCGACGTCATGGAGGAGGACGGCACTGTCGAGAGGCTCGCTGTGGAGCATTCCGACCCCGAGAAGGTCGCGCTAGCCTACGAACTGCAAGAGCGCTTCCCATCGGACCCCGAAACGACGCGGGGGGTGCGCAAGGTGCTCAAGACCGGCGAACCGGACATGATGGCGGAGATACCAGAGGAGCTCCTTGATCAGGCCGCCGTGGACGTGGAGCACAGGACGATCATGAGGGAGCTTGGCTTGAGGTCCTACATGGTCGTGCCCATGGTCGCGCGGGGGAGGAATCACGGCGCGATCACGCTGGTCTCCGCGGAGTCGGGGCGGAGCTACGAGGAGACAGACCTGAGACTCGCCGAGGAGCTGGCGAGGCGTGCCGCCCTGGCCGTGGACAACGCGAAGCTCTACGAAGAGGCGCAGAGGGAGATCTCCGAGCGCAGGGGTGCTGAAGAGGCGTTGCGTCAGAGCGAGGAGCGTTACAGGACGGTGGTCAAGCAGGCCGCCGAGGGGATCTTCGTGGTCGACATCGACACCAAGCTCATACTCGAAGCGAACGTCGCGTACCGCAACCTGCTCGGCTATACAGCCCAGGATATGCTAGGACTCGGGCTTACTCTATACGACGTCGTGGCGCACGACCGCAAGAGCATCGACCTGTATCTAGAGAAGATCCAGGACGAGGGGGTCCACTTTATCGGGGAGCGGCGTCACCGGAGGAAAGACGGCTCGCTGGTGAACGTCGAGGTCAGTTCGAGCGTGATCTCTTACGGCGGCGGCGAGGCGTTGTGCGTCATCGTGCACGACATAACAGAGCGCAAACGTTCCGCGGAGCGTCTGCAGCGCAGCCTGGACGCCTTGCTAGGCCTCTACGAAGCGGGCCAGATCCTGAGCTCCAGCCTGGAGCGCGAAGAGATCGGCTCGCGACTACTGGAGATAGCAAGCCGCGTCTCGAATCTCACCGCCGCGGTCATCAGTATCCCGGACGAGGAGGGAGAACTGAGGATCTGGCGCTCCTCGGGTCTGGAGGGATTGTGGCGCCAGGTACGCTTCTCCCCCCAGGCAGCGGCAGCCCGCCAGAAGGCCCTGGAGACCAGGAAGTACCAGGCCGTCAGGCTGCGGCAACCGGGGGATGCGGACGAATCGCAACTCGTGAGCCTGAACCTCCCGCTGCTGGTGCGGGGGCGGCCCATCGGTGTGCTCGAAGCCTACGGACCGGAAGCCCTTATGGAGAGGCAGTATGAGGAGACCCTGATCAGCCTCGCAAACCAGGGTGCAAGCGCCCTGGAGAACGCGCGGCTCTACGCTGAGCTGGCCGAGCGTGAGAACCGGCTGCAGGACCTGATCAGGAAGCTTATAACGGCCCAGGAAGAGGAGCGCCGAAAGGTCTCTTACGAGGTACACGACGGTCTCGCGCAGACGGCCGCAGGGGCCCATCAGCTCCTGCAGGCTTTTGCCAGGCAACACCCACCCGACTCCGAGAAGGGCCGCAAAGCCCTCGCCCGGGTTTTGGAGCTGGTGCAACAGACGGTCGGTGAGGCCAGGTATGTCATAGCCGACCTCAGGCCCACCGCGCTCGACGACTTCGGGCTGGCGGCCGCTGTCCGCCTGCAGGTCGAGAAGATCAGTAGCGAAGGCTCCCAGGTCGACTACCAGGAAGCGCTGGGAGATGAACGTCTGCCCCCCGAGGTCGAGACAGCGCTTTTCCGGGTCGCACAGGAGGCCCTCACCAACGTCCACAAGCATGCTCCCTCTGCCCGGGTGAGGATCATACTCCGGCGCCTGAACGACTCTGTTCGCTTGCAAGTGCGGGATTGGGGGCCTGGCTTCAACCCGGAGAAGATCACCGACGGGGGTGGGCCCGGTGAGCGTCTGGGTCTCTCCAGCATGCGTGAAAGAGTGGCACTGCTGGGCGGCCACCTGGAAGTCCAAAGCAGGCCTGGAGAAGGCACGGAAGTGGTGGCGGAGATACCGTCGGTCCAGATAGATGGTAAGGGGAGGTAAGAAAATGGGGAATGGTGAAGGAGCGGCAGCGCCGAAGGCGGCACGCGTCCTGATAGCAGACGATCAAGCCCTGGTCAGAGAAGGTCTCAGAACCATGCTCTCAGGCGAAGATGGCATCGAAGTCATCGCTGAAGCCAACGACGGTCAACAGGCCCTCACCTTGTGCAGGGAGCTGCGGCCACACTTGGTCCTCATGGACGTGAG
>DASSCV010000309.1:0-15809 GCA_035697505.1 Rubrobacter sp.
TGGGGTCCCGCTCTATGGCCTCCTTGAGAGCCAGAACCGCCCTATCGCGCCTTTTCTGCTGCCGCCATAGAAAGGACTGCGCCTGGAGCGCGTCGGTATCGAAGGGGTCCAGGCGAACCGCCTTCCGCGACGCCTCCATCGCCCCCGCAAAGTCCCCGGCAGCGGCCAGACGCTGCTGCTCGCCAGTGTAGTAATCCGACAGGTAGAGCAACGTAGCCAGCAGGGCCAAAACCCCCACCAGAAAACCCGCGGAGAGCCTGAAGATTACACCGCTCAAGCAAGATCACCGCTCATGAGGATATCCACAACATCCTCCGAATACAAGCCGCCGGGCGGGCGAAGCGGGCACGAAAAAAGCGGGCCCCCGAAGGGACCCGCCTGGTTAGGCCTCGTCCTGTCGCTTAGCGGACGATCCTGCGGGCCAGTAGACCACCGGCTACCAGCAGGACACCGGCACCGAGCGCGATGAGCGACGAACCACCCGTGGGGGGAAGCTCGGCCGCTGGGGCAGCGGGGCTGGCGGTGGGGGCTGAGTACTGCGCTTGAGGCGCTGCATACTGATACTGCACGGCAGCCGGAGCGGCCGCACTAGCGCTGGCGACGACCTCCTCGACCTGCGCCACGTTGACGTTGCACTCCTGGGCTATGTTCTGGATGTTGACGTTGTCCCCGTACTGGCTAATCTGCACCTTGCCGACCTCTGCCTGTACAGCAGTCTGGACGCAAGCTTGATTGCCACTGCCGACCTGCGTCACCGACTGCGCCAGAGCCGGGACAGCGGCGGCCAACACCATGGCCAGCATAGCCGCTAATAACATTACCTTCTTCAAATCTACCTCCTATTCGAGATCTGCCTCTACAGGTCACATTTTTTCACCTTTAGCCCACAGTGTCAACACTGTTGCCAATATCTTCTACGATTTCCTTAATATCTCTTAATAATTGGACCTATTCTGACCTTTGTTCAGCGGGGCCACCAAAGTCCGCAGTATACATGGTGGTCTTGGAATCGCTGTAGTCGCCTGTACAGGCACCTATGCCTATTTCGTGGAACCTCCCATCCAGTATGTTAGGGCGGTGGATGGAACTGCGCATCCAGGATTGGAACACGCCTTCCGGAGTAGTGTTGTATCCGATGTTCTCTGCGCAGTAGGACGAGCTGTAACCGAAGCGACGGATGCGGGTGCACGGGTTTTCGTTGCTCTCCCTGGAGTCGTGAGAGAAGTAGTCGTGTTGGATCATGTCCTCCGAATGAGCACGGGCGGCTTTCTGTAGGGCGGGATGCACGCAGAAAGGCTTCAAGCCGTGGTTCTTACGAGCGCTGTCGTGCAAGGTGAGCAGCTGCTTCTCTCTGGCGTACAAGAAGATCTCACCCCCTCCGCACCTGCTGGCGTAGCCTCCGCCTGCTGCCTCGGCGGACGAGTCTACACGGATGAGGCCTGCGGCCGCAAGTAAGATGGCGACGAAGACTACCGGCAGACACCTCATGAATACATCCCCCTCTCGTTGTCTTCAGCATATCAGCCAGTCAGCACTTCAGCTTGATGATCTCGCTCCTTGCCTAATATTACGGTCTATGTATCGTCTCGGGACAGCGCCCCTTTCCGGCCTGGCGCTGGACATGTCATCTCCTACGATCCTTGCTCTTTGCTGCCGGGAGCGTCCGTCTGTGCGGGCTCGGACAGGATGCGGTAGGTAGCGAGGGACATCTCCTGCGTGGCGGCGCGGGATGCAGACTCACTCGTGTCGCTGGCTATCACGACCATGAGATAGGCTTCCCTGGCGTCGCGCGCGCCTTCGGGGAAGACGATTCCGGCGTCGGCGAAGGTAGATCCGTAGTAGCCGATCTTGTGCGAGACCCGCGTCCCTTCGGGGAGAGGCTGGGGCAGGCGCTCTTCGAAGGAAGTGTTCGTCATGACGTCGAGCATCTCTGCCGAGAGGTGGGGGGTGGTGTATGAGGGATCGGAGATCTTCTCCAGCACGAGCAGGACGTCGTCGGGGGTCGTGGTGTTGGGGAACCAGTACTCCGTCGAGCGAGCGCCCACGCGGTACAACTCGGCCCTGATGTAATCCCTTCCCAGATACCTGTCGAGCATCTTCCAGGCCGTATTGTCGCTCTCCTTGATCAGGAGCCTGGCGCACTCGCGCAGGGTTATAGTGTGCCCAACGGGGTAGGTGTAGAGCACACCCGTGCCGTAAGCCTGCACGTCGGAGGCCTGCATGGAGATCTTGTCGTCGAGGTCCACCACGCCGCTGGCTGCCGCCCTGTAGAGCGTCATGAGGACCGGTAGCTTGTTGAGACTGGCTGCGAGGAAGCGCCGGTCGGCGTCCATCGCCACCCTCTCACCCGAGGAGGGGTCAAGGACAACCACCCCGTAGGTGGCGGGAAACGCCTGCGCTATCTGGCCGAGCTCGCTCCGCAGGGACTCTGTCTTCTCCTCGGTGAGTTCCGTCTCCACACGGGTGACGTCTGAGGCCGCCTCGGACCCGGTCCGAAGATCAGGGTTCGAGCCTGACCGCGACCCCGCGGTGGGGGCCTCAGGACCTGAACTGAGTATTGGGACCTCGAGGCGGGCTACCGGTTCTCTCTCCATCGAGCGTGACAGGAAGAGCGCGCCTGTGAGGAGCCCGATCACGATAGGCAGCGCCACAAGGAGACGCCGGCGCCGGAGTGCTTTCTGCTGCTCACGGCGTTGCCGCCGCCCGCCGTAAGTCGTTGGCGCCTTTTGAGACGTCTCGGACTTTGGCACCGGCGCGTGGATCAGGCCCCCCGCAAGATGTTCGCGCCCCGAGGTAAAGTGGCTACTTGTTTATCGACCTGGTAAAGGTAACGAATTCCTTTTCCCTGCACAAGTCAACATTACCGCTCCCTTGAAAGTTGGGAGTGACAGTGGAAGGCAGTGTTTACCAACGCAAAGATGGACGTTGGGTAGCGAAGTACAGGGACGCCAAAGACAAGGTTAGAACATCTACCGGAAGAGTAGGGCGGACGCAAGGAAGGTTCTAAAGCATTGGGACGACGGATACGTACCAGCCGACAAGTTGACCGTACGATTGTACCTGGAAGAGTGGATGAAGGAACAGCATGTGCTCACACCCGACGAGTTACGCCGGCTGCTGGACGCTGTGAAGGGTGAGAGGTTTGAAGATGTGCTCTATCTCTGTACTCCGGTCGGCTCGCGGATTGGTGAGACGCTGACGCCCCCTACTCTTTCGCCGACCCCCGCCCGTCCTCAAGCAGAACATCCACAGCCGCGTATTCCGACTGCCCCTATAGGTTCTGAACTGTGCCTCTCATACAGGCAGACTGGCTCTTCCAGTATCCCTCCCTGACCTGCACCACTGTACCTCTACGGGCGTCATATGCTTGCAAGTGCTTTGGGCTCCTGTAGTGACCCCTCCATCCTTCGCAGTTCGTCGTACCAGTAAAGCGCAACGCTTCCGTCCTCGAACCGCACGTCCATCGCCAAGTCGTCAGGATGACCGTAGATTCTCTCTATAGTGCCAATGCGCCCCTTCCCAGTCCGCTTGACTCCATCCAGGAGTCCCACCAACGTGCCGACACGCGCCTCAAGTGAGTTCAAGAAGGTCGCCTCCTTGTCGTTCGCTACTTGAGGTCAGACCCGAACTCAGGCCCAACCGCCTTTCCCAAGCCATATAAGTAGCATATCTCTACACCTTTTTATGTATCGCGTGATACGCCCTAATCACCAATCGGCTGCCCTTGACAGCTGATAGTGATGTAAGTAGTATCAATAATAAATACTACATAGGAGCTACCATCTACATACGAGCGGTCAACATCGAGCGGGACGGTGAACAGTACGGTATCTACTATCAGGCTGTGCGCTCCTACCGTGAGCAAGGGAAGGTCAAGCAGGCTGTAATACATCTTGGACAGTACAGCACGCCACAGGACGCTATAGCGGCATGGGAGCAACAGATAGGAGAGCTACAGACGATTAGACCAAAGCAGGCAGAGAAGCTACAGCGGAAGCTAGAAAGGCTGACAGTTTGGATTGACAGTAGTTGACAGTTGGAGAGCGGGAATTTATGGGTACACGACGGGGGGTATGATTTAGGGGTTATGGGGGTGAATGTGGCTTATCTATGTTCACCTCACATGATGTTCGCGCCCCCAGGCAAGGGGCTACTTGTTTATCGACCTGATAAAGGTAACGATAAAGATCGCTGAGATCAACATCAGCGCCCCGGCGGCGATAAGGCCTAAAGAGACGAAGAAGATCGTGCCTGCCTCTGCCGTATTCCAGGTCTGGGTAGCCCACACGAAGGCGAACAGAGAGGCGAAGAAGGTGAGAAGGATCAGGATCATGCCCCCAGGCAGGTCCCTTATCTGGATCGCCGCCCGCTCCACGGCGTAGGCTACGCCCCCCCGGGCCGGATAGCCGGTCTCGCGCACGCTCTGGAGGGCATACCTGAACTCTTCCTCCCCCGCCAGCCCGATAACCCGCGAGAGGTAGTAAGCTTCGGATGGAGACTTGCCCATCCTGAGTAGCTCCAGGTAGTTGCGCCTGTACAGCTCCACGGCACCTGAATGGGGTGAAGCGAGCTGCTTCAGGAAGGCGTGGGTATCGAGGCGCGTGGCGTACCTGCGGGCCTCGTGCTGGGCGGCGCGGGTCTCGCGGGCCCCTGGGCCCTGGCGAGAGATCTCGGCGACTTCCAGAAAGAACATCTCTCGGGAGAACTCTATAGCGCTCTGGCGCTCGCGGCGCCGAGAGGAGATCTCTGTCCTTATGCCGCGCGAGCGGTATTCCTCGCGCCTCAGATGGTAGACCTGCTCCTGGTAGAAGTCTCTCTCCTGCAACGAGTCGGCCGTATCCCGCAGGCGGTAAGCCTCCTCGAGCGTCTCAGGTATCCTACGTTCTCCCATGAACCAGTGTCTACCCTATACTCCAGATCTCACGCGCCGAAAAATCCCTTCCGGGTCCTGAATGATACCATGAGCGTGTTGCGACAGAAACATGACTACTCGTCCCCCAGCCTCCTCCTGACGGCTTCGGAGTCGGTCTCCCACAGCCCGTAGAACAGTCCTCCCCCGCGTACCCTGACATCGAGGTGGCCCTTGGCGGCGAGATCCTTGAGCATCTCGTCCGCCTCGTTTACCGTGAGCGAGGTCTCCATAGCCGCTTGCGCAGGCGTCAATTCACCGCTTTTCCGGAGGGCTTCCAGTAGCTCGCGCTCCCTGGCATTCGCCGCCGGAGGCTCCGAGCGAGTATCGACCAGGCCAGCGACACCCCTGGCGAAGACGCCGAAGGCTGGAAAGACTGCCCACCCGAAGATAAAGATCAGCCACCAGAAGTGAGTGAAAGCTATCAGGAGTGCGGCGGCGAGGAGGATCAAACCGCCCGTCACCACGCCCGTTACGGCCTGGGCCTTCGGACTCATCTTCTCTACGTCCAGGCCCAAGAAGTCGTCGGAATCCCACCTGTGGTGGTTGCCTCTGCGGCGGGACTCCAGGTCGCGATCAGGTCTCTTCTCCACAGGTCTACCTAGGGTCCCAATATATCAGCAACCTCCCAGATGGACCACGTCAGAAGACGCGAAGGCCGGGCGCGAAAGTGCTAACCTCATCGCAGTCACAAAGGAGGTCTGGCTGATGGATTTGCGTGCGCGCGTATATGGTTCGAGAGAAGAGTTACTCGGGGAGTTGAACGAGTTCCTTCGGATGCCTTCGATCTCCGCCCGCGAGGACGAGGACGGAGACTTCCGCAACTGCGCTGAGTGGGTAGCGGGGAAGCTGGAGGAGGCAGGTGCCGAGGCCAGCATCGTGGAGACCGAAGGACACCCCGTGGTCTTCGCGGAGATCGGCTCAGGCGAGTCGTCGCTTCTCTCCTACGGCCACTACGACGTGCAGCCGCCCGAACCCCTGGATCTCTGGGAGAGCGATCCGTTCGAGCCTCAGGTCAGGGACGGGGGCCTCTACGCCCGAGGCGTCGCTGACGACAAGGGGGACGTGCTCGCCCGCATACAGGCGTTGCGTCTGTACACAGAGGAGCGCGGCCCACTGCCCTTCAGGCTCAAGTTCCTCATCGAGGGCGAGGAAGAGATCGGCAGCCCCAACCTGGCGCCCTTCGTACGATCCAACGCCGATCTCCTCTCCGCCGACGCCTGCCTCTGGGAGGGCTCCTTGAAAGACGAGGCGGGGCGGCCCATGATCTTCTGCGGCACCAAAGGGATGGCCTATGTGGAACTACGCGCCCGTGGCGCCTCCCACGACCTGCACAGCATGTACGGCGGCATAGCCCCGAACCCTGTCTGGCGCCTCATCCAGGCCCTGAGAACCATCAAGGACGAGAATGGTGAGATAACACTGGACGGCCTCGACGCCCTCGCCGAAGAACCCTCGGAGAAGGACCTGGAAGCCATAGACCGCATCCTCTTCGATCACGATGCGCTGCGTGAGTCCTGGGGTGTGGAGTCGCTCGACAGGGAGCTTTCCGGCCAGGACGCGCTCCGGGAGATGCTGCTGCGCCCCACCGCGAACATCGCGGGCATACAGTCAGGCTACACTGGTCCAGGCTCCAAGACCATCGTACCTTCGGAGGCGTTCGTGAAGATGGACTTCAGGCTCGTTGCCGGCCAGAGCCCCGGTCCTGTACTGGAGTTGATCCGGACCCACCTCAGGGAGCGCGGCTTCGAGGATATCGAGGTGGTCGACCTTCACGGCGTCGAGCCGGCGAAGACGCCCGTCGACTCACCCATCGTCACCATTGCGATACGGACGTGGCAGGATCTGGGTGAAGAGCCCATCGTGTATCCGACCATCGGGGGGAGCGGGCCGACCTCACTCCTGGTCACCGACCTCGGGATACCGACCATCATGACCGGTAGCGTGGCGAACACGGGGAGCCGGCTCCACTCCCCGAACGAGTGGGTCCGCCTGGACGACTACTTCGAGGCCATAAACTACTTCGCCCGCTTCTTCGAGAGGTACGCCCATTGACGCAGGAGAAAGGTAAGGGCCTAGATCTCCCCGAGCGCGTCAGGAAGAGCCTCGCCGGGGCGGTCGCGGAAAGAGGCGTGCAGGCGCGTGTGATCTCCACTCAGGGCCGCGAGTCGATGCGTCCCCCACAAGGACACATAATCATCGCCTCCGAAAGGGAAGAGGTGGAAGCGGTCCGCGGCCCTGCCCGCATCGTGCGCCGGCTGGAGTTCTACAAGACGTTCTACGGGCCCGTCGTCCGCCTCGCCCTCAGCGTGTACCCGATGGAGGGCGAACCGCTCTCCGCCGGCACCGCCCTCAACATCTCCCAGATCAGCGGTGACGCCGCCCTCACTGGCCTCGGCCGCCAGAAGACCATCTACATACATTTCTACTCCGCAAGTGGCGACGACCTTACGTACGCGTTCTCCAAGGAAATCCCCAACGCCACCGAGCAACGCAGCGAGGCGAAGAAGGTGCTCAAGATGGCCCGAGATGCCTATTCACAGACACCAGAGGAGCGCAGGAGCTTCAGTACAGCCGTCGGGCTCGCCGAAAGGCAGTTCGAGCTTCCTGTACCTGAACCTGACGAAGAAGGATAGTCTTCGGCGGCGAGCCCGCGTATACTGCCACCTATGCAAGCGGGGAGCGCTGTAGGCGACTTTGTAGCGAAAATCAGCCAGGCCATCGAAGGGGCTGGGCGCAGGGGCATCCACGTGAGAGCAGGAGCGGGGTCATGCGATCTGGAGGCCCAGCAGTTCGACCGTCGTCTCCCTGAGGAAGACGAGCCTTTCCCGACCGGGCGCCCGCACCACCTGGAGTCCCCGGTGGGATCCAGGGACCTCGGCGGCCACGAAGGCATCTCGCGGCTTTGCTACTTCCTGGATGGGGTGCAGAGCTCGCGTGAGATCGGGCGCATAGGGATGTCCCCCGTGATCGTATCCACGGTGGCGGCCACTATCGTCAACCGGTGCGGGAGGCGGTTCTCGCGGATGCCGCTGGAGAGCCCGCCTGTAGTGGTGCAGGCCGTGATCTTACCCCGCAGCGCCGGCGACCAGGGCGTCGATACTTTCTGGGACCTGCTTCTCGCGGCGGGATTCTCCGAACTCGATCCTGAGGAGGTCCCCTCTTCCTCCCACCTCGTACTGGACTCCGCGGGGTATATAGCTGACGCTGACCCATCCGACTATGTAGGTATGAGAGAGAGGGCACGCGGGAGGGTAAGGTCGCTAAGGGAGCGGCTGGAGGGAGAGCTGCTCAGGCGGTGGGAGGGTGATGACAGGGTTCTGGAGGATTCCGAAGCCTGGATCGCGGTCGACGGACAACTAAAGGAGATCAGGGAATCGAACAGGCGCGCCGTCGGCCTAATAAAGAGCGTGGCCCGTCCTGAGTTTGTGGGAAAGGACATCGGGATGCTGCTCGACCTTGGGCCAGGGATGCGGACGACGAGCTTCATCCCCGACTGGCAGCTTCGTCGCGACCGGGGCGAGCGGCGCACTTCCTGGTACCTCAGGATGTGGCCGCCGCAGCGCGGCGCCGACGCCCTCGGCTCCCTCATGCGCGTCGAAGCGCCGCGCGACACCGAACCCGAGCAGGTCGACGAGATATCGCGTTGGATCCTCGCCGAGCGGGCGCCCCTGGCGAAGCCCGATCCGAGGTGGCCAGCGATGATCTACCCGATCCAGTACGTCGAGAAGATCCTGAAGCCGCTGGTGCAAGGCCCGGAGAGGGCCTACGCACGGCTGGAGCGCCAACTCGCATCGAACGGGAGGAACTAGATGCTGCACGATAGTTATCTGGACCAGACCTCGGGTCCCATAGGCCGGGTCGTTACCAGCGAGGAGAGCCCGGCCACGGCCCACGAGTTCTTCTTCTGGACCGCGGAGACCGAAGCCGCCCAGAATCTGGACATCGGGCACATCGTGGCCGCCGAGTCCGAGGACGCCACGGCCGTCGCCGTCCTCGACGACCCGCGCCGCTACTCTGATCTCCAGAGCTTCCTCGACGACTTCTACGCCTACGACGGTGACCCTTCGCTCGAAGCGCTCTCCGAACGGGTGGAGATCCTGGTCTTCAGAGCCCGAGTCCTTGCCACCAAACACCGCGACGAGCGAAAGAAGTCCAAGCGCCCCGTACGCACCGGGCCCGTATTCTTCGCCACGAACGCGGCCATCGAGTTCGCCCTCGGGACCGAGGACTTCTCGGGCCACAGCATCCCGATGCTCCTGCACGAGAATGGCAATGAGAGAGATGGTTCTCCGCAGCGCACGCCACTCTATGTAGATGAGGAATACCTGCTCGGGCCAGAAGCGGGCCATCTCAACATCACAGGTATGAGCGGTCTCTCCACCAAGACCAGCCACGCCCTCTTTACCATCGCGAGCACGTTCCAGAACATCCAAGACAAGAAGGTCGCCGCGCTCATGTTCAACGTGAAGGGTGCCGACCTACTTTTCCTGGACAAGCCCGTCGAGGTAAGCGCACAAGACGACCCCGAGCTCGCGGAGCGCTACGAGAGGGCCGGGCAGCGGGGTCTGCCGCGCGAAGACAGGGAGATGTACGAATCTCTGGGAATAGAGATGAAGCCTTTCGACAACCTGAAGATCTTCGCCCCCTTACGTTACGGGATGGAGTCCGGAGAGCGGATCGTGCACGCCGAGGGCATCCCCGCCCGCAAGTTGAACACCCTGAGGAACGCGCGCGGAGAAGATTCCCGGGTCTACCCGATCATCTGGGAGCTGGGGGATGTGCTGCCCTACGCCGGATACGTCTTCGAGCCATCGGACATGGACGACAAGTTCAGGGGCTTTATAGAGGAGCTGCGCGACAGGGGCGTCAGGACGACGGCAGACTTCTACGCTCTGCTCGATGAGATAGAAGACTACTTCGAGGCCGCCCGCGCGGATGGCAAGAACGTCTCATCCTGGAACGGCCACAACCACATGACCATCGCCAAGGTCCGAAACCGCTTCAAGGTGCTCCCGAACAAGTGCGGCGGGCTTCTCGCGCACGGGCGCGTCGAGCACGGCGACCTACCGCGCGCGGACGGCCCATTCGAGGACAACGAGATGCGCGTGGTGGACATCTCCCAGCTCACCGGGGTGCCCCAGGACCTTATCGTCACGAGCGTTATCTCGAAGATCTGGGAGCTCGCCGAAACCGGCGGGCTCGGGGTGGACAAGCTAATAATCTTCGTCGACGAGCTAAACAAGTACGCGCCTTCCGGCAACTCCCGTACGTCGTCCTTGAAGGACACCCTCGTAGACATCTCGGCCCGCGGACGGCACCTCAACCTCACGCTCTTCGGGGCGCAGCAGTTCAGGAGCAAGGTTGACGACGAGGTGATCGGGAACGCAGCAACGAGTCTCTACGGCCGCATCGGCGACGAGGAGCTTACCAACGCGAGCTACCGTTCCTTCTCGGGCACGACCCGCGAAGAGCTGCTCCAGCTCGAAAAAGGCCAGCTCCTTCTCAGGCACGCCCACTACGCCGTGCCCGTCTTCGGCCGCTTCCCGCGGCCGCCTGTTCTCATGGGCAAGCAGGGCACCGACATCTTCGGCGAACGGCGCGGTGACCCGGCGTCTTCGGTCCTCGCCGTCATGCGCAACCTCACGACCAGACCTCCGGTCATCGCCGACATCCGATCCGAGATACAAGGCGTGCCCGAAGAGCAGGTCTACGAGGCCCTCGACGCCGTGCAGGCGGCCCACCGCACGGGCCACGGCGCGGCAGACCCATACAAGAACTTCCGCTGGAACCTCAAGCGCCCGGCGAGGACAGGCTCAGGCCGCCGCGACGCCTCCAGGATCCTCTCCGGCCTGGATCGGATGAGCGATTAGCCTGATCGAGAGGTTGTCATGAGCAACGATAATCTGTTCACTGACGAGTTTATTTCTCTCCTTAGTTCGGACGAGCCCGACCATCGTCGTATTCGCAGGCACATCATTCGAACCTACAATGTAGCCAATGGCGACGACCTTGAGGAGACGATAAGCAGCGACGACGTTAGGCTATTTCCTGTATCAGTATGGCTCAACCATATCCTGATGAGCGGCGACCCACGAGCACATTTCTTCAGAAGGAAGCCAGTGTTATTGTCAGCTTTCTCATCGAACCTGTCCTCCAAGATCGGAAGCCTGTCGCAATTTCACTGCCCCCTGTGTCAAGGCGAGGCACCGATAGTAACTATTCCGATTCGGATCAAACCTATCTCGTACCAAGCCTCGGATTCAATGAAGAAGCGAGCCTTCAAGAGAGCCATCAGACACAGGCTTTCTGAGACTCATCATTACGCGGATAAGCGTCTGTGTATCCACATCACCTTCGTGATTGGAAAGAAGTCAAACTAGAGAGATGTCGACAATATGGCGAAGCTGTTGCTCGACGGGCTGCAATGACAAATGATGGAGGACGACAATCAGATTGACCACCTAAGTTTGCTGCGGCTAACGTGGAAAGGTGACGAAGAGTACATCATTCTGCATGTACGCGAATCAAACATCAACCGCCACGACGATGTTTTGTATCATAGTATGCATCATTCATGGGCAGGACAGGAGGAGTTGTTACTCGACAACTTTATAGACGCCTGATCAGTGAAAGTAGTCTCCTGATAACATACCTTCTCAAAGCGCACGTCCGTCTTTATTGAAGCGGCTCATCTCGCGCCGTAGACTACATGTATGGACAACCTGCTTGAACGCATCACCATCGATCCACAGATATGTCACGGGAAGCCGGTCGTCAGGGGTCTCAGGTATCCGGTCGAGACGTTGCTGGAGCTGATGAGCGCCGGTATGACGAACGATGAGATCCTGGCCGACTACGAGGATCTGGAACGCGACGACTTGCTCGCCGTGCTCTCCTACGCTGCGCGGTTGAGCAAGGTCAAGCGTACCGAGCCTATCCGTGCGTGAATTTCCTGGTTGACGCGCAACTCCCCCGCCGATTGGCATACAGGTTGCGCGACGCGGGCCATGACGTGGTCCACACGCTCGACTTGCCCGCCGGTAATCGTACTACCGACGCAGAGCTCAATGAACTTTCCACCAGTGCCGCGCGGGTGGTGATAACCAAAGACAGGGATTTCGTTGACTCTTTTCTGCTGTTCCACAGACCGTTCAAGCTCTTGCTCATCTCGACCGGTAACATCACGAACGCCGATCTGGAAGACCTTTTCGTAGCTCAGATACCGGCAGTCGCGGCGGCTTTCGAGTCTTACGACTACCTCGAACTGACGCGAACTACCCTGGTCTTCCATTCGTAGATTGGAGAACGAGCATGGACGACAAACAGATCAAGGCATATTGGCGAAGTTACCTGGCTACGCTCCCGGCGGATTCGCTGGTGCGGATGAGCAGTATGTGGCGGAAGGATGGGGGGACTCTCCCGGAATGGCGGACGAGCTTGGGGCCCTGCTCGCATCCGGAAACAAGACGGCGACCTGCTCGGCGCTGTGGGAGTACGAGGCCGAAGGAGAACCTTTGCCCAAGATCGGGGTGAAGACCGTAGTCCTTGACGGAAACGGCGATCCCTTGTGCATTGTCGAGACGACCGAGGTCGACGTGGTGCCTTACAACAAAGTTGCTGCTCAATTCGCCTACGAAGAAGAAGAGGGTGACCGTTCGCTGGAGTACTGGCGGGATGCGCACTGGCGTTTCTTCTCGCGTACCCTGCCAAGCAGTGGCAAAGTGCCGACTGTGGATCTGCCGCTGGTATGCGAACGATTCCGTGTAATCTATAGGTAGGTGGCAGGCACCTATTTCGAGGAGGCTCGTGAATCAGCACAAATCTTCTACAGGTTGGAACGAGGAAAAAGCGCGGAAGGTCCTTGGACACTACCAGGAGCAGACAGAAGTAGAAGCGAGCGCCGAAGATGAGGCTGCCTTTGAGGACCGGTCCCAGACCTTCATGGAGGTCCCGAACGACCTCGTGCCCGAGATCCGGTCGCTGATCGCCAAACGTCAGAATGAGCTTGGCTAGCGTCTCCGTACACAAGGGTATGCACGCGGTACGAAGTATTTTCCCATAGATGGTACAGACAGCCCATCAGGTTAAGGTACAGGAATGCACATTGACGTCGTACAGCTTGACTCCTTCTGTACCCGGTGGCTCCGCAAAGCGAAGTCTCATGATGGTCCCTACTCGAGAGAGCATATAGGTTCGAGGATCCCCAAATACTCTGCCAATACACGATCTGGCACGCTCAATCTCGCTCACTCTTTCGATCGCTTTACGAGCTTATATGTAGCCTTCAGCCGAGTTTACACAGAAGTAGGCAAGCTACTAATTGCCAAGGGTCAAGTTCGGCCACCGAGACTAGGCCGTTATGCTCCGCCTCCAGATCGAAAGACAGCCACATCGTATGTTGTGGATTTCTACGGATTGCGCACATTGCAAACTGAAATACAAGCAGACGAGCCTTGTCGTACAGCTGTAGACGCACTTGTCGATCTTATCGGTAACGGCCACTTCTATCGTCATGAAGATTACGAAACAGGAGCACCTGATCTGTCTAGAGATCAGAGAATAGCTCGTAGGGCTGCGCAGTATGATCCGAAGGCTATTCTAGAGTTGATCTACCAAGCTCGCTGCAACCTGTTCCACGGAACTAAGGTCTTCGAAGAGCGTCAGCGCATCTTGTTAGACAACATGAGCACAATAGTGGAATTTGCAACGCGCAGAATTCTGATACGCCTAAAGGCGGAACTGCGAGAAGTGTAAGACTTCAGCTCGCCGCGACGCGTTCAGGATTCTCTCTAACTTGGATTGGATGAGTGATTAGCGCAGCAAGTGTAATATAGTAGAAGCAGGGAACTGAAGTGCCTGACAGGCGGTAGCCCTATGCAATCATCGGCCGACATCTCCGCGGAGATCTACTTTACCGACTTCTTTGAAGTTGCGCCGCAAGTATTGGAAGAGTACGGAGCATTCAACATATCGCTAATTAATGATCTTCCGCTATTCATCGATCCGTTCCTCCTCTTTAATAGTGAAGAAGCAAAGTACAAACGCCTGCATGAACAGATGATCGACTATCTTCGATTTCTCCGGGACAAATCAGTAAGCGGACGTATCGAGGAAGGCTTGTTGCAGAGTTGGTTCACCTTCTCTGAGGTTAAGCAAAATTGGCTCGGTTTTTCCGCATCAGGCAACTCTGGAAGTGGTTTGGGGCTACAGTTTGCACGTGCGCTGAATCGCAATCTTACTGCGTTCTTCACCGATTTCGGCCACGAACGCGTCACCGAAGGCAGTCATCTTGAGAAGCTAACCCTTATCGAGTCTGGCGTCGGTCGCGACAATGTAAGTGATTTTACTACCAATCTTATCAAGAATTCCCTACTCGATTACACCCAAGCATTTGCACTGCGACACATCCGCACAGAGCTTCGGCGCCGTATAGCAGTCGAAAAGGTGCGATTCAACTACAGTACGCAAGTTTGGGAGAGCAAGAGTTTTGATCTTCCGTGGGATGGGGAGGACTACGTACTCCTAACGCCCAAGAATATCCTGACGAAGGACGAAAATTGGATCAATCGAAACGGGCTAGTTCGAGACTATAACGACATCGTTCAGTCGGTGGAGGATAGTCAACTCCGTGCACAGATAAACAACTACTTCGCCACCAGGCTACCAGAGGATTACAGTGCAAAAGAAGAACGGGAAGCACGAGACGATGTTATTCGGCGATTCCCACAATTGATCGAATACTACATTCGCTATAAGGAGGACCATGGCGAGGAAGCTAAAGCCTACAGCGATCTAAAGGTTGCTGAATCAGAACGCCTATACATCGAAAAGGTTCGGACCTTCGTGGCTGGACTGGCTACTGAGACGGGGTTCTATAACTGGACCGGAAACACGCATCAGGAGGCCCGCGCCCGAGTACTGTTTCTTAAGGACGTAATAGAGAATAAGGGCGGGCACCGTCTATTTTACGCTGAAGGAAAGCCGCTTCGACGAGAGAGTGATCTGCAACTCCTCTTTCGCCTTACCTGGTTCGCTACTCCTTCGGATGTTGGTCGCGAGGTAAATGACGGGCGCGGTCCGGTCGACTTCAAGATTTCTCGCGGTGCACTCGATAAGTCGCTAGTTGAGTTCAAGCTCGCCAGCAACACTAAGCTGCAACAGAATCTTGAGAAACAGGTCGAAGTCTACAAGTCCGCCAGCGACGCGCCGAACGCGCTCAAGGTAATTCTGTTCTTCAGTGACAAAGAACGTTCTAAGGTGTTCGGCATCCTGCGGGCACTCGGTTTAGAAGAGAGTGGAGACATTGTTATGATCGACGGTCGTGCTGACAATAAGCCTCCAGGTTCTCGGGCGTGACCCTTGGCGCGTCCGCAGCCATAAGTAGGATTGCGCAGATGAAACGTGCAGCAAGTGCCTTGCAAGGATTACGAAATCAGTTGTCTCGGACTGTACACTGCAGCAAGAGTTCTCCGTTGAAGTTCGGACTAGCTCCTAAGTGCAAAGGAAGAACACGAGGTCCAAGTCATGATTAGCTTCCAGCGTATTGGTTCGGTATCGAACGCGCATGTGGGTAGTGACTTCGAGAGAGCAGCTCAGGAAGTATTCACTTCACAAGACCTGCATCTTGTACGAGGTTTCAGCTTGCCCATCGGGATAGGAGAAAAAAAGAAGGAGCACCGCTTCGATTTAGGCTCGGCATCTGCTGAAGTTATCGTGGAGTGTAAGTCTCATAGATGGACGAAGGGAGGTAACGTGCCGAGTGCAAAGATCACTGTCTGGAACGAGGCAATGTATTACTTTGCAATGGCACCTGAAGACTACAAGAAGATTCTCTTCGTGTTGCGAGATTACAGCGACAAAAAGGGAGAGACCCTCGCCGAGTACTACATTCGCACGC
>DASSCV010000310.1:0-3315 GCA_035697505.1 Rubrobacter sp.
CACCATAGAGCGTTACGCGCCGGATGTGATCGGGCTTCAGGAGGCCCAGCGGGGCAACCTCGGCGCGTACCGCAAGCGTCTGCCACGCTACGCCCACATACGCGGTCCGAGATACGGCAACGCCATACCACATGACTTCAATACGATCCTCTTCGACCCAGAACGGCTGGAGCCGCTGGATTCAGGAGGATTCTGGCTTTCGGAGACGCCGGAAAAGTACTCGAGGAGCTGGGAGACGAGGGTGGCGCGCTCAGCCACCTGGGCGCTGTTCAGAGTGCTGGGGACAGATCTGTCTTTCCTCCACCTGAACACGCACCTCGACCACGTAAGCGCCCTGGCGCGCCAGGAAGGCAGCAAGCTCGTCGTGAGGAGAATTGTGGAGCTCTCCAGCCGCACAGACGTAGATCCGCCGGCCATCGTTACGGGAGACTTCAACAGCCGGCCGGGCAACAGGACCCACAAGACCTTCACCGAATCGGGCTTTGTGGACACCTACCTCGCCGCCGACAATGAGGAAGGCGCGAACACGTTCCACGCGTTCCGGGGCGCGCTCTACCGCGATGCGCATCCCCACCGCGGGCCGCGGCGTATCGATTGGATCCTCCTGAAAGACCCCAAGGGGCGGCTACGGGTAGAGTCGCACAGGATCATCCACGACGCCGACGAGAGCTCAGGACTCTATCCGAGCGACCATTATCCGATCCTGGCCGATTTCAACTGGTCAATGGGCGGTTAATAAAGAGACCGAACCGCAGCCTCATGAAAGCGGAGGCCGCCAGGCCGAAGCGTGCCGACCAGCCGAAATGCGCGATTTGTGGGCGGCTTGGGCCGCCCACAAATCGCTCTACGCGGCGCCGCGGAGGACCATACCGAGCTCTCCGCTACCGAGCATACGCTCTGCCTCGCGCTGCAGCTGGCGGACGCGCTCGCGGGAGATCCCGAGTTCCTCGCTGAGCTTGGCGAGGGTCGCGGTATCGCGGTCGCCGAGGCCGTAGCGCCGTATCAGGACGTGCCTGTGACGCTCGGGGAGCCGCTGGATGGCCTCCTTGAGGGAGCCTACCTCCATCTCCCCGATGACCGTGCCTGCCACCTCAGAGGCACGCTCGTCCTCGATCAGCTCTCCGAGTTCGGAGCCGTCGCCGTCTGAGGAGAGGGTCTGGTTGAGGCTGGTGGCGTCAGGCATGGCGCTCTTGACGTCGAGCACCTCGCCGACGGTCCACTCCAGGCGTCCGGCGACCTCTTCGTCTGTGGGCTCGCGGCTCAGCTCGGCGGAGAGCTCGTTGTAAGCACGGGCCATCTTCCGGATCTTATCCCCCATATGCACGGGGACGCGGATGGTACGGCCCTTGTCCGCCACCGCACGCTGCACGGCCTGCCTTATCCACCACGTGGCGTACGTGGAGAACCTCCAGCCCCGGTCCGGGTCGAACTTCTCTACGGCCCGCATCAGGCCGACGTTGCCCTCCTGGATCAGGTCCTCGAATGGCAGTCCCATCCCACGATACCTCTTGGCAACGCTGACCACGAGCCTGAGGTTCTTCTCGACGAGCTTCTTGCGCGCCCTGTCGTCGCCGGCCTTGGCCCTCTTGCTGAGATCTATCTCCTCCCTGTGCGTCAGCAGATTCCCCTTGTCGATACGCGCGAAGTACCCGGGGATGAGATCAGGGGTCTCAGCAGGCCGCTCGCTCCGCCGCCCGTTGGTTATCCCGATGGTGTCCATCAAAAGCCTCCTTGCTCCCATATAAACCGTCTACGTTCTCAAAATCCCGCACTACGCTCCCACTTCCGGACGTCACGAACCCAGAGAAAAGTACCGGGCGGACACCGCCCTTCGTTACTCGAAGTTGTATGGATGCGGAAATGCAGGCTTTTTTTAGGATCTTGCCAAACTGGCAGTATACACATTTCGGAGGGTTTGTCAAGATCACGCAGGCTACAGTATAGGCTTGACGGTTTTCGCGGTCCGCCACGAGCGGCCGCCGGCACATGCTCCGACCTAAGCCGTCCGTTTGGGAGTATAGTATCTGGCGATGGACGAAACCGTAGAGAGTCGGGTACTGCTAGCGCCACACATAAAGGTCTCGAGCCTTACGTACGCCGGGTCATCAGCACTTCAGCTAGAAAAGCTGACTTGCTGACCAGCGCGGCTTGGGGAAGGTCAATCCTTCCCCAGGCCGCTTTGAGAGGAGCATGTTGCGTACGGGGTGCTTGAGTCTGGTGGTAAGGGTTGGCGTGGTGTCGGTTGCCGCGGTCCTCGCCGCGTTGAGCACGGTCCTCATCCTCTCGTTCGCCGTCTCGGCGCTTGGGCAGCCTGATGGGGTAGAGAAGATCATCAAGGTGCTCGTGGCTTCGGTGGCGGGGTTCGCCTTCTTCCTGGTTGGCCGCGGCATCTGGCGTGACCTGAGGCAACGTTCGTCTGCAGAACCCGAGGAAAGGCCGACCGAAGAGCGTTGAAGCTAGCGGGCAGGGAGATACGCATCCCGTCCGGGGGGCGGCATCTATCCTGCGCCTGGAGTAGAACGGAGTGACATGTGCGGAATTATCGGCGGATATGGTGGTATGGACTCTGAGTCCGCCTCGCGGATGCTGGCGCGCGTCGTCCACAGGGGGCCTGACGACGAAGGGCGCATCGAGGTGGCGGGGAACGTGCTCGGCCACAGGCGGCTCTCCATCGTCGATGTAGAGGGTGGCAAGCAGCCGCTCGTCACGCCAGACGGCAACCTCTACCTGGTCGGCAACGGCGAGGTGTACAACCACGAGGAGATCCGGGAGACCCTCGAAGACGTCGAGATGGGCACCCGCTCGGATAACGAGGTGGCACTGCGTCTGATCTCCGAACGTGGACCCGGCGCCCTCTCGGAACTGCTAGGGATGTTCGCGTTCCTGATCGCCGGAGAGGACGGCACGTTTATCGCAGCCCGCGACCCCGTCGGCATAAAGCCTTTGTACTGGGCAAGCCGCGACGGTCTCGTCCGCTTCGCCTCGGAGATGAGCTCCTTCGACGAAAGCTGGCAGCCCGACGTCGAGTCCTTCCCGCCGGGCCACTACTGGACCCCTGAAGTCGGCCTCGTGGAGTTCGCCACACCCGTCCCGCCCAGAGACGAGTTGGAACGATTCGACGGGCCTGGCGAGCCGGGCGCCAGGATTCCTGATGAGATACTGGAGAAGGTCCGCGGCCGTCTTATAAGGACCGTCGGGCGCCAGATGATGGGCGACGTGCCCGTTGGCGTCTTTCTCTCCGGCGGCCTCGACTCCAGCCTCGTCGCCGCCATCGCAGCCCGCTGGTACGAGGAGCGCGGCGAGAAGCTCAAGACC
>DASSCV010000311.1:0-5742 GCA_035697505.1 Rubrobacter sp.
TTCTGGGAGTCCTTGGGCTACCACAACTACGGCGACCCCTGGCGCGAGCAGCGCTACTGGGGGGATTAGAGGGTGTCGGAGACCCGTACCAAGGGCAAGCCTCACAGGAGGATCACCTGGCGCCTCGGCGAGGTCATCGAAGTCATCCCCGAGACCCCCAGGACGAAGAGCCTGATACTCGGGAGTGCGGCCCCTCATCTTCGTCTGCGGCCCGACGCCTCTTGTGGAGGCGGTGGCAACTGCTCTGGTCGACTTGGGACATGACCCTTCGCGCGTGAAGACCGAACGCTTCGGACCCACTGGAGGTTAGAGTGATGGACGACGAACTCAGGCTGGATGGCAACGCCGCAGCGGGTTCTCTGAGGGAGATGTTCTCTTTTGAGGTTACCACCGCAAAGTACGCCTGCGAGGGCTGCGGAAGGACCGATCGGATCGGGGCGGCGATGGTTTACGAGGTGAGGGGGCTGGGCACCATCATCCGCTGCCCAAGCTGCGACAATGCCCTTATCCGACTGGCTCACAACCGCGGGCGGCACTGGATCGATCTAAGGGGCCTAAGGTACCTGCAGGTCGAGGACGTCGCCGGGTAAAGCGAATTGGCGATATCAGAGCCAGGTGATCCACCAGCACCATCCCATGGAGAACCTGGATCCGCTTCGGGAAAGGTGGAGAGCATCGTGGGCGCACGGCGTCTGCTGACGATCAACACCGGTTCGTCCAGCCTTAAGGCCGCCCTGTACCGCCTGCGGGAGGACACGACGGAGACCCCGGAGCTGCGGGCGGAGGCGAGCAGGATCGGGGGCCGGGGCGGCGGCCTGCGCCTCGCTGACGCCCGCGGCGAGACCCTCGACGAGCGCCGGGATGATCTGACGGATCATGCCTCCGCGCTCGACGCCCTGCTGAGTCGGTTGCGAGATCGGGGGCTCGACCGGAACGACCTGGCGGCGGTCGGGCACCGGATCGTCCACGGCGGGGACCGCCACCGCGAGCCGCAGAAGATCACCCCCAAGGTGGTCGCCGATCTCCGGGCATTGGTACCGATCGACCCCAACCATCTTCCCCAGGCGATCGCGGCGATCGAGGCCGTGGGCCGGGCCTACCCTGTGGTTCCGCAGATGGTTTGCTTCGACACTGCATTCCACAGCCGGATGCCCCGCGTCGCCAGACTCTACGCGCTTCCGAGTCGGCTCGCGGAGGAGGGCATCATCCGCTACGGCTTCCACGGCCTCTCCTACGAATACGTAATGGAGGAGCTGCGCCGTCTCGACCGCGAGGCGGCCGCCGGGCGCGTCGTCGTCGCGCACCTCGGCAATGGGGCGAGCATGGCCGCCGTGAAGGAAGGCGTCGGCGTGGACACGACCATGGGCTTTACCCCGACCGGCGGGCTCGTGATGGGCACGAGAAGCGGCGACCTCGACCCGAGCGTGCCACTGTTTTTGTTGGAGGAGCGGGGCCTGACCCCGACCGAGCTGAGCGATCTCCTCAACAAGCAGGCCGGCCTCCTCGGCGTCTCCGGGACGAGCGCGGACATGCAAGACTTGCTGGACCGCGAGACGGACGACGGGCGCGCCGCCGAGGCGATAGCTCTCTTTTGTTACCAGGCGAAGAAGTTCCTGGGAGCTTTGGCCGCCGCTATCGGCGGGCTTGACGCCCTCGTCTTCACGGGCGGCATCGGCGAGCACGCCGCGCCCGTCAGGGAGCGCGTCTGCGAGGACCTCGAGTTCCTCGGCATCCGGCTCGACCCCGATCGCAACGCGGCGCACGCGCCGGTCATCTCCAGCGACGACGCAACGGTAACCGTCCGCGTCGTGCCGACCGACGAAGACCTGATGGTCGCCCGGCACACGAGAAGGCTCATCGAGCAGGAACATTGAGCAGAGAGGAGCAGAGAGCATGTACCGTTTCGACCCGACCATCTCCAGCGTGGTCGAAGAAGAAGCCGCGCCGCCGCGGCCGGCGCTCTCCCCTGAGGGGCCCGCCGAGGGCCCGCTCTCGGCTGAGCACCTCACCGGGATACAGAGTTACTGGCAAGCCGCCAACTACCTGACGGTCGGTCAGATCTACCTGCAAGACAACCCCCTCCTGCGCGAGCCTCTAAGACCCGAGCACATCAAGCCGCGCCTCCTCGGACACTGGGGTACCTCGCCGGGCCTCAGCTTCGTCTATGCTCACCTCAATCGCCTCATACGGGAGCACGGCGCCGACGTCATCTATCTGACCGGACCCGGGCACGGCGGCCCCGCCGTCCTGGCGAACGTGTACCTCGAAGGCACCTACTCCGAGATCTACCCCGATGTTTCGCAAGACGTTGCGGGTATGCGGCGGCTCTTCAGGCAGTTCTCGACGCCTGGCGGGGTGCCGAGCCACGTGAGCGTGCCAACCCCCGGCTCGATCCACGAGGGCGGTGAGCTCGGCTACGTCCTCGCCCACGCCTTCGGTGCCGCATTCGACAACCCAGACCTCCTCGTTGCCGCCGTAGTCGGCGACGGCGAGGCCGAGACCGGTCCCCTGGAAGGCTCCTGGAAGTCCATCAGCTTCCTCAACCCTGCGCGCGACGGAGCGGTCTTGCCGATACTGCACCTCAACGGCTACAAGATTGCCAACCCCACCGTGCTCGGTCGTTCCTCCGACGACGAGGTCCGCGACCTGCTCGAAGGGCACGGCTACGAGGTCCACTTCGTCGAGGGAGACGCTCCGCCGGCGGTCCACCAGGCGTTCGCCGCGACGCTGGACGCCTGCCACGAAGACATCCGGGCTATCCAGCGCCAGGGGCGCGAGAACGGCGTTTCCGGACGCCCGCGCTGGCCGGCCATAGTGCTGCGCACCCCAAAGGGGTGGACAGGGCCCGACGAGGTGAACGGCCTGCCCGTCGAGGGCACCTTCCGCGCCCACCAAGTGCCGTTGTCGAACGTCCGGTCCGACCCGGAGCAGCTCACGATGCTGGAGGAGTGGATGCATTCCTACCATCCCGACGAGCTGTTCGACGAGGAGGGTCGCCTGATCCCCGAGCTTGCCGCCCTCGCCCCGCGAGGCGACCATCGCATGGGCGCGAGCCCGCACGCCAACGGCGGCAGGATCCTCGAAGACCTCGACCTGCCCGACTTCCGCGGCTACGCGCTGGACATCGAGAAGCCCGCCACAGAGCGTCACGAGTCGACCCGCAAGCTGGGCGAGCTTCTGCGCGACACCTTCGCCCGGAACGCCCGGCGGCGAAACTTCCGGCTCTTCTGCCCGGACGAGATCAACTCCAACCGGCTCGGCGCCGTCTTCGAGGTCGAGAATCGCTGCTTTGTCGGCCCGACGATACCCAACGACGACCACGTCTCCCACGACGGTCGGATCTTCGAGGTCCTGAGCGAACATCTGTGCGAGGGCTGGCTAGAGGGTTACCTCCTGACCGGACGCCACGGGCTCTACGCGACCTACGAGGCCTTCGCCATGATCTCGTCCTCCATGACGGTCCAGCACACCAAGTGGCTCCAGGAGGCGATCAACCTCCCCTGGCGCGATCCCGTAGCATCCTTGAACATCCTTCTGTCGTCGACCGCCTGGCGCAATGACCACAACGGCTTCTCCCACCAGGGGCCGGGCCTCATCGACGTCATGCTATCCAAGAGGGGCACTGTCGCGCGCATCTACCTGCCGCCCGACGCTAACAGTCTCCTCTCGGTCACTGACCATTGCTTGCGCAGCCGCAATTACGTCAACCTGATCGTCATAGACAAACAACCTCAGCTGCAGTGGTTGGACATGGAGGCGGCGATAGCGCACGCTGCCGCGGGCGTCTCCATCTGGGAGTGGGCGAGCAACGTATCAGACGAGGAGGAGCCCGACGTCGTTCTCGGCTGTGCCGGCGACATCCCCACTTTAGAAACCCTGGCTGCAGCCCAGTGGCTGCGCGAGAACGCGCCGGAACTCAAGGTGCGGGTCGTCAACGTAGTGGACCTCATGACGCTCTTCCCGCGTGAGTTCCACCCGCACGGCATGGACGAGACGCGCTTCGTTGAGCTCTTCACCGCCGACAAGCCGATAGTCTTCGCCTTCCACGGCTACCAACGCGCGCTCCACGAGATCGTGCACGGCCACGTCGATGTCGACCGCTTCCACGTGCGCGGCTTCAAAGAGCAGGGCACCACCACGACGCCCTTCGACATGGTGGTCCTCAACGGCATGAGCCGCTACCACCTGGTCGCAGAGGTGCTTCGGCGCTCTGCGCGCCAACGGGAGGACCGCACCCCGACCCTGATCTCTGAGTGCGAGGCGGCGATCGCAAGGGCCACCGCCTACTCGAGGGAGCACTTCGAGGATCCGCCCGAGGTACGCGACTGGACCTGGACCCTATGAACCCGCCCACAGAGTTCTCGACGATGGGTCCTAAAGCAGGGGTCCCTCACGGGACCTTGACGCTGCCGGTGGGGGCATACAGAGTGGTCAACGTGATCCGCCCGCCGTGCGCCGAGAGGATCGTGAGGTCCAGGAGGCCGCTAAAATTTGTGATTCCACTTCGAGACGGTGGGCTCCGGGGGAAACGGCTTGGGAAAGGAGCCTGAGGGTGCAAAGATATTCGTACGTTTTCGATAGCGCCGGGGAGACTTGTAGGGTGGAGCCGGCGTGATCCGCGCGTTTGTCTTCGACCTGGACGGGACGCTTGTCGAAACCGAGGAACTGAAGGCGCTCTCCTACGCTCGCGCCGCCACCGAATTGCGTCGCGACGTGAACGAAGGAGAGGTGGTCGCTGCCTTTGTAGACCTGGTAGGTCTCTCGCGCCAGGAGGTCGCCGTCGGACTGATGCGGCGATTCGAGCTCGAGGACGTGGCCAGGGCACGTATGGCGGAGTTCGGCGTGGGCACGCCGTGGCAGGCCTACGTCCAGATCAGACTTGGCATCTACGAGGAGATGCTAGGCGACCCGAAACTGATCCAAGAGCACCGCTACCCCCACAACATAGCTCTGCTCCGGAGCGTCAGACAAGAAGGTTTCCCGACGGCCCTCGCCACCCAGTCCCACCGCGAGCAAGCCAGGCGCGTGCTCGGCATCCTGGGGCTGGAGGACGAGTTCGACGTAGTCGTCACTCGCGACGACGTCGAGCACGGGAAGCCCGACCCCGAGATGCACCTCCTTGCGGCGCGCGAGCTCGACTTCGAGGCGGGGGAGTGCCTGGCGATCGAAGACTCCCCGGCGGGGGTGCAGGGGGCGCTGGCGGCCGGGATGGAGGTCATTGCCGTTACGACCAGGTTCACCCGCCAGAAGTTTCGCGACACCGACCTCCTGGATCGCAGCCACGTCGTGGACGACCCTCGCACGCTGCCAGGGATTGTACATGGCCTCATCGGGGCTGCGGGGAAGCCTCCACAAAGTATCTATGAACGCCGGGTACGCGAGGGTGTCGAGGAAGGACCAGAGACGTGAGCGGCGTGGGGCCGGAAGAGAACGCCCCCGGGGCGGCGATGGCGCTCCTGCCACACGTAGGGCTGCTCTCGCTCGTCGGGCTCTACGCGCTCGCGGTCGGCGTCGCGCTGATCGTGCTAGCCTTGAGGTTGCGGGGGCTGCGAAGGGGGCGAGGACTGCAGGGTGACCTGAACCC
Source organism: Rubrobacter sp. (assembly GCA_035697505.1). Lineage (GTDB taxonomy): Bacteria > Actinomycetota > Rubrobacteria > Rubrobacterales > Rubrobacteraceae > Rubrobacter_D. The sequence continues at coordinate 5,585 of DASSCV010000311.1, forward strand.
GAGAGGAGGCAACGAATGACCATTCAACGCGACGGCACAAACGCGCCCGCGGGAGGAGACCGACCCACCACGAACCGGTCTGACGAACAGCGTCGCACGACCGGACCGGGGGGAAAGAGGACTATGCCGCCTGCCAGGAGTTGGCTCTGGTTCGCACT
>DASSCV010000312.1:0-5683 GCA_035697505.1 Rubrobacter sp.
CGGCCAAAGCGTGAGCGCCGGGCATCCTCGCGGGGCCCGGCGCTCCGGAGAGCCGACTCTTGCTCTTTCCTCTAGCTCTCGACTATCCCCAGGATGTCGTCTGCGTCGAGGATCATGTAGTCCTCGCCGTCGAGGCTGATCTCGGTACCCGAGTATTTGGCGAAGACGATAACGTCGTCCGCAGCAACCTCTACCGGCGCGCGCTGGCCTTCGCTATCGAGCTTGCCTTCGCCAACCGCCACGACCCTGGCAGTCTGCGGCTTCTCCTTGGCCGTGTCGGGCAGTACTATTCCCGAAGCCGTGGTCTCCTCGCGTTCGACGATCTGGACGAGCGCCCGCGCTCCCAAAGGCTTGAACTGCATATCGTTGTCCTCCTCATCACTTCGGACTATTCTACGACGCCCGCGCGACGGCCGGGCTTAACCGACTCTACGGGGCTTATGCGCCAGAGATTGTAACCGGGAGTGTTGCTCCTCGCAATTACAGGCCGAGCTGTGCCGATAGCTGGTTCTTCGGCAAGGCTCCTATGGCCTGCTGGGTAACCTGCCCCTCTTCGAAGCGGGCGATGGTCGGAATGCTCGAGATGCTGTAGTTCATCGCTGCCTGGGGGTTGTCGTCCACGTTGACCTTGACGAACGCAACATCCTCACGCGATTCGGATATCTCTTCGAGGATCGGGGATACCCTCCGGCACGGCACGCACCAAGGCGCCCAGAAATCTACTATGACCGGCCTCTCCGACCGCAGAACGTCGCTCTCGAAAGTCGCGTCCGTTACTTCGGCTACTGCCATGATCTCGAACCTCCGTAGTCTCTGGAAGTGAACATCGCCGCACATTCTAGCACGCCAGCGCTGGCTTCTCGGAGCCCCGAAAGTACCCTAGGTCCGGCTCCCTTGGAGGCTCACTGAGGAGACCTCGACCTGCACGGAGTCGGCCAACTCTTCGGCCCTGCGCGCCTCGAAGAGGCCTGCGCCGAGGCTCTCGGCGTTGGCGGCGGCGCACCCCGCGGCGAGGCGAACGGCTTCGGCCGGCGCGAGGTTGCGGTGCAGCAGACCGGCGAGGAGTCCGGCGAGATAGGCGTCGCCGCTCCCTACCGTCGAGACGGCCTCGATCCTGGGCGCACGCGCAGAGACGGTGCCGTTCTCGGTGCTGAGGTAGGAGAGGCCCTCGGGGGAGGTGATACACGCATTCGCGGCCCCGAGCTCGACGAGCCTTGTGAGGCCGAGAGGGAAATCCCCTTCCTCGATAAAGTCGAAGCCGACGACGCTCTCGGCCTCGTGCTGGTTCGGGCTTACGAGCGAAGGGTTCGCCTTGAGCACGGCCCTGAGCACGGATGGCGGCGAGTCCACCACCGTGTAGATTCCACGCTCTCTGGCACGCCGCACGAGGCCAACGAGGAAGCTCTCGTCCAGGTTCGGCGGGACGCTGCCGGCGAAGACGACGGCCGTTGCGTACTCCATCAGGTATTCCAGGCGCCTGGAGAACTCCCTGGTCTCGGCGGGGGTTACCTCGGGGCCGTACTCGTTGATCTCGGTCTGTGTCCCCGCCATGGGGTCGATGATGGCCGTCGAGGTGCGGGAGTATCCCTCTATCTCGACGAGGTCGAACGGGATGGCCGCCTCAGAGAGGCCGTCGCGGATGGCGTCGCCGTTGCGCCCGCCGGCGAAACCGGCGGCAAGAACGGGCACGTCCAGGGTCCTTAGGGACCTGGCCACGTTGACTCCCTTTCCGCCGGCCAAGGTCATGCTCTCTGGGGCCCTGTGCCTGTGGCCGAGCGTCAGGCTGGGAACGACCAGCGTCCTGGCAACAGCAGCGTTGAGGGTGACGGTCAGTATCATGCCTCTCCCAACCTAGCTCCTTCTCGAAAATCCCCTCAACGGTATATCACACCCGCTGCCCGAGCGAGGCCTTCTCGTAACCCTTCTTTGCGAAAAGCCGGGTCTCACCGACCCTTTCCCAAACGACCTGTACGACGACCTCACCGAATCTGGCTCCCGCCCCGTACGCGTCAGGTAGATAGTGCCTACGATGATCCTGGTTCTACGACAAGGTCCATGGTAGCGGATACAATCCTTATGTCGTGTGCCTCTTCAGACCTGGTTCGGAGAGTTCGTGAAACGCCTGGCCATCGTCTTCTTCGTCGTGTTGGCCGCCGCGTTGTTCTACCGTTCTTTCGGCAGCGCCGAGACCGGCACGGGCTCGCTCACGCTACCCCAACCAGCCCCGAGCGTGGGCGACAAGGCCCCCGGATTCAGGGTGAAGAGCGTAGACGACCGCGTCTTCGAGCTCTCGGACCACGGTGTCTACGTGCTCACCTTCTTTAGCACCTTGAACAAGGACTCGAACGAGGCCGTTCCCGGCTTCGAAGATCTTGCCAGGGAGTACGAGGACGATGGAGCCTCATTCGCCGTCGTCTATGTCAACAGCGCTCCGAGGGAAGACAACGTCCCCTACACGATGCTCCTGGACTCGACGGGAGAGCTGGTCTCCAAGTACAACGTCAAGAGGGTGCCCAGGCTGTTCGTGGTCGAGGACGGTACGATAGCGTACGCCCAGGACTATTATTACGAAGGCTATGAGAACAGTCTCAGGGAGGCCATCGACGAGGCCCTCGCGAATGAGCCGGTGAAGGGCCGCCAGAGCGCCCTCCGAGAACATCCCTAGCTACGGGCTTCCGAAAGGAGAAGATGAGCAGAGAGAGCATGGTGCAGGTTCTTGGGGTCGTGGTCGCTGCTGCGACGGTGCTAGTGACTGTGCTTGCTATCGCCCACCTCTTTTCTACTTGATTGCGAACCGCCTGTAGGGGCGGGTTTGAAACCCGCCCCTACAGGCGGGCTCCGGTCAGGCGTAATTCATCCCGCGCTTCGCGGGCGGCTTCTTCGGCCGCTTCCCTGTAACCTGAGGCCGAGCTTTCATAAGCGTAGAGGATACTCCGGCTGCTGCTGACGAGGACTCCGCCACCACCACGATCGAGCAGCGGGCGCACGCCTGAGGCGTCACCCCCCTGGGCCCCGTAACCGGGGGAGAGGAACAGGGTTTCGGGCAATAATTCTCTCACCCTACACCCGATCTCAGGACGCGTGACCCCTACGACCGCTCCCGCGTCTGGGTAGTCACCGGCCGACCTGCCGAGCCCTGCAACCAGCCCGGCGACGACTTCGAAGAGCGGCGGATCCGTAGCCTCCTGGACCTCACGGGAGGACGGGTTCGAGGTCGCAACAAGCACGAAGACACCCCCGCCCGCGTTCCGCCTGCGGGCCTCCTCGAGAAACGGGAGCACCGCATCCTCCCCCATGTAAGGATTGACGGTGACGCATGTTGCGCCGTAGACGCCGAGATGCGCCCCGGCGTAAGCGGCGGCCACGGGTCCGATGTCCCCACGCTTTACGTCCGCTATGGCAGGCAAGCCGAGGTCCCTGGCGGCCTCGATCAAGTCGGCGTAGATTCCCATCCCGACGGTACCTAGCCGCTCGAAGAACGCCGCCTGCAGCTTGACGGCGGCGACGTAGGGCTCCACCGCCTCGAGGATGCCCCGGCAGAACTCCAGGGTCGCTTCGGCCTCGGGCAGGGCGCGCAGTTCTTCTGGAAAGCGTGAGGGTATGGGGTCGAGGCCGGCAACGAGCACGCTCTCCTTGCGGCGCGCCGCGTCTACCAGCGCCTGCATCCCGCCCTGGTTGGTCGACAAACGGGCGAAAATAAGAGTGCCGCAGGCAGAAGCCCGCGGCACCAGAAAGGATCCTGGGCAGCTACTTGATCTGGTCCTTGAGCGCGTTGCCCGCGGTGAACTTCGGCACCTTGGATGCTGGTATGTTGATCCTCTGCTTGGTCTGCGGGTTGATCCCCTGCCTGGCGTCGCGCTTCTGAACGTAGAACTTGCCGAAGCCCGTGATCTGAACCTGCTCGCCGTTCTTGAGGCTGTCCGTCACGACCTCGGTGAACGCCTCGAAGAACCTTTGGGCGTCGCTCTTGGAGGCGTTCGCCTTGCCAGCGATCTCCTCTATCAATGCCGTTTTGTTTAACGCCACATCTTCCTCCCTGCTTCGCTTCCATTTCCCTCCGGTCCGCCGGAAGGATCCACGAGAGACACTATAGCGCCTCAATTCCGTTTAACTACCCGTAAATCATCCATTCTAAGCAAGGACCGGAAAGGAAATCCGCCGAGATCCCCCTCGATCTCCTCCCTGCGGTCGAGTACTGCAACTATCGTCACGACCTCGGCCCCCGTCTCCTCGAGGTTCCTGGCGGCCCGCACGGCCTGCGTACCCGTGGTGACGACGTCCTCGACAAGGGCTACCCTCTCGCCCTTCTCCAGGTTGCCTTCGATACTGCGTCCGGCGGAGCTGCCATATTCTTTAGCAGACTTGCGGACGATTACGTAGGGCAACCCTGTGGCGAGGGCCGTAGCCACAACGAGGGGAACGGCACCGAGCTCCACGCCCGCGAGCCGCTCTACTCCCCCCGGTATCTCTGCCGCCAGCGCGTCGGCCACGTCGCGCAGTAGGTTCGGTTCGGTCGAGAAGAGGTACTTATCCACATAGAAGCTGCTGCGCTCTCCGCTGGAGAGCACGAAATCCCCTTCCAGGAATGCCGCGTCCCTGATGCGGGGTGCGAGATCAGGCACCCGGCTCACCTGTAGTCCTCTCCTTGTGTTCGTGATCCTCCATGGCCTCGTCGAAGGACCCGAAGTCTACCTGCCCGAGGAGCGCGCCGATCTCGCGCGACTCGTCCCCCGCGGTGTCGAGCCTGGCTTCTATACGTGCGTTGATCTCGGCCAATAGCTCCACAGCCTGGCCCAGGGTCCCGACCAGCTCTTCTTCTGGTACGTCGTCGAGAGAGTCGGTGATCTTCTCGAGCTCGTCGACCTTCTCCTCCAGGCCTCCCAGATCATCCTTTTGCTTCCCTCGATCTTCCATTGGTTCCGGACTATACACCATCCCGACCCCGTCTTCGGCCTCCGGAAGAGCCGAGCTCGTCCCGACCATGACTGCCCTTTGCAGCCCTGCTCGGCACGAAGGCGAGCGCCGCGACCATCAACGAGCAAGCCGCGAAAGGCACGACAACCCGGCCAAGGACACCATAGCCCGCCCTCCCTACCTTCACTTCGTCACCCTGTCTATGGCCTTTATCAGGTCATTTATCATCTCTTCGGAGGCGCCATCCCGTTCGGCCCGCTCTTCGACGAAGTCCTTCAATAGGACGGTGTTTATTCGCCTGATGGCCGAGAAGATGGCGTTGGTCTGCTGGACGATGTCGGCGTATGTTACATCGCCCTCTTCGACCATCTTCTCGACTCCCCTGACATGGCCTTCCACGCTCTTGAGCCGGCGTATCACCTCGCTTCTGGTCTGCCTATGCAAAGCTTGCGCTACCTCCCTCTATCGTCGGATCTCCGCCAGTAGCTCCCTGACGACCGTGGCGTCGTGGAAAGGGATGTCCCCTTCAGGGAGGTGCTGGACCCTCTCGTGTCCCTTGCCGGCCACCACTACGACGTCACCGGCTCTCGCTGCCTCCAGCGCGCGCCGGATCGCCTTCCGTCTGTCAAGCTCGATGCTGGTCCGTGAGAGATCCGATCCGGCCTCGACCTCCCTTGCTATCTTCTCAGGATCCTCCGAGTAGGCGTCGTCCGTCGTAATGAGGCTCAAATCGGCGAGAAGCGAGGCCACCCGCCCCATCTTGGGACGC
>DASSCV010000313.1:0-2988 GCA_035697505.1 Rubrobacter sp.
AAGTTTGTACTCGGTGTGATCTTGATCATCTCAGCGGTGCGCATCTTCTACCGTTAACCCGAACTTCCGAGAACTCCGTAAAGGCGAAGTTCGCAGAATCTCTATTCCACGCACTCCGGTGAATAAGCTTCCTCTCGGAAGTGGGGCACCAGCCAGTACGCCAAGCTCCGGGCTACGAAGGAGGTGTCCCCGACGGTATCGACCAAGCCTCCACCACTTCGAGGGACCCGACTGCGTCTACGGGGACCTCCGGGAATACCTGGCGCCCTGAGGCCTTGCCAGTTGTCACCGAGAGACCACTATCGGGACTCTACATCAAACCGGCTCCGCCTCAGATAGCGTCCCGTTCGGAGCCCTCAGCTGCCTCACACCGACGGTCCCGAAGCTCGCGAGCAGGAGGAGGCCCGAGCCGATCAGGAGCGGCGGATACTCAAGGGTGCTGATCACGCCGAAGACGCCGAGCGGCATCAACAGCCCGAGCCAGAGGGGGAGGATGGCCGCTCGGTGGAGTCCGACGGCGATCACGCAGAGACCGGCGATGAGCAGCAAGAAGACCACGGTGACCGGGACGACGATGGCGGTGTTCGCCAGCGCGTCGTCGACGTACGTCTGCATCGTGTTCGTGTCCAGGTTCGAGCTCGAGCCTGCAACATAGGTCATGAAGTCCATGCCGTCGAGCGCCCCCCAGCCGATGAAGCCCATGAGCGAGAGCAAGCCGCCCCAGAAGGCCGCCTTGGGATGGCTGTGCTGCAGCAACCGCACCAGCCCGACGACCGCCGGGAGCAGGAAGACGGCGCCGAAGAAGAACAGCGTGTGGGCAATGTAGAACTGCGTGGAATGGTCATGCGCGGCGTGGTAGTACTCCGCCCCGTTCTCGGCGGCGTGCGGTGGGTGGATGATGCACGCAGCAAGGACGACGAGAGGGGCGAAGATCATGAGGATACCGAAGCCGATCCGCTCGACATTGGCGTAACTAGCAGCAGCGGCTGCTGGCTGAGCGATGTTGCTGGCCATTTCTGTTCTCCTTTCTTAGCCCTTGCGCACGTTTCGTTGGTATCGTACTCCCCGGAGGAGGGGCCGTCTTCCCCTAATAGGGTTTTTCCCCTAGGGTAGATATGAGACTGCTTAGGCGTTAGAAGCTGTTTTTATCGACTAGAACACCTCCAATAGTGGGTTGGGCTCAGAGGAGGCAGACCTGATCTGCGGACCTGCCATCATCGTGATGGCGAGGGGTAGGATAGCCTGGTTCATGGCCTCCCCTTGTATGGTGGCCTTGGGTAGCTGGCCCTGGTCTAGGAGGAAGGCAGGTAGCTGTCCTGCGCCTTCACGCGGCCTCCTATAGCCACATAACGAACACAGCGTACGCCTGTGTGAGGGGCGTGTATGTGCTCTAGAGCACCAAGGAAGCGCTCCCGAACTTCCGAGAATCCCCAAAAGGCGAAGTTCGCGCAGAGGGTCGCGCCGGGAAAGCGGAGCGACCGTGGGAGTTGTACGGGAGGCTACTCCTCCTCCACCAACTCCTCGAGGGGCACGCCGTATGCCCTGGCGAGCTTCATCCTCGAGGACGGCAGCCGCTTTTACTACGACCCGTCCTCCGACGAGTGTTTCCTGCACGCCTGTGAATGCGTACGCGCAGGGTCCGAAGGCGGGCCCTTCCCTGAGCCGCCCGAGACGATAAAAGCCCTCACAAGCGCACGCAACAGAGCCGCAGCACTGGAGGCAACCTGTGATGGTGGCGGAGCTTCGCTAGGTCTGTTCCCTTATGAGAGGGAAGCCCTCCTCGAGCGCGGGGAGCTCCTACCTGCCTTGTGGATACACCCCATCGAGGACATGAGCGAGTAGCCGCTTGTAACGAACTTGACGGCGCTTGACGATCCCAGGACCGGCGGGATACGCTCAAGCAAGGGTAAGATGCCCGGAGAATGTAGGCGGACAGGGGAGGCGCGATGGCCGGGTATTTACCTAAGGAGTGGAACGGACAGCGGGTAGCCGTGCGGTTCGGGAGTGGGCGCGGCTTCGACGCTAGGTTGGTCGAAAACAACGCCGGTGGAATCACCGTAGAAGCAATCAAAGAAGAAGGCGCCGAAGAAGACCACGCCCGGAGAGCGTTCGTCCCTTGGGCTGCCGTGCGATATATCCAGTTGCTCGAAGAACCCGGCGAGGCCTCCGGCGCTTGACGAACCCGGCGGCCATGACGCTCTGTTGTGCAAGCGGTCTGGCGTAGGCCGCCGGGCAGCCCTTCCCTACGATACGGTAGCTCGGGGCGATGAAGCGCCGATGAACCCCCACGAGACGCGCGAGGCTGTCGGCTCCCGGCCTGCGCGGGCTGCCTGGTCAGCCGCCGCACAGAAGAGCGAGTAAAGGGTAAGATGCATGCTGTTAGCGAGCTGGCCAAGGAGGATTGATGGAGGACGTGACCGTCGTGTTCACCAACGGCAACATCGTGAACTTTGCTGCTCAGGAGTTTGACGTAGACTTGGTGGACGACCGCAATCTCATCAACAAGTACCCTTACAAGGATGCCCAGGGCCAAGATTCGCTCATACACTTGAAACCAAATCACGTGGCGGGCATCTTTCTCACGCGGTCTCCAGGCGGCGACGAACGGGCGATCACATACACGGTGGCTCGGTCGAACTGACCCACTCCGCCTCTCGTCGGCCCGACGAGAGCTCCGAGGATGGCTTCTAAGGGCTTTCGCCCCCGATCCTAATGGTCTGGTATCCCCGCATGGGAGAGGGCCGCACGTCCAGTAGCAGGGTATCGGTCTATGACGCCGCTCAGGTCATGGGCGTCACGGTGGACGCCATCAGGAAACGCATATCTAGAGGGACTATCCCCCACGAGCGCGACGAAGGCGGCCGCGTGTGGGTACTACTGGACACGGACCAGGGCTCGACCAGTAAAGTACAGGACACCGACCAGCCGCAATCTGACAGTGCTGCGCTCATATCTGAGTTGCGCGCCCGTATCTCATCCCTGGAGTAC
>DASSCV010000314.1:0-8362 GCA_035697505.1 Rubrobacter sp.
CTCGTGCTCGTGCGCGAGCCAGACCAGCTCGGGGTCGAGTGCAAGTACCCGCAGCCGGCCTTCGGTGGGCGGCTCGTCGAACTCGCCGAACCACACCGCCACGTCGCCGCCGACGACGACCGGACGCCCGCCGGTCTCGACGACGACCACCTGCATGCCGTCTGTGTGGCCCGGCGCCGGGACGAGTCGAAGCCCGGGAAGCAGCTCGAGCTCGCCGTCGACCGGCACGTACCGCACGCCGGGCGCCTCGACCCACTCGCGGATGGTGTAGTCGTCCTTGCTGCGTGCGTCGTCGAGCTCCCGACGCTGGACGTAGATCGGCTTGCCCGCGAAGAGGTGGTTGCCGCCGCAGTGGTCGGCGTGCAGGTGTGTGTTGACGACGATGTCGATGCCGGCGAGATCGAAGTCCTGCTCGCTTAGTGGCCGAAGGCGGGGATCCATATCGGCCATTGCCGGGTGCAGCTCCGTCATGCCGGTGTCGACCAGCACGCGCGCATCGGGATGGTCGATGACGTGCACGTAGACCGGCATCCGCTCACCCTCGGCGAGCAGGTCGGCAACGAAGACCGGCGTGATGGTGATTGAGGCGGGGGCGTTCATTGTGTACCGACCGCCGCGGTGGTGGTTGGTATGTGAGTCATGATGACCTCCTTTAGCGGTTACTGGCTGACGCGCGGCCGGCCGCAGTGCCTCGCGCGCTGGCCGAGCAGCTCCTTCAGTCGTTGGCTGGTAGAGCAGTGAGCCGGGCCCCCGTTTGTCGGTCCAGCCGCCGCTATGAGAGTTAACCGCTATTTTTAACAATAATGGAAGAGGCGCGATCTCCAAACACCTTCTTTCGCCCAATTACCGACAAAGCGATCTGCCCGAAGTTCGCGAAAGGGCGCTAACAAGAAGTTAGCCCCAGGCTTCGTGGTAGGGGAACAGGGCCTGCTGCAGCAACCCGGCTCTAGGCCTCCTCGGCGCGTAATCTTCCAGCCTCAGGGCCTTGAGCCACCCGCCTTCTCCGAGGGAATCGAGCCCGAAGAGCTTTGGCTGGGGAAGCGCGGTCGTGCTCTCGAAGAGAACGGGCCGCGAGAGCGCCCGCGGTTTGCCGGTGCCGTCCGCGAACTCCACCTCGTAGCGGCTGAGCGGCTCGCCGGCGTGCTCTATGGTGAGCGTCTTCTCCCGCAGCCAGAGCGCCGCCTCCCTGCCGGCCAGGCCCTCCTCGCCGTAGACTTTCCACCGCCGCCAGACGGCGTAGCCCAGGGGTTCAGTACTCTGACGAAGCGCTCGGAGAAGAAGGCCCGGTCCAGCTGCTCCCCCCTATGCACTGCCCCCGGGACCCACGAGAGCACCTCCCCGGGCGAGCGTCGTCCGTCGGACCGGTCTTTGTGCGCCCAGTGTTTCTGCGCGTTGAAGCCCTCCACCCACCTCGCGTGGGCGGCCACGAGCTCTGCCCAGCTCTCGGCTTTCGCGAAGTGCCAGTCGGCCATCCTCCTCTGGACGTTGAATACAGTTTCCGGTTGACCACCAGGATCCTGCCGCAGGTGCGGAGGATGAGTTGAATGCCCATCCGCGCCAGGGCGGCGTGGATCCGGAACTCGCCGAGGTTGGGGTTCTCCTGCAGGCGCCTGACGGCAGCGTAGGCCTTCAGGTCCGCCTTTCTCACGCCGCCTCCGGCGTTGGGCCTGTCGTCGAGGCCCTCGACGCCCTCCTCTATCCAGCGCCTCAGCGCCCGGTAGACGGTCGAGCGGGCCGTCCCGAGGTAGGAGGCGATGCTCTTGACGCTCCAGTCCCCGGCGTGCAGTCTCACCACCGCCTCTCGCGCGGTTCGCCTATCTCGTGGTAGGGCGGGAAGCGGCGCACCATGCGCAGCGGCATCGGTTCCTCGGCGAGGACGCGCTCGACCGTTCTGTAGTCCGGCCTCCTGCTTTCTGTGTAAGGCGCCCTGCCCGCCACAGACTTAACAGGAAACTGAACTTCTCTGAGAACACCTCAGGGCGTTGAGAATAGCCCCCGGATCGGGGTTTAGGCTGGGGGCTATTTACCGAAGTGCCTGGAATTTGAATTCTCAGAAGTTCGCACTGAGCTTGGGGTTCGTGGCATCATGATTGGGGTGGAACGGATTAGAGCCTGCCTTTAGAGAAGCCCGAGGAAGGAGATCCTCCTGATGGACTCTGCTCTTTTGATAGCCCGCCTTGTGCTTGTGGCAGTGTTCACCCTGGCTGGTGTTGCAAAGCTCTCGGACCTCAAAGGCTCCCGCAGGGCCATCATCGACTTCGGAGTACCATCGGCTATAGCCGCCCCCCTCGGGCTGCTGCTTCCCCTGGCAGAGCTTACCGTCGCCGCCACCCTGCTTGCGGCATCTACGGCCTGGTGGGGGGCTCTGGGGGCGTTGGCGCTCCTCTCGGTATTCGTCGTGGGCATCACGTACAACCTGGCTCGGGGGCGCAAACCAGAGTGCCACTGCTTCGGACAGCTGCACTCCGCCCCTGCAGGGTGGAAGACACTAGCCCGCAACGGTGTACTTGCAGCCGTGGCAGGCTTCATCCTTTGGGCGGGCTACGAAGGCGGCGGTGCCGGACCCAGCGCTCTCTCCTGGGTTGGAGCGCTCTCGACGGCCCAGCTTCTGGGTCTCTTGGTCGGGGTCCTCGTGCTCTTCCTCTTGGCCGGGCAGTGGTGGTTTCTTCTCCACCTCCTGCGGCAGAACGGGCGGCTGTTGGTGCGCCTGGAGGCCGTGGAGGCAACGCTTACAGAAGGCGGTAGCGTAGCGCCCTCGCAGAATGGCACCGCTCGCCACCAAGCAGAAGGTCTTCCGGTAGGCTCCACCGCCCCGGAGTTCGGCCTCTCTGGCCTTCACGGCGAGAGTCTCACCCTCGAGGCCCTGCGCGCTTCGGGCAAGCCAGTGATGGTGCTCTTTACGGACCCCGGCTGCGGACCGTGCAACGCGATGCTGCCGGATGTAGGCCGCTGGCAGGAGGAGCACGCTCAGAAGTTGACCCTCGCGCTCGTTAGTCGAGGCGAGGTAGAGGAGAACAAGACCAAGGCTCAGGAGCACGGTCTTTCCAACGTAGTGCTGCAGAAGGACTGGGAGGTATCAGAGTCTTACGAGGTAGGGGGCACCCCCAGCGCTGTGCTCATATCCCCCGAAGGGAAGATCGCAAGCCCCGTGGCAGGAGGGGAGGAAGGCATAAGGGGCCTCCTCTCCTACGCGGTAGGCGAAGGCCCCCAGCTACCGATGCGGCCCCACCAACACCAAATCGAAGGGCAGCCTTGCCCCAACTGCGGCAAGGTCCACGCCGCCGCTCCCACCATGCCAGCAGCCCGCGAGATAGGCGAGCCAGCACCCGAAGTTAAGCTGCCCGACCTCCAAGGCAGGAAAGTAGAGCTCAAAGACTTCAGAGGCCACCAGACCCTAGTTCTCTTCTGGAACCCTGGGTGCGGCTTCTGCCAGCAGATGCTCCCGGAGATAAAGCAGTGGGAGGAGAACAGGCCCGAAGGTGCTCCCAAGCTGCTGTTCGTCTCGGCAGGCAGCGCGGAGGCCAACAGGGATATGAACCTCTCCTCCAAGGTGGTGCTAGACCAGCAGTTCGCCGCAGGTCGATCCTTCGGAGCGTCAGGCACGCCCTCTGCGGTGCTGGTGGACGCCGAGGGCAACGTAGCCTCGGGGGTGGCCGTCGGAGCGCCAGGGGTGCTCGAGCTGGCCGGAGCCCACCAAGCGGAAGCCTGAAGCCCCGAGACCGAGGCCGAATAGACTCTTATGACCCCTATTCACTGAAGTGCGTGGAAGGGGAATTCTCCGAAGTTGACTTCTAGAATCCTGCATATCTGCTACTCGATACCACGTGATTTGGCTGGCCGAAAGCAACATGGCCCGGTCCGGCACCCCTACATCTCGTGGGCTGGATAAAGATGCAGTTTGATTCGCGCTAGCCTTGGCAAGGGCCCTCCCGTATCATGACGCCGTTGCCAGGGCGAAACGAAAGAACCCTATCCGAGCAGTGACGGACGCAAGCGCAAGGACGGGCGTTATGAGAGCCGCGCTACCCTAAACACCCCGACCGGTCGCAGAAGGGTGAGCTTCTACGGCGCGACCGCCGAGGAGGCCAACAACGCAAAATTCAAGGCTTTGGCCGATCAGGCTAGGGGCGTCCTCTTCTCAGATCCGGGGAAGCTCACCACCGGCGTCTACCTCCAGAGCTAGCTCAACGATACCGCCCGCTACGAGGTAAGCGCAGGCACGTACTCCCGCTATGAGCGGACATGCCGCAACCACCTGGTGCCGTTCTTTGGGCGCATCACGCTGCGCGAGCTGAGTCCCGCCCACGTGCGCGCCTTCAAGGCCCGCAAGATCGAGGAGTGTCTGAACCCCAACACCGTCGGCGTGATGCAGGGCGTCCTCTCGACCGCACTCAACCAGGCCATGGACGACAGCCTTATTCCCTCCAACCCAGCCAGCCGCGTGAAGAAGGCCATCAAGCGTGAGCAAGCGCCCATGAGGTCGCTGTCCCAGGAAGAGGCCTCAAGGCTCTTAAGAGCCGCTGTGGGCACGCGAGACGAGGCCCTACTAACCCTCGCGCTCAAGACCGGGATGCGCCAGGGCGAGCTCGCAGCTCTGAGGTGGGAGGACATTGATCTCATCGACAAACCCTCCATCGTCGTTTGGCGCTCCGCCGACACCCGCACGAGGACGCGCGTCTCCACCACCAAGACCGGCAAGGATCGCAGGATCCACATCGGCCCCCGCACCGTCGATGTACTCAAAGGACACCGCGCTAGACAACTTGAGGAGAGGATGGCGGCGGCTTCCTGGATGGGCCCTGGCCTTGTCTTCCCGAAAACGAAAGGCAAGATCCGCAGGCGCGACTCTGTGATGCGCTCGCTCCGGCGATTTCTCAAGGAGGCCGGCCTTCCGGTAGACGTTCGCTTCCACGACCTGCGACACACCGCTGAGACCTGAAGCCTTTTCTGGAACAGATTCACAACGAGCCTATATGCGATCCTCTATACTACGCGGGCGCAGCAAACACTTTTGGTTACAAGACGTTACAAGCATCTAGATGGGAGAAAGGGCTTGTCGAGTATAGCCACCGCCTGGAAGAGGTTGCCGTGGTGGGTCGAGCCGGCATCCGTAGTAATCGTGTTGAGTATTTTTGGTCTTTACTCGTTCCTCATCGTGTCGTTCTTACCTGGCGAGTACAAGGAATATCTCTCGCCTTTCTACTCGCCGCCGATTCCGCATCCTGACTGGATGCCTGACTTCATAACGGCGCCGATGTTCATAATCTGGATGCCTCTGGGTTTCAGGGCGACGTGCTACTACTACCGCAAGGCATACTACAGGGCGTTCTTCTGGGACCCGCCTGCCTGCCAGGCCGGGGCGCAGGAGAGAGAGCCGCGCAAGGCCGAGAACTACAGGGGCGAGCGGGCCGTGTTCGTACTCAACAACGTCCACAGGTACTTCCTGTACGCTTCTTTCGTAGTGCTGGCCTTCCTGTGGTATGACACGGTTCTAACGTTCTTCCCGGGAGGTTCGTTCGGGGTCAAGGTAGGTTCGATCATCTGGCTGGTCAACGTGGTTCTACTCTCCACGTACAGCCTCTCGTGCCACTCGCTGCGGCACCTCCTCGGGGGTAACAAGGATTGCTACACGTGTGTCAGGGGGGGCAACGCCAGGCTCAAGCTTTACAACGGCATCAGCAGGTTGAACTTGCGGCACCCTCAATGGGCCTGGTTCAGCCTCTTCTCCGTGCTGCTCACGGACGTATATTTCAGGCTCATTCAGGCGAGCGTCATACCCGACCTGACTATTTTGGGGTAGGTGGTGGAGTTGCAAAGAGACGAACATAACGGACACCGTGAGGCATACGAGACGCGCGAGCACGACGTCCTGATCATCGGCGCCGGAGGAGCGGGTCTCAGGGCTGCGGTCGCGGCGGCCGAGCACGGCCTCTCGGTGGGCATCGTCACCAAGAGTCTGCTTGGCAAGGCCCACACCGTCATGGCCGAGGGCGGCATCGCGGCCTCGGTGGGGAACGTCGACCCCGACGACTCCTGGCGCCAGCACTTTATCGACACCATGAGGAGCGGCAAGTTCCTCAACAACTGGAAGATGGTCGAGACCTTCACCAAAGAGGCCCCAGACAGGGTCTACGAGCTCGAGCAGTGGGGGGCACTCTTCAACAGGACGCCTGAGGGCAGGATCTCCCAGCGCCCCTTCGGCGGCCATACGTACAGGCGCCTGTGTCACGTCGGCGACCGTACGGGCCTGGAGCTCATCAGGACCATGCAGGAGAAAGTCCTGGCCACGGACGCAAAGGTCTACATGGAGACGACCGTAACCAAGCTCTTCAAGAAGGAAGGGCGGGTCGTCGGCGCCCTGGCCTACACCCGGGAGAACGGCAAGTTCGTTCACTTCAAGGCCAGGGCGGTGGTCATGGCGACCGGCGGATGGGGGCGCATCTTCAAGGTCACCTCCAACTCCTGGGAGGGTACGGGGGACGGCGTTGTCCTGGGCTACGACGCAGGGGCCGAGCTGGTGGATATGGAGATGATGCAGTTCCACCCGACAGGGATGGTGTGGCCTCCTGGAGTGCGCGGGCTGCTCGTCACCGAGGGCGTGCGCGGCGAGGGAGGACTGCTCCGCAACTCCGAGGGCGAGCGGTATATGGAGAACTACGACCCCGAGAAGATGGAGCTCTCGACGCGCGACGTCGTGGCGCGGGCAAACTACACAGAAGTACAGGAGGGCCGTGGCAGCGAGCACGGCGGTGTTTACCTGGATATCACGCACCTCGGCTACGAAGGGATCATGAAGAAGCTGCCGACCATGTACGAGCAGTTCCTCAAGCTGGCCGACATAGACATCTCCAATGAGCCGATGGAGGTCTTCCCGACCGTCCACTACACGATGGGCGGGATCAAGATCGACCCCGAGAGTGCCGCCTCCAGCGTGCCAGGGCTCTTCGCCGCCGGCGAGGTCGCCGGCGGGTTGCACGGCGCGAACCGCCTTGGGGGCAACTCGCTCTCCGATCTACTCGTCTTCGGTCGTAGAGCCGGCGAGGGCGCGGTGGCGTACATCGAGGAGAGCGCGCATTCGGCGGAGATAGACGAGGGCGAGGTTCTGCACGAGATAGGACGGGTGCTGGAGCCGCTGGAGAAGAAAGAGGAGGGCGAGAGCCCTTACCTCATCCAGCAGGAGCTCCAGGAAGCGATGATGGAGCATGCGAACCTGATGCGCGACGGAGACTCCTTGAAGAAGGGCCTGGGCAAGATACTCGCGCTCAAGGACCGGCTGCCGCAGATAAGCGTTCCTGGATCCAGGCTCTTCAACCCCGGCTGGCACACGGCCCAAGACGTACGATACCTGGTCCAGATCTCGGAGATCATCATCAGGACGGCCCTGGAGCGCAAGGAGCGCCGCGGGGCGCAGTGGAGATTGGACTTCGACGGGCCTGACGAGGAGCTCGGGAAGATCAACTTTATCGTCAAGAAGGACGGGCAGGGCGAGGTCGGCATCGAGCGGCGCGAGATACCGCCGATGCCTGAACACCTGGCGTTGCTCGTGGAGGAGGCGAAGGCGAAGGCATGAGTGAAGGCAACGGCAATAATCCAGGGGGAGTGACCTCCAAGGCCCACTCCCCAGTGCCGAACGAAGATCTCGGCACCAGCGGCAAGATGGCGAAGCTGAGGATCTTCCGCGGCGATGCGGAGGGCGGCGAGGAGGTCGAGTACGAGATACCGCTAGTTGAGGGCATGGTCGTGCTCGACGCCGTGCTCGCGATACAGGCCCAGCAGGCCCCCGATCTTGCGGTGCGCTGGAACTGCAAGGCGGCCCACTGCGGCTCGTGTAGCGCCGAGATCAACGGCAGCCCCAAGCTGCTTTGCAAGACTCGCGTCGAGGAGTACGATGGGGGAGAGATACACGTAGGTCCCATGCGTGCCTTCCCCGTCATAAAGGACCTGGTCTCCGACGTCTCCTGGAACTATGAGGTCTCGAAGGGAATCAAGCCTTTCCAGACCAGCGAGCAGGCGCCTTTCACGATGTACGAGGAGGATGTCGAGCGCCTCTACGAGCCGAAGAAGTGCATCGAGTGCTTTATGTGCCAGGACGTCTGCCACGTCTTGAGGACTCACCACAAGCACCCCGAGTTCGCAGGACCACGCTTCTTCGTCAGGAACCAGTGGCTGGAGATGCACCCGATGGACGAGGCCGACAGGCTGTCCGACGTAAAGGAGGACAACGGCCTCGGGTTCTGCAACATAACCAAGTGCTGCACCGAGGTCTGCCCGGTCGACATCCACATCACCGACAACTCCATCATCCCCCTCAAGGAGCGCGTCGCCGACGAGTACTACGACCCGGCCAAATGGCTGATGCGCA
>DASSCV010000315.1:0-12971 GCA_035697505.1 Rubrobacter sp.
AAGGGTTGGTCCAAGAGGATGCTTCATCTGGGAGAGTATGGTGAGCATCCAGGGTACGGGCTCAACTCGAGGAGTTGGCTCCGCTCCCCTACAAAGGGTGTGTGTGCTAGTTGGCTCCTCCAAGGTTTGCACATTCTCAAATCCCTCGCACTTTAGTTGTGTTCCTCGAAGAGCGAAACGAAGAGGTTGCTATAAATAGTGTAGTGGTCTGCAAGGCATCTGTCTCTGTCATTGTGGGACACAGATGGGCTCTGAGATGGAGAGGTAGAGCCATAGCCCACCAGAATACCCTAAAGCAGCGTGCACTCATCGTGTAGGGATTGTAGGACACTCTGACAAAATAGAGTCGGAGTAACCTAACACGTTGTCGTGAATGCCAGGAGCTCTCGTAAGGAAGCGCGGTTAGGGTAGACGACTGCAGGAGGGCCCTGGATCAGGTCAGCCCGCACGATCAAGCGCCTCCGTCGTCTCGCAGTCCACAAGTATGTCGAGTCCCCTATCGTAAGAGACGACCGTGTCGAGACCCAAGCCGCAGTCGATCACGTCGACCAGCCCGTCGGCCGCGGTGATGGCGTCGTCTCCATCTCCGCCGAAGATCTCCTCCCGAGCTCCCCCAAGCTCCACGGCGGTCTGCGCGTCTATGGTGTCGGAGCCATCCTCACCGTACACCTGGTTCTCGCCACCCTCGCCACGCAGACCGTGGTGCTTGAGATTTTCGCTGGTGGGAGGGCCACCGTCGTCGCCGGGACCGCCGTAGAGCAGGTCGTTGCCACGGTCGCCGTCCACCTCCAAGTCGTTGCCGCCCTCACCATATATCTTGTCGATCAGATTGTCGCCGTCCAGGTCTATATCATCTCCGGGTCCACCGTGGATCTCGTCTTCGCCTTCGCCACCGGAGAGTCGTTCGTTGCCCGCTCCACCGTAGAAAATGTCGTTGCCTGGGCCGCCGCCCGATGTGTCGTCACCGTCTCCGCCGTACATCTTGTCGGCGCCGCTACCACCTTTCACAGAGTCAGCGCCGAGGCCACCTTTGATAAGGTCATCACCCAACGCCCCGCTCCGCCGCCCGAGGACGTTTCTGGCGAACGTATCAGCGCGGCTGATCGCCTCTACCACTACGTCGAGAACTGGAGCCGGGAGGTGGAGAGGCTGGAGCCTCTGCCCGAGCCCGTCGCCGCCTTCAACCGAGTCGTCGCCGCCCAAGGCGTAGATCTTGTCAACCCCTCTGGTGCCGGTGATCTGATCGGCCTTCCTTGTGCCCCGGCATTCGCCATCTGGGCCGGTGGGGCAGATGATCGGTTCGCCGCAACCTGCCATGAGTAATGCTGATGCCATCACCGCCAACAGAAGAACTGTCTTTCTCATCCTCTCCACACCTCCTTTAGTAGGGCGCAGGAAGATAGGGTGCTAGACCCCCGCCCCTCTCTTGGATCAGGTGCCGACCGCAGCATAAGCCCAAAGACCTACTGGCGCATCGGCTAGTCGGCACATCTTCAGGGAAGGTCCCGAGTAGTTGAACCGGGCTACCGGACGCTCGACAAACAGTGCCTTCTCCTAGAAGTCTACATCTGGCATAGCCCCGGTCCCATACCTATGGAGGTCCCTGGCTGCGATCGGCTGCCTTCGGGTGTTGTTCGGGCCTTTGAGGCAGAGAGTTCCAACTCTGCACTACCCCGTTAGCGATCCGCCATCCCCCACGCGCCACCCTCTGGCGGCGGTTGACCCAAAACACCCCACTCACCGCAAACCCCACAGTCGATTACGCTCCGAGCAGCGCCGCTAACGCCTTGGCCTACATAAGTGGTGCCATTCGCGAGCCCGTTGTCGTCTGTAGTCCGCTTGAATTCTCAAACAATTCTGAGAAATTCGAAACAACTTCGAGAGAATCTGGTTCTAGCGCTCTATTTTGTATTGACTAAACGGAACTAAAGTAAGACAATCACGAATGATATGAAAACCAGGAGTGGGAGACGAAGACTTCTTCCAAAGTCGCGCCTAGCTAGATAGCAGCAGGGCGGGGCCCTCTAGAGAACCCCGCCCTCATTCTACCGAGATTGCGGAGGGCCTCGAGAAACCTTTGAACGAACGTATGCCCAGGAGATAGGGGTAGTAAGCAGGGTGAGGGGGGTAGTGGATTGAGTACGGGTGTGCTTTATGCCCGTGGTTGGTACAGGCATCACCTAGAGGCAGGGGAGATTGCGCAAAGGGAGGTAGAGCCTCGTGGGGGCAGAAGTAGCATGCTTCGTGGGCACGAAGGTGAGGGTGCGCCAAGAGCACAGGATCTTAGAACGGCGGGGCATGGTCGGCAAGGTCGTTGGCAGATACGGGGGGGTAGAGCATGTGGCAGTCGACGTGCGCTTTTCGGATGGACGGCGTCGGCTTTTCTGGCCCAGAGATCTGGAGGAGATCGCCTCACCACAGCTTTCTGTATGGCGCTCTCCGCTGGGTGGTGAAAGCAGAGGCTAGGGATGGAAGAGCTCAGGTTTCCCACGTTCGACTACTACCTAGACCAGTCGGATCCAGACGTAGTGATCCTGCGCCGTCAGGAGGGCTCGTTCGTGGCAGCTTTCAGCGCAAGGGGTGCCCACCAAGGACGGCATCCTCGAAGCTGCCAGGGAGGATCGTCGCGCGCTTACCCGGGCTCACACCAACCCGCTTGGTCTCGAGGCCGCCATGGTTGCGTCCGTGAGATAGAGCACCGCCAACCATGGTGGGCTAGAGACCTTGAACCAGTGCCTGTTATTAGATTCTAAAGAGTTCTATAGAGTTCTAAAAAGAAAACGAGCAGCACAAGCTCCATGGAGACTAAGGGGGGAGTAGCATGAATCGGCTATACAACTTGCTCACGGTGATGGTACTGACGGCTGGAGCGTTCTTCGCTGCGCCGGAAGCCCTGGCGAAGGTGCTAACCGGCACTGGCGGCGAAGATAGGCTCATCGGGACTGACAGGATCGACCGCCTCACGGGGCTCGCCGGGGAGGACAACCTCAAGGGTCGCGCCGGGGACGACCGCCTAAACGGCGGCTCCGGGGAGGACCACCTCAAGGGCAACAGCGATAACGACCGCATCTGGGGCGGCCAAGGCAACGACAAGATCATCCCTGGCGAGGGCAACGACAAGGTTTACGCTGGCTACGGCGACGACCTGATCTACGCGCGCGACACCGAGGGGGTGGATTTTATAGATTGCGGGCCCGGCTTCGACAAGGTCGAGACCATACACCGAGACGACGTAACCCTCAGTAACTGTGAGAGATCCCTCGGCCCTGACCGGGGTCACATCTAAACGGGCGGTTGGGGACTGCCGCCACTTCATGCACCCACCTTCGCGGAGAGACTGTATGAAAAGTGGTCCTCGGGTGATGATCCGCTACTCCAGCTCATGCATGAAAAATTGTGCTTGGAGGCATCGAGCAGAACAGGAGGAGCAAAGTCTACAAGCGGCTATGTGCCAGCGGCGAAGCGTTCCTATACGCTGCCATGATTCGCCTCGTGATGAGGCGGTTGACTCGCCTTTGAGGCCTTTTCATACATTTGCAGAAGAATCATTCTCAGAAGTTGGAAGGGACCCCTGGCCTGAGTAAGAAGGCCGGGGAGTGTTGCAGCCCCGGCCCTTATCACTCGCTCCCTTGGAGCTCTACCAACAACCAATGCTTCTCTACTTGCTATCCTAGCGAAAGATTACCGCCTCGCAGGTGTCAGCAGCTTCTATCGAAGCGTCAACCACGCATGTGTCCCAGCCAGGTCCGCCAATAGCCCCGTCCATGGTGTCCCCATCGTTGACGCGCAGCAAGTCGTGACCGCCGCTCCCCTTGGTGACGTCGCGGTCGTTGGTGTAGGATCGGGCGTCGAGGTGGTCATGGCCGCCCTGGGCGATCATCTTGTCGCGCACCCCGTCGCCGACCCGTTCGAAGAGGACCTGGTGGTCTCCTGTGGCCTCGCAGGGGACCGTCTGGCACTGGATCACCCCTCCGATCATTTGGGCCAAGGCAGGGCCGCTTCCCACCAACCCCACGAGCACAACCGCCATGATTATCATCATTGCTACCTTGATACGCACCTCTTCCTCCTTCACTATGGAGAAGGGGACTGTTTCAGCGCTTGCCCCCTCTCAGTGTTACCTCCGTCCGCATATTAATAGCAGCATCTGGAGCGCGACGCATCCCCAATACACTGTTTCTTCTTGCCCTTGTTCACCGAAGCGCCGGGAAGGGGTGTTCTCCGAAGATCATATTCAGCGTTCTGCATAGTTTGTCCCGTAAGATCTGGATTAGCCACCTTTGCCTTCTGGCACCCATCGTGACCTCCCGGTCGGCTTCGTATCCGACGTCGAGACTATGTGCTCAACTGCCAGTCGTTGACGTGGAGTTCGCTCACCTCGACGGACTCGGGAAGCTCGAGCAGGTAGTCTGGATCCTTCTCCAGATGCGACGGGCGGCGGACGTCTCCGCCGTCGTCGTGCATGGCCTCCATGGCCTCCATCGAAGTCCAGTACGAGATGGTGGTGATCTCCGCAATGTCGCCCCTTATCTTTCGGAATTGCTGCATACCGAGGCACCCCGGCTTCTTCTCGACTTCGAGTACGCCGTTCTCGTAGTTGTACCGGAGGTACTCGTCCGCAAACTCCTTGCGGGCTCGCCCTAACCAGGTCCGCGCGACGAGCATTCTCCCGTGTACTCCTGACGCCAAGATTTCCTGCTTTCCGGCGCTATTGGTCTCCAGATCCATCCTCTCTCCCGACGTCGTTGACGACTTTGAATTGATGCTACGACGCCACTACAATCAAGTCCAACTAACGTTACTTACGAAGCGGGGGAGCCTGATGCCTATCGATACCGCATTGGTGGGTGCGCTGCATGTCGAGTACCTTAGGGAGCGGGACCTTGGAGGAGACGAGCACCTCCACCACACCCTGTTCCAGACTTCGACCGTCGATGCCCTGTTGGAGGGAAAATACGAGGGCGACGTCAGCTTCGCCGAACTAGAGGATCGTGGAGATTTCGGCCTGGGCACGCTCGACGCCCTCGACGGCGAGATGATCTGCCTGGACGGCAACTTCTACCAGGTAAAGGCCGACGGACGAGCCTACGCTGTCGAAAGGAGGGCCAGGACCCCTTTCGCCGTGGTTACCGTCTTCGAGCCGGATACGGCCCAAACACTTTCCACGCCGATGGACTTCGGGGCTTTTTGTGACTATCTGGACGGGATTATCGGTGGGGGAGCCGTGTGCGCCGCAATTCGGGTGGATGGGCGCTTCAAGTACGTCAAGACGCGCAGCGTGCCCCGCCAACGCAAGCCCTACCCACCCCTCGTAGAGGTCGTCAAAGACCAACCCACCTTCGAGCTTCACGATGTCTCGGGTAGTCTCGTCGGCTTCCGGTTTCCCGACTACGCGCAGGGTCTGAACGTCTCCGGCTACCACTTCCACTTCATCACTGCCGACAGGAGCGCCGGTGGTCACGTGCTCGGATGCAGGCTGGTTCGTGGCGAGCTTTCCATAGACCATGAAGGAGACCTCAGGCTCGAGCTTCCACCGGATGTAGGCTTGCCAACACCAGACCGGTCGGTGGCAAAAGGGGAGGCCTTAGACCGCATCGAGAGGGAGTAGCGCGCGGCACAGCCCTTTCTCTGTAACGGGAACCTCCTCTGGAAACCGAAGGTAGTACCCCAAGTTCATTGGACAGAAGCGAGCGGCAGCCCACGCATTGTGGCACTTTCGGAAGTGGTACGCTGTTCTGATGCGATCTACGAGTTCGCGAACCCTTGAGGATTGGGAAGCCGTACCCATCGCGGCCCCACTCGGAAGCGCTGGCGAAGCTGCAGTAATAAGACGTGCGTGGACGCCCATACGCGTTCCCTGGCATTGGCAGCTCGAAGAAGCTTTCGCAACTTATGAGGGGATCGTACTTTACCGGTGCCGGTTCTCTCAGCAAAGACTTGCTGAGAGAACAATGCTATCCCTAAGGTTCGAGGGCGTTTACTACGCGGCGCGGGTATGGCTCAATGGTATCTACCTGGGCGAACATGAAGGATACTTCTCCGCGTTCGAGTTCGACGTCACCGACATGGTGATCGCCGACGGTGAGAACGGCCTGCTCGTGGAGGTCTTTAGCCCCGAAGAAGCGGATGAGAACGCCCGCAAGACCATCGGGGGCGTGTGGGCCCGGTGGGACGGTATGGCCCCCCACATAAACCCAGGTGGCATCTTCAAAGAGGTTAGCCTCGTGGTCGACAGAGAGGTGCGCATCCGCTCCCTCGCTGCCGCAGCCGACCACACCGGGCGTGGCGTGGCGCACGTAGACCTCTACTCCAGGTACAACACGCGCGCCAGGCTATTTGGGCAGGTACGTCTGCTGGGCTTTGAGACCCAGGGCGTCGAGTTCGAGAGGGAAGTCCAGGTAGAGGTGGGAAAGAACCGCTTCGAGATCGGCTTCCGCGTGCCTGACGTAAGGGTATGGTCGACGTGGGATAGGGGCGAGCAGCCGCTGTACGAGCTGGTCTTGTCGTGTGACGGGGCAGAATTGCGAGCACGTTTCGGCGCCAGTACCGTGGAGCTCCGGGACTGGAATGTCTACCTCAACGGGGAGCGTATCTTCCTGCGCGGCATCAACTACCTGCCCTCGGATGCCTACCCTGCCAGGGCAACCGAGGAGCTTCTGCGCGCGGATGCCTCCCTGGTGCGTGAGGCCGGCATGAACGCTGTCAGGGTCCACGCCCACGTGTCGGACGGAGAATTCTACGAGGCCTGTGACGAACTCGGGCTTCTCGTGCTCCAGGATTTTCCTCTACAGTGGACCCACAGGCGGAGCATCCTCGGGCCAGCCGTCGCCCAGGCGGGGGAGATGGCGCGGATCCTGCGCGGCAATCCTTCCGTGGGAATCTATCTGGCGCATGACGAACCTTTCTTTGTGGCGCCCCCCGAGAAATGGAGTGCTCTCGGGCTTCTGCGCACCGCTGCTGAGGTGCTCTCCCCGCGATGGATGCTCTGGCAGCGGCGGGTCCTCGACCCTGCGGTGGTACGTGCGATCTCGGAGGAGGACGACGCCAGGCCCGTAATAGACGCGGCGGGGCATCCCCTGACGACGAACCATCTCTACTTCGGCTGGTACTACGGGAAGTTCAGGGACCTGGAGCGGGTCGTGAAGATCTTTCCCATATTCTCGCGGCTGCCCACGGAGTATGGGGCACAGGCGCTGCCCGATCCCGAATCGCTCGAGGAGATCTGGCCTTCAATGACGCTACCCGACTGGAGCGTACTTTCTCTGACCTACCGCCTCCAGGTCCAGCGTATGACCCGCTACGTTCCGTGGAGAGGAGATCGGGCAGCTTTCTTGCGCGAGAGCCAGCGTTATCAGGCCGAGGTCCTGAAGCACGCCACGGAGCTGTTCCGGCGCCGCAAGTACAGGCCGACGGGAGGGACATTCGCCTTCATGCTAAACGATCCAGCACCTGCGGTGTCCTGGTCGGTCGTGGACTGGCGACGCAGGCCCAAGATGGCCTACGAGGCCCTCCGTGTGGCGATGAGCCCGGTCCTGATCTGTGCCGAGTATCCGATGGAGCGCTACAGCGTCGGCGAAAGGATCTCCCTGCCTCTTTTCGTTATCAACGATCTTTCACGGGATCTCGGTGGGATAAGTTGGGACTGGGAGTTGCTCGTAGGAGGATCGAGCGCGGCCCACGGTGGAGGAGAGACAAAGGTGCCGAAAGACTCTGTAGTAAGGATCGGGGAAGCGGTGGCTACACTCCCCGCTTCGGGACCAGCCGTGTTAAGGCTAAGGCTCTTCGAGGAGGAGGGGCCGGTCTCCAACGAGTACGAGTTCGTAGTCAGTCAGGCTGGTGCTCGCGCGCATCGAGATCCATCAGCTCGGGGAGGGTGAGAAATCCGTACCCACTCGCCTTGAGGCTGCTGATAATGTCGGAGACGGCAGCCACAGTGTGGGAACGGTCAGCCTTGGGGAAAGCGTCTGTGTCCTGGCCGTCGTGGAGCAAGGTTACACCGCCTGGACCAACGCCATGCAATATGCGGCGTTGGATCATGTCCTTAGGAAGACGATACCAATCCCAGGCCATTACCGACCAGCCCACACACCTCATCCCTAGCTCCTCGGCCACGGAGATCACCTGTGGACCATACCGGCCGTGGGGGACGCGGAAGAGTTGCGGTAGAGTGCCCGTGGCTCCGTGGATGGCCTCCTGGCCACGGAGCATCTCGTCCCTGACCGTCCTAGGCCGGCTCCACGCGAGGTGCGGGTGGGTGAACGTGTGGTTGCCGACCTCGTGTTGGGAAGCGACTTCAGCGGCGAGGTTCGGCTCGCGCATGACGTTGTTGCCTACCTGGAAGAAGGTCGCCCTGATGCCTTCGCGGTCCAGGATCTCGAGCAGGTGCCCCGTGTAGGGATGACAAGGGCCGTCGTCGAAGGTCAGGGCGACCACCCGCTCATTTGTACGAGCGTGCCAGAAGACAGGGCCGTAGAGCCAGGAGCGGGGCGTGAGCCATTCGTAAGCCATAAACCCGCCGGCCGCCATCGAGGCCCCTGCCGCGGCCAGGGTAGGTACGGAACGTACCGGGCGGCCTGTTGCGGTCCGTAGACCCGCGAGGGCCGCGCCACAGACGGCGGTGGTGGCGACGACAGTCCAGGCGCAGGGATGTCTCACGGCAGGCCAGACAGTACGAGGGAGGCGGCCGAACGCGCCGAGTGGGGCCTGTGTGCGGCTTCCGCCGCCTGGACCATATTGTGCCTGTGATCTGCGCTGGTCAGGATCTTGAGCGTCTGGCCCAGGAGCTGCGACGTCTCACGGACCATGACCCCGGCACCGTAGCGGACTATCGCCGCCGCGTTGTCCTCTTCCTGACCGGGGATAGGATGGTAGAGAACCTGAGGCAGCCTCGAGGCGAGGGCCTCTGTGCAGCTCATGCCGCCCGGTTTGGTGACGAGCACAGCGCCTGCGGCCATCAGCTCCCTTACCCGATCCGTGAAAGCGAGGAAGGTTGCCTCGTGTCCTCTACGCTTCGCGAGGCGCTCCAGCCTTGTGCGGGAACGTTCGTTAGACCCGCAGAGCACGACGAGGTGCATGGCTTCGCTGGCCTGAAGCAGCAACGATACGGACTCTTCCAGGTCCCCTCCGCCGAGCCCCCCGCCCATCACGAGTACCACGGGAAGGTCATCATCGTCCAGGTTCAGGATCTCCCTTCGGACCGGGCCAGGGTCGGCTGGTTCCTCGAAGATGGGGTCTATGGGGATACCTGTCGGATGGATCCGCTCCTCGGGCACGCCGAGCTTCGCCACGTCTTCGGCCGCCACATCGTCGGCGACGACGTAGAGATCGAGGTTCAAAGGCACCCCGATCGGGTGCGGCACGTAGTCCGTCAGCACGACGGCGCTGAACATCCCAGGGTTCTGCTCCTTGTATGACCCGAGAACCCCGGCGCCGTAGAAGTGAGGGGCTACGAGGGCCTGCGCGCCGGTGCTCGACACCAGGCGCTCCAGGGTCTTGAGTCCTGCCGTCCGCAGGTAATTCACGTACGAGCCTGTCTGGCTCGTGCCCGAAGACTCATAGAGCTTCCCGTACGCCGTGGGCCACAGCTTGAGCGCCTCCAGATACGCGTCTCGCAGCAGACGCTCGACGCCAGGCGAGACTTCGTGGGGGAAGTCCACGATCGAGCAATTCCTCTCGGGGTCGAGGATATTCACACCACGAACCACGGCCGCGCTGGCCCGCATATGGCCGCTTCCTATGGCGCTCGAAAGGATCAGGATATCCGCGTTGTTCTCATCAGAAGCCATGGTGGCATTATACTGGTGGTCGAGCGCCAGCCGCACGAGGACGGCGCACCGGATAGAGGGAGGCTGGGAGCTTGGCTCAACGGATGAATGAAGACATGCTCGTTCGTCAGGCCAGGGCGGTGCTCGACTTCAATTGGACCGGTGAGTACACAATGCCGGGTCCGAAGCTCTATCCGCACCAGTGGTCTTGGGACTCGGCGTTCATCGCCATCGGCTACAGCCGCTACGATCAGGAACGCGCCACAGGAGAGCTGAGGCATCTCTTCGAAGCCCAGTGGAAGAACGGTCTCTTACCCCAGCTCGTTTTCAACCCCCACTTCACGAACTATTTTCCGGGACCGAACTTCTGGCACGCCAAAGAAAGCCCTGACGCTCCCGAGCACCGCGAGACCTCAGGCGTGGTTCAGCCTCCCGTTCACGCCACGGCCGCCCTATATATCTACCGGCATGCTGAGGACAAAGCCAAGGCGAGAGACTTCCTAGAGTACGCCTTCTCCAAACTGGGTGCCTGGCACGATTATCTATACAGGGAGAGAGACCCTGAGGGCGAGGGACTCGTGTATATACGCCACCCCTGGGAGAGTGGCATGGACAACTCCCCCGTGTGGGATCAGACCATGCAGCGGTTGCATCTAAGGTCGGATCAGGTACCCCGCTACCACCGGGCCGACATACATACCGTCTCCGCCTCGGACCGCCCGACCAGTGGTGCGTACGACCGCTTCGCCTACCTGGTCAAGTTTTTCGCCGACCGCTCCTACGACGAGATGAAGATAAGGCAGGATTGTCCCTTTCTGGTACAGGACGTGCTCTTCAACTCACTCCTGTACAAGGCGGACGGGGATCTCGCGGAGATAGCGCGGATTGTAGGCGATGACCCTGCGCCCCACGAGGAACTGGCCGAGAAGACCAAGAACGCTGTGGAGGAGAAGCTGTGGGATGAGGAGCGCGGGACTTATGTGGACTACGACCTCGTGGATGGCAGGCCGGTACGTGTGTACTTCGGACCGAACCTCGCTGGCCCGCTGTACGCCGGTATCCCTGAACAAGATCGGGCAAAGCGCGTAGTCGACACACTCGAGAACGAAGGGTTCGGCCTGGCGGACGAGGCCATTACACCCATTCCCAGTTACGATCTTCACGGTTTCGGGTTCTCCGAAGAGAGATACTGGCGGGGTCCTGTCTGGATCAACATAGACTGGTTTTTGATGCACGGGCTGGAAGCATATGGTTACCAGGATTACGCAAAGCGACTGCGAAAAACCATAATCGAGCTGTGCAAGAACGAGGACTTCCACGAGTACTTCGACCCCTTTACGGGCAAGGGGCTTGGCTCGATACTTTTCTCCTGGTCTGCGGCGCTACTCCTGGACGTAATCATGGAGGACGGGGAGTAAGACAGGCTGACACCCTGCATGGTTCTGGTAGAATCGGCAGGCCGCGCTAAGCGGGGAGCTGGCGATGCCCTGTACCTGCGATCGCCTAGCAGGGCCTAGATCCCCGCCCGAGGCGCGAACCGGGTTCGGTTGAAACCGGTGCGGTCGGCGTTGATGGCCTGGTCCCGGGCAATGGGGCCCCGTGAACCGTGTCAGGACCGGAAGGTAGCAGCACTAAGCGGGTAACCTCATGTGCTCCGGGGTAGCCAGACCGGAGTCGGCGGCCGGAAGTTCGCCGGGTGCGGTTACGTCGAAGGCGGGGTGCGCGGCAATTCAGCAAGTCAGCACCCTACGCCCTTCGGGCTCCGCTTGTCAGCACGGCGCCAGGCGCCTTGTCGGCACGCTTCAGGCCTAAAGGCCCTCGCTTTCAGCATGTCAGCCTCTTCCGTTCCGGCTCCGCTCTGCCGCGCACGAGGGACCACTACCTGAGGCGGTCGGGTTCGACGCTCTGGGTAGGCTACGGGGCGACTTGCTGAAATGCTGACACGTCCGATGGTTCGAGACGAGTCGTCCGGTATACTAAATGTGTGAGTCACTCGAACCGAACTTACTTCTAATGAACCACACTACGCTCTACCGCAGGTGGCGTCCGCGGCGCTTTGGGGGCATCGTTGGGCAGGAACCTGTGGTACGGACGTTGCGACGCGCCATCGAGACGGATCGCGTCTCGCACGCCTACCTATTCTCGGGTCCCAGGGGGACGGGGAAGACGAGCACGGCGAAGGTGCTCGCGATGGGCCTCAACTGCGAGAAGGGGCCTACGCCGGAGCCCGACGGGACTTGCGAGAGCTGCAGGGCCATCGTGAGCAACTCCTCGATGGACGTTCTCGAGATGGACGCGGCCTCCAACCGGGGGATAGATGAGATACGGGATCTCAGGGACAAGGTGAACCTTGCCCCAGTCGCCGGCAGGATGAAGGTCTACATCATAGACGAGGTCCACATGCTCACGGCCGAGGCCTTCAACGCCCTCCTCAAGATGCTCGAAGAGCCGCCCGAGCACGTCGTCTTCGTGCTCGCCACCACCGAGAAGCACAAGGTCTTGCCGACGATTATCAGCCGCTGCCAGAGCTTCGACTTCCGCCGTCCTAGCATCGAGACGCTTACGGAGAAGCTGAGGGAGATCTCGGATGCGGAGGACATCGAGGTCGAGCCCGAGGCCCTGACCGTCATCGCACGCGAGGGGAGGGGCTCCTTTAGGGACGCGGAGGGGCTTCTGGACCAGCTCTCGTCTTTCGCGGAGGGTAGGATCACGGCCTCCATGGTGCGCGAGTTGCTGGGCGGCGTCGGCCCCGAGTCGCTGATCGAGACGACCTACGCCCTGCACGAACGCAGGGCCCCGGACGCCTTGCGCATAGTGGACCGCCTCTCGGGTGAGGGGAAGGATCTCGGCCAGTTCGTCAGTGAACTCCTCGCGCACCTGAGAAACCTGATGCTCCTCCCCTACGCCCCCGAGGTCGCACTCGCCGAGGTCGGGGCCGAGGAACGCCCCCAGCTCGAAGAGCAGGCGAACGCCGTCCC
Organism: Rubrobacter sp.; assembly: GCA_035697505.1. Classification (GTDB taxonomy): domain Bacteria; phylum Actinomycetota; class Rubrobacteria; order Rubrobacterales; family Rubrobacteraceae; genus Rubrobacter_D. The sequence goes on from DASSCV010000315.1 coordinate 12,743, forward strand.
CACGGCCGGGGTCGTGCGGCTCATCGAGGCACTTGGCGACGCCGTGAGCCTTATGCGACGCGGCGGAGACCCCAAGCTGGAGCTGGAACTCGTCTTCCTCAAGCTCACCCGCGATTACACGGAACCGGATCTGGGAGCCATCCTGGGTCGACTGGAGAGCCTGGAACGAGCCCTAGAGAACGGAAGCGTCGCCACGAACCCGCCCCGGGCCGCGGCTGATACCGTGCGA
>DASSCV010000316.1:0-3009 GCA_035697505.1 Rubrobacter sp.
CAGGATCTTCTCCATCGCCTGCTCTTTGTCCGGGAATTTCAGGAGGTTGAAGTCCGCGAAGGGAACCATCACGTACATGGCTTGCCCGCCGACCCAGCCGCCCATGTCCACGTAGCCGTAGGCCGAGCCGGCTCGCGCGGGATTGACGTTGAGGCAGACGCCGGTCTTGCGTTCCTTGCAGTTCCTACAGCGGCCACAGGCGATGTTGAAGGGTACCGAGCAGAGGTCGCCGATGTCTATGAACTGTACGTCGTTACCCTTCTCGATGACCTCGCCCGTGATCTCATGCCCGAGCGTCTGGCCAACCGGGGCCGTGGTCCGGCCCCTAACCATGTGCTGATCCGAGCCGCAGATGTTGGTCGAGACAATCTTGAGTATAACCGCGTGCGGGGCCTCCTTGGTCATCCCCATCGCACCAGCGACCTCTTCGGGGACCTCGAGCTTCGGATACTCGATGTCCTCTACCGCTACCTCGCCGGGTCCTTTGTAGACCACTACCCTGTTGTCAGCCATTAGCTGAATCTCTCCTTTCCCTCTAGCCAGAGACTATCTAATGCAATAATTCCTGTTCCCACTCGATCGCGCCGCCAAACACATCCTTGCCGGCGTGGGGACGTACGTCAGATATCCAGGCAAGCTCCTTTCCCCGAAACCCACTCCAAGCAAACTATCAGGTATTGTGTGTTGGTGCAAGAACGAGACTACATGTACGGGTGGCCGCCATAGCTGCATGACAGGTTAGGTCGTGGTTTCGTGAGGGATTGAATAAGGTTAGAATCGGAAGGACGAACCCGGACAATCACATTCTTGGCGTAGAAGGGGTCAGGCATGCTCTTCAGGCACACGGAGAAAGACGGTCTCTGGAAGAAGCTCACGAACCACGTCGGCACGAAGGTCGAGCACCCTGTAAGCCCGGCGACCCGCGCCATCCGCTCGCGCATCTCCGATGAGGGTGTAGAGAAAACCGTGAGCGTGTGTCCCTACTGCGCGGTAGGCTGCTCGACGCTCGTCTACCATCGGGATGGGCGCATTATGGACATCGAGGGGAACCCCGACAGCCCCATAAACGCAGGCACGCTCTGTCCAAAGGGCTCGGCCACCTTCGGGCTGCACGTCTCGCCTTACCGCTGGACGAAGGTCCGTTACCGCAGACCCTACTCGGGCGAGTGGGAGGACCTCTCGCTCGAGGAGGCGCTGGACATGATCGCCGAGAGGGTCAAGAAGACCAGGGAGGAGACCTGGGAAGAGAAGGATGCGGAAGGCAAGAGGCTGAACCGCTCGATGGCCCTGGCCTCCATCGGCGGCGCCACGATAGACAACGAGGAGAACTACCTCATAACCAAGCTCTTCCATTCTTTGGGGTTCGTACGAATTACCAACCAGGCGCGAATATGACACAGCTCTACGGTGCCCGGTCTGGGCATCACGTACGGTAGGGGCGGGGCCACGACCAACCTGCAGGACTTGCAAAATTCCGACTGCATCATCATCGAAGGCTCTAACATGGCGGAGGCCCACCCCGTGGGGTTCAGGCACCCCATGATCGCCAAAGAGAAGGGCGCCAAGCTCATCCACGTCGACCCGCGCTTCACCCGCACCTCGGCGATGTGCGACATCTACGCACCCATCAGACCTGGCACCGATATCGCGTTCCTGGGGGGCCTGATCAACTACGTCCTCCAGAACGAGGAGTACTTCGAGGAGTACGTCAAGGTCTACACCAACGCGGCCACGATTATCACAGAGGACTTCGAGGAAGCCGACGCCTCTGGCCTGTTCTCCGGCTGGAACGAAGATAGCAAACAGTACGACCCTTCGAGCTGGCGTTACGAGGGACACCCCATAGATTACGCCTCCGTCGGGGGGAGCCAGGGACGCATGGTGGGCGAAGCCGGCGAGGGCGAGAGCGGGGAGATGCCCCCCGGTATGCCGCGTCCGACTGATATGTCGCTGGAGCACCCGCGTTGCGTGTTCCAGATTCTCAAGCGTCACTTCGCCAGGTATACGCCGGAGATGGTCGAGAAGGTCTGCGGCACCCCGAGGGAGGCTTTCCTCGAGGTAGCCAGGACCCTGGCCGAGAACTCGGGGCGGGAGAAGACCTCGGCGCTCTGCTATGCGGTTGGCTGGACGCAGCATTCCAAGGGCGTGCAGATCATCCGCACGGCGGCGATTCTACAGCTCCTCCTCGGCAACATCGGGCGTCCAGGCGGCGGCATCATGGCGCTGCGTGGGCACGCCACCATCCAGGGCTCGACGGATATAGCCACCCTCTACGATATCCTTCCTGGCTATCTGCCGATGCCGGACGCGAACAAGGATCACGATACGTGGAGGAGCTACCTCGAGAACGAGACTGCAAGGAGCGGCTGGTGGTCTAACTTTCCCAAGTACATAATCAGCCAGATGAAGGCCTGGTACGGCAAGAAGCTCGATCCCGAGAGCGGCGATCTCTTCGACCGTTTCCCACGCATCTCAGGCGATCACTCCTACTACCCCACCATAATGGATATGAAAGACGGCAATGTGAAGGGTTGCTTCGTCTTCGGGCAAAACTTCGCGGTCGGAGGACCCCACGTCAAGATGGCCCGCGACGGCCTGAGGAACCTCGACTGGCTCGTGGTCCTCGACGCCTACGGGGTAGAGACCGCGGAAGCCTGGAAGCTCGATGGCGCAAAGCCCGAGGAGTGCGCCACCGAGGTCTTCTTTATCCCCTGTGCACTGGTCGCCGAGAAAGACGGCTCCTTCACCCAGACCCAGCGCCTTCTGCAGTGGCACGATAAGGCCGTCCAGCCGCCTGGTGACGCGAGGAGCGATGCCTGGTTCGTGTACCATCTGGGACGAAGGATCAAGGAGCTTTACAAGGGCTCGAGAAAGAGGCGCGACGCGCTCGTAAAGGCTCTGACCTGGGACTATCCGACCGAGGGCGAACGCGAGGAGCCACACATCGAGAGCATCCTCAAGGAGGTCAGCGGCTACACGGTGGCCGACGGAGAGCCGGTGGGCGGATTC
>DASSCV010000317.1:0-7356 GCA_035697505.1 Rubrobacter sp.
ACTGGAATGAACGATGATCTTCTGTCGCTGGTGGAGCGGGATGTTCTCGGCTGGCCGGGGACGAGCTCTGGTCCGGGCAGGTTTGGCTCCGTAGCGTTTCGCTACGGGAGGCGTGAGATCGGGCACGTCCACCGTGACCTGATCGCCGACCTGCCGGTCACGCAAGAGATGCGCGAGCGGCTGCTCTCCGGAGGCCGGGCACACCCGCACAGGGCTGGCTCGCGAGGCTACGTCAGCTACCCGATGGAAAGTCGCGAGGACGCCTCGGCGGTCCTGGAGATATTGAGGTCGAACTACGAGCGGGCGAAGGCGGCTGCAGAGCGCCGGGTCGCCGGTGGCGCAGGGGATGATACGGCATGAGCGTGTTCACGAACGAGGAGATCGAATACCTCAATAGCCAGATCCTCGGGCGGCTGGCGACCGTCGGTCCTGACGGCCAGCCGCATGCGGTCGCCGTCTCGTTCCGCTACAACGCGCAGTTGGACACGATCGATATCGGCGGGCACGACTTCGCCAAGCGGAAGAAGTACCGGGATGTGCAGCGCAACCCCAGGGTGGCGTTAATCGTGGACGACCTGAAATCGGTGAATCCGTGGCGGCCGCAAGGGATTGAGGTCCGCGGCGAGGCCGAGGTGCTGAGTAGCGGGGGCGAGGCGCTTGGCCCCGGCTTCTCCCCGGATATGTTCCGCATCCGCCCGCGGCGGATCGTGAGCTGGGGGATCATGGGGAGCGTGGCCCCCGCCGGTCGCTCCGTCTCCTAGCGGCTGGGAGGGAGCCACCGAGCGGCGGGCCGGTCAGTGAATGCGCTTTCCCACCGGAGGGGCGATCTACCCGTACAGTTCTCGAAGCCGTGCATCTCGAAAACCGCACCTCGGGTTAGCTTACCGAACTGGTAGCCACCTTTCTCCGCGAAGGCCAACTGTCCTCCCCTACCAGTTCCGCCGCCCGTTGGGCGCTGGCCAAGCTGGCGTCGGCCAGGAAGCCCTCCGAGCCTACCCAGTCTCCGGCCAGGTAGAGGTTGTCCAGGCCCGGCACCCGGGGGCCCGGTCGACCGGCGAAGCCGCCTTCTCTGGCGGTTGGGAGCGTGCCAACGGCCTCGATACGCGGCAGGTATTGTCGCTTGACCAGCGCACCGCGCCAGCCCGGCTGCGCTGCGTCGAGCAGGTCTTCGAGATCGCGCTCGTCCTCGCGAGGGTCCCCAGGATACCGTGGGTCCAGTTGCTTGAAGGCGATGATCAGGGCCGCCCCTTCGGGGGCGACGCGCGAGTAGACGGACTGGGCGCTCATGAACCGCGGACCGTCCAGATCCTGCACCACCGGACGATCCGGGACCGGCAGGCGCTCCAGGGCCACGTCGAGACAGGCGATGCGCGCCGGGATCAGGCCTTCCACGATCCGGCGCATGGCCGGGTGCTCTCCCCCATCCACCAGCTTCGCGGCGTCCCGTGGGCTGCTCGCGAGGACGACGGCTGAGGCTCGCACGAGGCTACCGTCGCGCAGCCGCACACCCCGCGCATGGCCGTCGTCGAGTTCGATGCTATCGACGTAGGTATTGCTAACGATACGTACCCCCGCCCGCTCCGCCGCAACGCGCAACCCGTCCACCAGCGTGCCCCATCCGCCGTCTACGTAGTGGACCGGGTGCCTGAGCGCCCGTTGCAACTTCTCGACGAACAGCTCCGCACTGACGAGGTCCAGCGCCGTGCTGTAGACGAAGGTGCGCGCGAGTCCCGTCATCAGCCGGCGCAGCTGCGGGCGACGGACATTTTGGTCCAGCCAACCTTGCACGCTTGTCTTCGCCAGGGCGTGCGGTTTGGCAGCGCCTAGCGCTACCAATAGACGGACGAGCGCCAGCTTGTCTACCGCATTCAGCACGTTGGTACGCAGTAACCCGAGCGGGTCCGCCGGGAAGGGGCTAAGCTTGCCTCCTTGCATCACGAAGGTCCGTTTCGGGATGCCGTACTCGTATGAGACGCCGAGCTCCTCTAATATCCGCGAGGCCGCACCGCCGGTGTAGAGAGCATGCCCGCCGCGGTTGAACCGGAAGCCGTCGAAATCTTGGGTTGCCGCGCGACCACCCAGGTAAGACGCCTTCTCGATAATGGTCACTTCCATTTGCGCGCGTGCCAGGTAGCAGGCGGCGGTCAGGCCGGCCATCCCGCCTCCGATCACTACGACGTCCGTCTGCGAGGATCTTGTCTCCACTTTATGGTGCTCCTTCTCGACCGTTGTTAGCTACTCTTACCTTCTAGACGCAACACCCCCTCTCGCGCGTGACATGTGGCAGAAGCTGCTATGTTCTTCCGCTGGGTCACGACGTCTCGAATCCGCGGACGCCGGCCAGTTTCTCGGGGTTGGCCACGAGATGGATGGACCGGATGACCCCCTCGGACACGTCGAGGACAAGCGCTGAGATGGGCTTATCCCCGGAGACGACCAGAATGCCCGGCCCGCCGTTTACCGGCGCAACGCGGACGCGCAGGTCGGCGACGATCGGCTCGCTTCCGACGGACCTCAGGAATCGGGCCATCCGCTCCTCGGTCGCGACGGCGAGCAGGAAGCGGGCGACCTTCTCCGCCCCCCGCACGGGACGGCGAGGCGCGAGAGCACGTCCACCGCCGTCGGCCACGAGCGTTACTCCGGGCGAGAGTACCGCCATTAGCGCGTCCAGATCTCCTGTGGAGGTTGCTTCGAGGAAGCGCTCGGTCACTCGGTGCTGCTCGGACTCATCGGTGTCGAAGCGGGATCTGCGTTCCTGAACGTGGTCGCGGGCGCGGCGACCGATCTGTCGGACCGCCTCCTCCTTACGGCCGAGGATATCGGCGATCTCGGCGTACGGCATCCCGAAAGCCTCCCGCAACACAAATACCGCCCGCTCTAGCGGCGAGAGCGTCTCCAGCACCACGAGCATCGCCATAGATACAGACTCGGCCAGCGCCACGTCCTCCGCGACATCGCGGCCGGTGAGGATTGGCTCTGGCAGCCAGGGCCCGACGTAGGATTCGCGCCGAGTCTTCGCGCGGCGCAGCCGGTCTATGGCGAGCCGAGTGGTCACACGTACGAGGAAAGCACGAGGATCTCTCACGTCCGAGGGGTTCACACCAGACCACCGCAGCCAGGCTTCTTGCACGGTGTCCTCGGCGTCGGTCACGCTGCCCAAGATGCGGTAGGCTACGGAGATCAACAGAGCGCGGTGCTCGTCGAAGACCCGGGCTGAATCCCGATCGTACAGGGGCTGCATTCCATCGGACACCTTACCTCCTAACCGCGCAGACTTGAACGTATCTGCTGCCCAGAAGACGCATTGATCGTCCGAAACGTGACATGGTGACCTCTTGGTCGCAGAACCACCCCGAAAGCAGCTTCAAGCCGACGCGGTGCTCTCTCTACGCTCCTTCTTCTACCGCTGATTGGTGTAGCCTTTAAGCTAATTTCTAGACGCCTACCTCGTGATGCACCTTATACTGAGGATACACGCAGCCCGGACCGACGAAGGCACATTCCTAAGGAGATATGTGGCAAGACATATCGGGAAAGGTCTAGCGCTAGGTGTCCCGGCCATCGGGGCGTCATTGGCTACGCTCGCCGCCTCGGTCACTGCCCGGCGCATCACCGCTCCTGGGCCTCGCGACAAGAAGTTCGTGACACCCTGGGAGCTCCAGGTTCCACACGAGAATGTGATCTTCCGCACCGAGGATGGCCTTCTCCTACGCGGCTGGTGGCTTCCTTCTCCGGAGGCAAAGCGGACGGTGATCGCTCTCCACGGCCACAGGGGAGCAAGGCACCACTGCGTGGGGATAGCCGCAGCCCTGTGGAGAAGGGGAGCGAACGTCTTGCTCTTCGACCACCGCGGGCGGGGCTCCTCAGAGGGAAAATCCATCTCCCTGGGTCACTTCGAGACGATAGATGTTTCTGCGGGCATAGGGTACGCGGTCTCCAGGGCCGAAGGGATGCCACTCGGCCTCATCGGCTACTCGATGGGAGGCGCGGTCGCCCTGATCAGCGCATCCAGGGACGAGCGTGTGGGGGCGGTGGTGGCAGACTCACCCTTCGCCTCCGAGCGGGAGTTGGTGCGGGCTCTACTGAAGAGGCAAATAGGTCCTCTGTGTAGCCCCGTCGCCGCCTTGTCGGAGCGCCTGCTCCCCTATGACCCCGCAGAAGTAGAGCCTCTGAAGGAAGTGGCGAAGATCGCCCCTCGGGCTTGTCTGTTCATTCATGGATTGCGCGACAGGACGTGCGAGCCGGAGGACTCGGTGAGGTTGTACGAGGCGGCAGGAGATCCGAAGGACCTGTGGTTGCTTGAGGGAGCAGGTCACTGTGAGGCCTACTTTCTCGACCGCGAGACCTATTGCGAGAGAGTTGCCACCTTCTTCGAGGAACATCTCTAGCAGGCCAGTAGTAGCGGTACAGATCGGCCCGAGCGGATCTAGAGGTCCTCGTGGCTGTCGGGTCTCCTTCTAGACTCGCGGTCGGCCCTTTCTTGAGCCTCGATCCTCTCAGAGTCCAACTCGATGGCGGCCGAAACCCAGTCCGCAGTGGGAGGCGCGGGGATCGGCTCGCCGCCGACTTGCTGCGCACCCGGCTGGCCGTCTGCCACCTCGAAAGACGCCCTAGTGTAGATCGGCGCCCCGCGACGGCTCACGAACGGCAAGACTCGGTAGTCGGCCCGGAAGCTCTCCGGGGTTAAGACGCAGCGGGTGTACCCGCGCTGGCCGTTGAAGAACTTTAGGTGCGGGTTCTGTGCAATGGTGCCCTGCGCCCGCGGGTTGGTGTCCGCGCCGTCGCCTCCTGAGGTGATCGAGGTGCCCACGAACTCCGTGCCTAACGTCGGCGAGTTCGGATCGTTGAAATCGGCCTTCAGGTCGGCCGCCCAGTTGTTGTGCACGTCTCCCGTGATAACGATCGGGTTGGCGATGCGGCGCTCCGCGATGAAATCCAAGATCCTGTTGCGGGAGCCCAGGTACCCGTCCCAAGCCTCCATGGAGAACGCTTCACCAGGGCCGCTCCTGAGATTCTTCTGGGCGAAAAAGACCTGCTGGGCTAGAACGTTCCAGCGGGAGCGCGAGCGGCTCAGGCCCTCGAAGAGCCACCTCTCTTGCTCCTCTCCGGTGATCGAGCGACTGGGGTCCTTTTGTTCGGGATTAGGGGGGTCGACACCGCCACCTGCGGCCTGATCGTCTCTGTACTGGCGGGTGTCCAGGACGCTGAACTCGGCGAGGTTGCCGTAAGTGATGCGACGGTGAAGGAGCATGTCAGGGCCTTGCGGCACTGAGGAGCGGCGCAGGGGCATGTGCTCGAAATAGGCTTGATAGGCCGCAGCTCGCCGCCGAAGGAACTCCTCTACTGGCCGGTCACCCCCTGGGGTTCCGTCGGCGTAGTTGTTCTCTACCTCGTGGTCGTCCCAGGTGACCACCCACGGGAAGGCTGCGTGCGCCCTTCGCAAGTTACTGGCACTGCGGTAGAGTGCGTAACGGTTGCGGTACGCGGGGAGTGTGAAGATCTTCGGGCCGTCATGCTGTCGAACGTTGCCACTACGAGCGATGTACTCGTTTATGCCGTACTCGTAGATGTAGTCGCCCAGGTGCACGACTAGGTCGAGGTCCTCCTCTGACATGTGGCCGTAGGCGGTGTAGTAGCCATGCTCATACATCTGGCAGGAGGCAAAGGCGAAGCGCATCTGGGCGATTGCGGCACCGGGTACGGGCGCCGTCTTGGTCCGTCCTACGGGGCTGATCTCCGAGCCCGCCTTGAAGCGGTAGAAGTACTCCCGCGCAGGCTCGAGCCCCTCGACCTCTACGTGTACAGAGTGAGCCAGCTCGGGCTGCGCATGTGCCGTGCCTTGGCGCACAAGCCGCCCAAAAGTTTCATCGGCGGCCACTTCCCACCGCACGGGAACACTATCTCTCGGCATACCCCCGCGTCCATCCTCTGCCAGCGCCTCCGGGGCGAGGCGCGTCCACAAGACCACCCCGTCGGGTAGGGGATCGCCCGAAGCAACCCCGAGACTGAAGGGGTAGTCAGAGAACCTGGGCGCCCCTATGGGCCTCTCCGACATAGGAAATAAGCCGAGGATGAGTTCTACGGCTTTGTTGCTGATCGATCTTGCGAAAGCCTGAGAGCCTATCGAGCCCAAGTGTTCGAAGGTCTCGATCCGCCGCTTCTCCCAGTTACCGCTTATGCTCATGAGAGCGGGCTCCCTTCCGCCTTCTTCTATGTCGCGCATGCTAGCAGGTAGCTCGTTAGGTGCGGTAGAGAAAGTGTGTGCAAAACATTCGCCCGCATCGACCGCAGAGATTGAGCAGGATACGAAATACCATCCTGATAGCCCGGATGAGGGTTCAACAAGGTGCTAGGAGCCCTCAAAAGGGTGGTCTTAGAGCACTCTAGAGTCGTCCAACGATCAAGGACGAGTAGGCTGCTGAGCGTAACTGCTTTGGCGTGCTTGGGTCTAATCGGTGAAGGTCAAACCAACGGCAAGAGGGAGGTACAAGGATGGCCCACAAGAAACGGGGCGGTCCCGAAGACGCGCTGGACAAGGCCATGGGAGGGGTGGGCGAAGCCGTCGGCAGGGTCGGCGGCGATAAGAGTCTCGAAGCCGAGGGGCGTGTGTTACGCAGGAAGGGAGAACTGAAGACCTACCTCGTCAAGCCTCACGCCGATGGGGGGTGGAAGGTCCAGGCCGAGGAATCGACCCGGGCTACGAGCGTCCACCGGACGAAGGCCGAGGCGGTGGCCGCTGGCAAGGAACTCGCCAGGAGCAAGATGCCGAGCCAACTGCTCGTTTACAAGGCGGACGGGTTGGAGGTACAGGAGGAGAAAACCTACGAGTAGCGTCTACGCCTCCTCTCGAGGTTCACTCCTCGTTTTCGTTCCGTCCTGAGTGGGGCATAGAGTATCGGTAGTGCAAGAGAGAGAAGGGACTTCAGGTGGCGAGGAACAGCAGGGAAGACAAGAACGAAGGGGCGATGGATAGGGCAAAGGGCCGGATGAAAGAAGCAGGCGGTGCCATAACCGGCGACAAGAGTAAGAAGAGGGAAGGGCGCTCGGATCAGAGGAAGGGCAGGGCCAAGGAGAAGAAGGGCGACCTCAAAGACCTACTCTCCTAACCGAAGAGTTAATGAGAAGGGGCCGGGGCATTGAGGCCCTGACCCCTTCGAAGCTGAGTTGCATGGTGGAGGACGGTCCCGTTATCCTAATCGGCGTTGGCCGACGCAGAGTCGGTCGCGACGACGGCGCCGTTGGTGCATGTCCGCGCGGATCGAGAGGATACTCGCAGGAGCTTTGAGAGGGGGGTGCGACAGCCACGCGGCCGGCCCACTCAACGAGCGAACCGCAAATGACCGATCTAGTTAGATC
>DASSCV010000318.1:0-9182 GCA_035697505.1 Rubrobacter sp.
GATAGACGCTTTGTCCCTCCCCCGTCCCTGGAGCGCGGCGATCTGGCGCGGAGAGCTCGGGAGTCCCTACGGACTCTACCTGGTGCTCGAAGAAAGGGGCGAAGTCTTTGGCCAGATCGGGGTCCGCCACGTCCTCGGCGAGCTACACATAACCACTATCGCCGTAAAGCCCGAGTACCGCAGGCGGGGGCACGCCCGCGCCCTGATCGCCGCCGCGCTCGCCGCCTATCCCAACGCCAGCCACGTCCACCTCGAGGTGCGCCCCACAAACGTGGAGGCCATTGCGCTCTACGAGTCGCTCGGCTTCAGGGAGACGGGACGCAGGCCTCGCTACTACGGAGACGAGGACGCATTGCTCATGACCCGGAATCTCGACGAGGTTCATCACTAGCACGCCTTCGCTCCTCGCGTTCCCTGCGGGCTTCCTCCCTGCGGCGCCGGAGTTCCTCCGGGGGCTCGAAAGGCTTCAGCAGCAACAGCGCGGGGGCGAGGCAGGCCAGAAAGGAGACGAAGATGCCGCCCGCGATCAAGGGCTCGGCAGGGCCCCTGAACACGTAGATGAGAAACACCGCCAGCATAACCAGCGCTATGAAGGCGAAAAGGAGTGAGAACGTCCGCATAGCGTCAAGTATATCCGGTCGGCCCACCGGCCCCGTTCGTGGGGACCGCGCCCTGCAAGAATAGGGCGGAGAGCCTCGGTTCCTTCGATGCGCCCGAATGCTATAAACAAACCATGATACTGGCCATCGAAACCTCCTGTGACGACACCTGCGCCGCGGTTGTAGAACCCGATGGCCGCAAGGCCCTCTCTAACGTAGTGCACACGCAGACAGAGCACGCCCGCTACGGCGGCGTGGTCCCCGAGATAGCCTCCCGCACCCATCTCGAACGCCTGGATGGGGTCGTGGAGAAGTCACTGTCTGACGCTGAGGTCTCTCTCCACGAAGTGAGCCGCGTGGCAGTGACGACGCGGCCGGGTTTGATCGGGGCCCTCCTCGTCGGGGTTGCGGCCGCGAAGGGGCTGGCCTACGCCCGCGCCCTCCCCCTCATCCCCGTGAACCACCTGGAAGGCCACGTCGCCGCCGCGTACCTCACAGAGCCCGGACTGGAGCCACCGTTCGTCGCCCTGATCGCCTCAGGCGGGCATACGATCCTCTACTCTGTGGGCCGGGACCGCAAGATGCGCCTGCTCGGAGAGACGCTCGACGACGCCGCCGGCGAGGCCCTGGACAAGGGCGCCAGGATGCTTGGTCTCGGTTTTCCCGGTGGGCCTGCGATCTCCAAAGCCGCCAGCGACGGTGACCGTGACCGCTACGACTTCCCCGTCGGCCTGAAGGGCAAAGACAACCTCGACTTCAGCTTCTCCGGCCTCAAGACGAGCTTGCTGTACAAGCTAAAGGCTGTGGACGAAGAGCGACTGCACGAGGAGTTGCCGCACCTGGCCGCTGGTTACGAGGCGGCCGTCGTCGAGGCCCTCTCTCGCAAACTCCTCCGGGCCGTGGATCTCCACGACGCGCCCGCCGTCGTCGTGGCAGGTGGGGTCGCCGCCAACACCTTCCTGCGCCATACTCTCGAAGAGCGATGCGCGAAGATCGGAACCCGCCTCGTCGTCCCTCCACCGGAGCTATGCACGGACAACGCAGCCATGATCGGGGCCGCCGCTCCTAACTCTACCGCCATCGCTTACCCTGAATACTCCAGCCTGAGCGCCAGCAGCGTTTGAATGCGCTTCTCGGAAGGCCAAGCCTTCCGAGAAGCGCTTTGGTCAGCAGTTCAACTATTTGCCCTGGGTGGTCCTGGATGTACTGCTAGATCGATCGTTTCGAGAAGACTATGAGATTCTACTCGGGCGTCTATGACTTTCGAAGGGAGGCAAAGATTCGGTCGCGTTCGTCGCCGGTTAGAACGGTGCTCCTCGCGCATGCCACGCAGGTCGCGTGCAGATTCTCCGAATGGTCTTTGACGTAGAGTAGCACCACTTTCTTCGGGACCCTGTAGAGGATGTGCTCCGTGCGCCCGCCGCAGCGTGCGCAAGATCGTTCTTCACGGCCCAACTCTTTGGGTAAACGACTCAGGCTCGGTATCCTGTCTGTGTGGAATATGCTGAGGATGCTCATGTTTGAATTGTAACCCCGCCAGGCATATACTCTCTACATTGGCACTCTAAGTGAGAGAGTGCCAGGAAGTTGTAATCGTGTCCTAGTTTAACAGAGGAGGCAGAGAGTGGCGCACAAAGAGCTTAGGTTCGATACCGAGGCACGCAGGGCTCTTGAGGCTGGCGTAAACAAGCTCGCTGACGCGGTCAGGATCACGCTAGGTCCCAAGGGCCAGTACGTGGTACTCGACAAGAAGTTCGGTTCGCCGACGATCACCAACGATGGCGTGACGATCGCGCGTGAGATCGAGCTAGAGGACATCTTCGAGAACCAGGGAGCCCAGCTCGTCAAGGAGGTTGCTACCAAGACCAACGACGTGGCTGGTGACGGGACCACTACGGCGACCGTTCTGGCCCAGATCATCGTTCGCGAGGGCCTCAAGAACGTTGCTGCGGGTGCCAACCCCGTCATCTTGCGCAGTGGCGTCGACAAGGCTGTGGAGGCGGCGGTCGAGGCTATCAAGGCTCAGTCCACCGAGATCAGTGGCAAGGAAGAGATCTCGCGCGTCGGTGCCATCTCCGCGCGCTCTAATGAGGTCGGCGAGGTCATAGCCAACGCCATCGACAAGGTCGGCAAGGACGGGGTCGTCAACGTCGAGGAGTCCCAGACCTTCGGGATGGACCTTGAGTTCACAGAGGGGATGCAGTTCGACAAAGGCTACCTGAGCCCCTACTTCGTCACCGACCAGGAGCGGATGGAGGCGGTGCTCGACGATCCTTACATCCTGATCGCAAACCAGAAGATCGGCAACGTCCAGGACGTGTTGCCGCTCCTGAACCAGGTCATGCAGTCCAATAAGCCGCTCCTCATCCTCTCTGAGGACGTGGAGGGCGAGGCTCTGGCGACCCTGATCGTCAACAAGCTGCGCGGCACGTTCAATGCGGCCGCAGTCAAGGCTCCTGGCTTCGGTGACAGGCGCAAGAGGATGCTGGAGGACATCGCCATCCTGACCGGCGGCGAGGTCATAACCGAGGAGCTCGGTCTCAAACTGGAGAACACTCAGCTCAACCAGCTGGGGCGTGCCAGGAAGGTGGTAATAACCAAGGACGAGACCACCATCGTCGACGGCGCCGGCGAGACCGAGAGGATCACGGGCCGCATCAACCAGATCCGCTCCGAGATCGAGACCACCGACTCGGACTTCGACCGGGAGAAGCTCCAGGAGCGGCTGGCCAAGCTGGCCGGTGGCGTGGCCGTCATCAAGGTCGGCGCAGCTACCGAGACGGAGCTCAAGGAGAAGAAGCATCGCGTGGAGGACGCACTCTCTGCGACCCGCGCAGCCCTCGAGGAGGGCATCGTGCCGGGCGGTGGCGTCGTGTTCTTGCACGCACAGCAGCCCGTCGCCGACCTGCTCGACTCCCTCGACGGTGACGAGCGCACAGGAGCGAGGATCATCCACAGGGCGCTCGAGGAGCCCATTCGCCAGATCGCCAAGAACGCTGGGGCAGACGGCTCCATCGTTGTGGACAAGGTGCGCACCGAGGGTGGCAACGTGGGCTTCAACGCCCTGAGCAGCCAGTACGAGGACCTGATTTCGGCAGGTGTGACCGACCCGACGATGGTCTCTCGCTCGGCGCTGCAGAACGCTGCGTCCATAGGGAGCCTGATCGTGACCACGGATGTCATTGTGGCCGAGCCCGAGGAGGAGGCACCCGCTATGCCAGCCGGCGGAATGGGTGGCATGATGTAAGGAGCTCTCCAGAAGAGCTTCTACCCGCGGCGTCCCGAAAGGGGCGCCGCTCTTTCGTAACCATTCCTGTTTCCTCTGGGTCTGAAAAGGTATATATTGCGGCGTAGCCGGCCACCGAGAGATAGGGAGCGAGGTGAGGGAGGGTAGATAGGGGACTCGCCATAGTGGTCGTCGTCCTGCTGGTGATACTTCTGGCCGTGCTCGTATTGCCGTTCATTACTTAGGGAAAGGTCTCTGGCGAGGGAGGTGAGAAAGTGCGGGGTGGGCTCATACCAATACTTGTAGTCATTCTTTTGATACTCCTGATCTTGCTGCTGCTCTCGCGGCTCCTGTAAAGTGGCTCCGCCCAAGAGGCAGCTCTTTCCGGCGCAGGATGGGTCTCCAGGGAGGTCGATAAATGGATGGCAACAACCTGCTTACCATCGCGGTGGTGCTCATCATCGTAGTGGTGATACTTGGCCTTCTGGGGATAATACCGATATTCTAGGTCTGGTCCGCTGCTTGACCCTCGAGGCGGTCGCGGTGTAGCATAAGCTCTATTGCTACGTCTGGAAGAAAAATGTATCGGGGCCCACGGAGGCAGTTCTCCGTGGGCTTCTTTCTATCTGTCCCCAACGACCGGAAAGGAAGCTCGGCACCCACATGGATATCGAGATAGGGAGAGGCAAGACAGCGCGCCGGGCCTACGGGCTCGATGAGATCGCCATAGTACCGAGCCGAAGGACTCGCGACCCCGAGGATGTAGATATCTCCTGGTCGCTCGGCAACCTGAACCTCGACCTGCCCTGCCTGGCAAGCGCTCTCGACGCGGCTGTCGATCCCACGACCGCGGGAATCATCGGGTCTCTGGGTGGCCTCGCCGTCCTCAACCTCGAGGGACTGCAGACGAGGTATGAGGACCCTGGTCCTGTCTTCGAGGAGATAGCGAGCCTGCCCGAGCACAAGGCCACGAGGGTAATGCAGGATATCTACGCCGAGCCGATCAAAGAAGAGCTCATCTTCCGCCGCGTGCAAGAGATAAAGGACAAGGGCGTCATAGCGGCGGCCTCGCTCACGCCGCAGCGGGTCGAGCGTTACCACAGGGCGGCCATAGAGGCCGGCCTCGACGTCCTCGTCGTCCAGGGGACCGTGGTCTCCGCCGAGCACGTCTCCAGGTCCGTCGAACCGTTGAACCTGATGGAGTTCGTGCCTTCCCTGAACGTTCCTGTAATAGTCGGTGGTTGCGCGAGCTACTCGACGGCGCTCCACCTCATGCGGACCGGGGCCGTCGGCGTCCTCGTCGGTGTCGGACCTGGACGCATCTGTACGACGCGGGGTGTGATCGGGGTCGGGGTGCCACAGGCTACGGCCGTGGCCGACGCCGCAGCCGCCCGTATGCGCCACTACCTCGAGACCGGCGAGTACGTGAACGTCATCGCTGACGGCGGGATGCGCACCGGCGGTGAGATCGCCAAGGCCATAACCTGCGGGGCCGACGCCGTGATGCTGGGCAGCGCCTTCGCCAGGGCGGAGGAGGCGCCTGGCCGCGGCTACTCGTGGGGGATGGCTACCTTCCACCCCACCCTTCCGCGCGGCACCCGCATCAGCACGAGGACCACGGGTACGCTGGAGGAGATACTCGTTGGGCCGGCGCGGGAGAACGACGGGACGCTCAACCTCATGGGCGCCCTGAGGACGAGCATGGCGACGACCGGCTACCAGAACATAAAGGAATTCCAGAAGGCCGAGGTCATGTACGCGCCATCCCTGGCAACCGAGGGCAAGATCGAGCAGCGCTCCCAGGGCGTCGGGATGGGCCGTTAGAACGGCTTGGTCGGCAAATTTGACATCGAGTTCATAGAGGCTGATGCGCCGATAACCGATCCCCTCACCAGGTTCGGTTTCTGTGGCAGTGCTATTGATCGGGGAGGCTGACGGCTCTTGATCCTGGTCCTCGACTTCGGCGGGCAGTACGCGCAACTGATCGCGCGGCGCGTCAGGGAATGCCGCGTCTACTCGGAGATGATTCCATACGATACGCCGGTGGAAGAGATAAGGGCGAAAAACCCCGAGGGCATCATCCTCTCAGGCGGTCCCAACAGCGTCTACGAGGAGGGTGCACCGCGCGTCGAGCCGGAACTCTTCGAACTCGGCGTTCCGCTGCTCGGCATCTGTTACGGGATGCAGCTCATGGCGCTCGTTGAGGGCGGGGAGGTGGGGGCAGTCCAGATCCGGGAGTACGGTCGCTCCGACCTGGTCGTCAAGAGCCACGATGGCCTCTTCGCCGGCACGCCCGACGAGCAGAAGGCCTGGATGAGCCACGGAGACGCCGTCTTCTCCGTACCGGAAGGCTTCGAGGTCACGGCTGAGACTCCCTCAGTCCCAATCATAGCGTTCGAGCACCCCGGGGATGGGCTCTTCGGGGTCCAGTTCCATCCCGAAGTCAGGCACACAGAGTACGGGATGGAGATCGTCAAGAACTTCCTCTATGAGGCCTGCGGCTGCAGGCCCGAGTGGACGCCTGTCAACATCATTACCGACGCGGTCGAGAGGATAAGAGAACAGGTCGGCGACGCTAGGGCCATCTGCGGGCTCTCCGGCGGGGTCGATTCTGCGACGGCGGCGATGCTCGTCCACAGGGCCATCGGCGACAATCTGAGGTGCGTCTTCGTCGACCACGGCCTTCTCAGGCACAACGAGGCAGAGCAGGTCATCGAGGCGTTCGGACAGAACTCGGACGTGCCGCTCGTCCACGTGGACGCGGCGGGACGTTTCCTGGACAAGCTCGCTGACGTCACGGACCCCGAGGCGAAACGCAAGATCATCGGCGAGGAGTTTATCCGCACCTTCGAGGAAGAGGCGGGCAAGCTCGAGGACGCCACTTTCCTGGTGCAGGGCACGCTCTACTCCGATGTTATAGAGAGCGGGACCCGCGACGCCGCCAGGATAAAGAGCCACCATAACGTGGGCGGCCTTCCCGAGGTCATGGACCTCGACCTCGTCGAGCCTTTGAGGAACCTCTTCAAGGACGAGGTACGCGTCGTCGCGGCGGAGCTTGGTATGCCCGAGAGACTCGTCTGGAGGCAGCCGTTCCCCGGGCCAGGGCTCGCGATCAGGGTCATAGGGGACGTCACGGCAGAGCGGCTCGAGATCCTTCGCAAGGCCGACGCCGTGTTGCAGGATGAAATAAGAAATGCAGGCCTCTACCGCGAGCTGTGGCAGAGCTTCGCCGTATTGCCGGCGATTCACTCGGTAGGCGTCATGGGCGATGCCCGTACCTACGCCTACCCCATAGTGATTCGGGCCGTTACCTCCGACGACGCGATGACCGCTGACTGGGCCCGCCTGCCATACGATCTACTCGAACGCACGAGCAACCGCATCATCAACGAGGTCGCCGGCGTCAACCGCGTCGCCCTCGACATCACGAGCAAACCGCCAGGCACCATAGAGTGGGAATGAATTAGCACTTCAGCAAGTCGTCCTGAGGCCTCACCATGGACGTCCGACCCCATCGCCGCCGATGGCGATATCTCACACGCTGCCGATCGAGACCCGAACGGCAGGAAGCTGACGAGCGAAGGCGTCAGCCCGAGCGTGCTGACACGCTGTTTAACCTAGATTTAGCGCGGAGTTTACACGACTGCAACTAAACGGGTGCAGCTATGCCCTATCATCGTGCCCTGTGAGTTGTGCTGCGTTTTTTCAGTCATCCGAACGAAGGGAGTACACGGGTTGAGAGGGAGCGCGCGTCCGAAGTTGCTGTTAGGTTTGTGTCTTTTGTTGGGACTCTCGCTGGGTCTCGCGGCGTGCGGTGGTGCCGGTGGTGCCAGCGGTGATCAGGGTGGCGGGGCTGTCTCGGGTGATATCGCCATCGAAGGTTCCAGCACCGTCTACCCGATCACCCAGGCTGCGGCTGAACTTTTCCGGGAAGAGAACCCCGATGCGCGTATCGAGGTAGGCGGCGCGGGGACCAGCGACGGCTTCGAGGCCTTCTGCCAGGGCGACACCCAGATCTCGGACGCTTCCAGGCCTATAGACCCGGCCGAGGAAGTACCCGTCTGCAAGGAGAACGGGGTCGAGTACATCGAGATCCCAGTCGCCTACGACGGCATTTCGGTCGTCGTCAACAAGCAGGGCAACGACTGGGCGACGGACATCACGAGCGAGGAACTCATGAAGATCTGGGAGCCTTCCGCCGAAAGCAAGATTACGAAGTGGAACCAGGTGCGCTCGGATTGGCCCGATAGGCCGCTGAACCTCTACGGCCCCGGCACCGAGTCGGGCACCTACGAGTTCTTCAACGAGACCATCGTGGCAAACGAGGAAGAGGTCAGCCGCCAGTCCGACGTCGAGATGAGCGAGGACGACAACGTGCTCGTGCAAGGCGTCTCCGGCGACGCGAACGCGCTCGGCTACTTCGGGTACTCGTACTATGAAAACAACCTGGACACGCTGAGGGCGCTCGCCGTTGACGGCGTCAAGCCCACCGAGGACTCCATCCGCAGCGGCGAGTACCTGCTCTCTCGCCCGCTGTTCATCTACGTGAGCACCGACGCGCTGAAGAACAACGAGGCCGTCAAACCCTTTGTGGACTTCTACCTAGCACCGGAGAACCTCGATCGGCTGGTAAAGGCGGCGAAGTACGTGACGTTGCCGAACAGCCTGGAGCAGGCGTCGCGGGCGCAGTACGAGGACCGCACCACCGGCACCGTGTTCAACAAGGACGGCCAGCCGCAGGGCGGCGACCTCCAGACGGCGCTCGAGCAGTCGCAGTAAACCGTTTGTGCCTGGAAGGGTCTGCTTGTAACATACGGGGGTCGGCTTCCAAGGCGGCTCCTGTATTCGTAATCATTAGACTTCGGAGGGTTTTCGTTGGCTATTAGGGCGGAAGGGACGAGGTCAGGGGCGGACGCCTGGAAGCGCAATAGCCGCACCAGGGAGGCCAGGGAGCGCGTTATAAAGGTCTTTCTCACGTCCTGCGCGTACCTGTCGATCTTCACTACGTTCGGGATCGTTATCGTGCTCTTCGAGGAGACCTCGCGGTTCTTCCTCGAGGTCTCCCCGGTGGAGTTTCTGACCTCGACGCGGTGGGCGCCGCCGCAGGGCGATTTCGGTGTCCTACCGCTCGTCTACGGCACGCTGATGGCGACCATCATCGCCATAGCCGTAGCTCTTCCCATAGGATTGCTCACGGCTATCTACCTCAGCGAGTACGCCCCACAGGGTTTGCGGCGGTGGCTCAAGCCGGCGCTCGAGATCCTGGCCGGCGTGCCAACGGTGGTCTACGGATACTTCGCCCTGACGTTCATCACCCCGCTCTTCAGGGACAGCCTCTTCTCTGGCATAGAGTCCTT
>DASSCV010000319.1:0-18113 GCA_035697505.1 Rubrobacter sp.
CCGGCCTTCACGACGGCGTTCTTGTCGTCATCGTCATCCGGGGCTATGTCGAGCAGGTCCACCTCCAGGCCCGCGTTGGCGCAGTGGGCGGCGATGGCAGCGCCCATCGTGCCAGCCCCGAGTACGGCTACCTTCCTGATCCTGTGCGACATCAGGCCTCCCGATCCTATCCGTAGAGTTCTCTGTGCAAAGACTCGATAGCCTCTCTTACCCGCAACAGGTGGACCTCGAATCTGCCCTTGATCTCAGCGTACTTCTCTTCCCCGCGCCGCGTAATCTTGTAGAAGCGCCGGCTCCTCGTATCAGGCCGCTCCCACTCCCCCTGAACGTATCCCTTCTCCTCCAGCCGCCTGAGCAGAGGGTAGATCGTGTTCGGCGAGACGCTCATGGTCCCCGCACAGATCTCTCGTATCTGCGCCATGATGGCGTTCCCGTACGCAGGCTCCTCCCTCACGATGTGCAAAACAAGCAGCGGAAAGACATCCCGCGTCTTGACCTCGCTCAGGAAGATGTCCTTGGGCGTCGTCCTCTCCACCGACCGCCCCTCCGGTTCAGCCAATGCTCTCGCTACCCTCTCATCGAAAAACTTGTCAAAATTGATAATAACACGGATAATAAGTTTGCGAAACGGTTCGGGTCCCTTTAGAGTTGGGCTTCGGAGAGTTCAAGCGAAGGAGGAGTGGAGTGATCACCGACGTCACCCGGTCATTGGGGACTGACTACTACCTGCTCGACGAGCTATTCACAGACGAGGAGCGTATGATCCGAGACAGGGTCAGGGCTTTCGCTGACGCCGAGGTCATCCCGATAATCAACGAGTACTGGGAGAAGGCCGAGTTCCCTTTCGAGCTCGTACCCAAGGTCGCCTCCCTGAACATAGCGGGGGGACCCATCGAGGAGTACGGGTGTCCGGGCATGAGCCAGGTCGCTGCAGGGCTCGTCGCCATAGAGATGGCGCGTGGGGACGGGAGCCTGAATACATTTTTCGGGGTCCATTCCGGGCTTGCGATGGGGACAGTTGCCATCTGCGGTTCCGAGGAGCAGAAACGAAGGTGGCTCCCCGGTATGGCGAGGATGGAGAAGATCGGGGCCTGGGGCCTGACGGAGCCCGACCACGGTTCCGATTCTGTGATGCTGGAGACAACGGCCCGCCGCGACGGGGACGGTTGGGTTCTAAACGGCGAGAAGCGTTGGATCGGCAACGCCACCTTCGCCGACCTCGTAATCATCTGGGCGCGCGACGTGGAGGACGGGCAGGTAAAGGCCTTCATGCTCGAGAAAGACGAGAACGGTGAGCACCAACCAGGGTACTCCACGGAACTGATAAAGGGGAAGATGGGCAAGCGCGCTGTCTGGCAGCCGGACATATATCTGGAGGATGTCCGCGTCCCCGACGAGAACCGTCTCGAAGGCGCCAACTCCTTCAAGGACACGAACAAGGTTTTGACTGCCACCCGAAGCGGCGTCGCCTGGGAGGCTATAGGGCATGCCATCGCAGCTTATGAAGCGGCGCTGCAGTATGCCCAGGAGCGGGTTCAGTTCGGAAAGCCGATAGCCGGCTTCCAGCTCATCCAGAACAAGCTCTCCGGCATGCTCGCCGAGATCACCAACATGCAGTTAATGTGCTACCGCCTGGCCCAGCTCCAGGAGCAGGGGAAGATGACAGGTCCGATGGCCTCCCTAGCCAAGATGAACAACGCGCGCAAGGCCAAGCAAGTCTGCGCCGACGCCAGGGACATCATGGGCGGCAACGGAGTCCTGCTGGAGTACCACGTAGCGCGCCACCTCTCCGACATGGAGATCGTCTATACGTACGAAGGCACAGACACGATCCAGTCGCTGATAGTGGGTCGTGACGTAACGGGCATAAGCGCATTCGTATAGACGCTTGTCAGCCAGTCAGCACGCTCCGGCCGACGCCTCCTCTTATTAGCACTTCAGCCTATCAGCTAATGGCTCCTCGGGATGATCCGTGACCCCAACAACCGACCGGGCATAACGAGACGTGCACACCAAGATGGAAGAACACCCGCCCTGTACTTCCGTGCGTTGCTGACAGAGAATGGTGACCGAAGGGTGCAACTCCACAGCGCCTGAAGTTCGCCTGTGGCGTGTTTTGCGAACTTCGCATTGACGGAGTTCTAGGAAGATCAGCTTAGGGATGCGGAGCGTCGTAGGGTAAGGAGGGTGATGTCGTCCTCCTGCTCCCACCCTTCCCCTACGAAGGAGGAGAGCTCCTCTAGGAGCGCCTCCCCAGAGATCTCTCCTCACCGTACTCGGCAACGAGTGCCCTAAGCCCAGGGAAGCCGAACATCTCGCCATGGGAGTCGTGCGCCTCTACCAACCCATCGCTGTAGAGAAGGGCGCTGTCGCTAGGCTCAAGCACTATCTCCTTGTGCTCGTAGCTCATGCCGGGCATAAGTCCTAAGGGCATTCCCCGGGCCCCAAGTTCCTCGCAATCGCCACCAAGCCACAGGTAGGGAAGGTTGTGGCCGGCGTTAGCGTAGCCCAGGTTACCGCTCTCAGGGTCTAGGACGCCATAGAAGCATGTTACGAACATGTTGGAGGGGATGCGTGCCAACAATGTCTCGTTGACTTGGGCCAGTACCTCCCCGGGCGATGAGGAGCCCAACGCTTGGGCGGCGAGCTGGAGCATGCCGCAGGTGGTTGCCATCACCAGCGCTGCTGGGACACCCTTGCCCGTTGCGTCCCCCACGACCACTCCCAGCCAACCCCCAGGGATTAGGTGAAAGTCGTAGAAGTTCTTTTGGATCGTGGGTGCCACTACCGATAAACCGGGTGACCACCTTGTCGCCTTCGGCAATCTGCTACTCGATGCTGAAGTGGAGGTCCGAAGAAGAGACGTGCTGCTCATCTATCTCTCGCTTGTAGTCCTCTATGGTGGCTTGTTCTCCTGGCAACAAGTCGTGGTCTACGTAGTCGGGAGCCAGCAGGTCGTACGCTACGTCTATATTTCCTCGGTTGTAGAATTCTTCGTTAAAGCGGCGCACCACAGCCTTGTTCTTCTCTTCGGCCGACATGCCAACCACCTCTTGCTTCTCCTCGTTGCCACCTCTCGTTTTCTCTGACGAGTCGCCCCACCATGAACATGATGCCACCCGGAGGGATCCGACGCCTCAACCGGAGGCTTATTCACCGAAGTGCCCGGAAGGTAATTCCGCGAACTGCTTCGCTGTAGGGTGCTTTGCCCCAGCCTCTGATCCTTTCGGCGTCCCTTAGGAGCGGCGCCAAGCGACGAACCTAAAGCTCGTCGCGTATCAGGTGTTCGAGGGTGCCCGAGCCACCCAGGGCCCGGATCTCTGCCAAGCCGCCTACCGGACGGTCGTCGACGAAGAGGTACGGCACCGCCTGCCGGTAGGTGCGCCCGTGCGTGAGCCGCTTACGCAGGCCCGAAGGCGAGTCGTCGGCCGCCTCGACGACCTCGAAGTGGTAGCCCCCGCGGGCCAGGATGCGTTTGGCGCGCCAGCAGCGCAAGGAGCGGCTACGAGCGTAGAGCACCACTCTCCTTTGATACATGCCCCGTTCACCTCCGCTCTCTTTCCCGCCAACTTGCTCTTAGGAGGGATGTTCGCAGAAGCGCGGGGTCGGGCGCATCACGCAAATGAGTGATCTTTTGCTAGTACGAATAGCGTAGGGTCGCCTATCTCCGAGGGCTTATTCACTCAACCTCGTAGAAGGTGAATTCTCGGAAGTCAGGAAGCAGGATCCTGCACAGCCCCGTCCCGATAGACCCAGGATCGCCGCTGTAGCACCCCGGCCAGCGGTCCTTTCTTATGTTCGCCATTGCACCCTACAGCGCCGCGTGTACATAAGACGGTGCGGGCGGGGCTTCTTTGTGAACGTCACTGCAGAGCGGGTCGTATATAAGAATGCGGAGCGCCCGGAAGCTTCCGGGTGGGGCGTTGCGACCCTGCTCCGTGGGATAATCGCGATGGACGTGAAAGCCCGAGGCGGGGAGGGGAAAGACTTGACGAGACAGACACTCTAATTACCGGCGCTGAGCGTGACAGCGGTGTTGATGGCTTGTGCGGTGGTGGTGTTAGTGCGCTCGGAGATGGCTGAGGCTACCTTTCCTGGCAAAAACGGCAGGATAGCCTACACGGACTGGGACGGCGGGAAAGACTACGAGATCTACACCATCAACCCCGACAGGAGTGGCAAGAGACAACTCACCCACAACAACACGGACGACTTCGACCCTTCCTACTCGCCCGACGCCAAGAAGATAGTCTATGCAGGCCAAGACGGACCCAAAGGAGACTTAGAGATCTACACCATCAACGCCAGCGGGGGGGATAAGTTCCAACTAACCAACAGCGATGTTGACGAGGAGTGGCCTACCTACTCGCCCGACGGCAAGAAGATCGCCTATATGGGACCCGACGGCGGGATCTACTCGATTAAGGTCGGCGGTGGAGGGAAGTCCCGAGTCACTAACAACGATGCGTACCCCCCGAAGCTCTCATGGGGTAAACGTCCGTAGCGGCTCTTTGCCCTAAGGTAGCGGCTTGGGCTAGGAGAGGGTCGGGGTCTCTACCAGCCTCGGTCCATCTTCTTGCCCTTATTAACCGGAGTGCTTACGGCTAGACGAGAGGAGGAGCATGAAGACGGCGCTGGTGGCGGTGGTGCTCATCGCGTGGGCTGTGACCTCAGCAAGTCTCATGCAAACGCCGACCTACGAGGCTTCCGCCCTGGTGTTGGTGGGCTGGCAGCATGATGATCAGTGGAAAACTCTGGAGTACCGGGAACCGCCGCCTACCCAGGAGATGATGCATGCCATAGATAGCCGCCCCGTAGCCGAAGAGACCATCCTACGTCTGGGGCTACAAATGGACCCCTCCGATCTGTTGGATAACCTGACAGTCGAGCAGGTCGAGAACACGCGTTTCATAGTCCTAACCTACAAAGGCACCGACCCCTACAAAGCCAAGCGGATCGTCAACACGCTCGGCGCACTATCCTCCGAGTTCGCCCAAAGAAGCAGCACCTTGACGGCCTACGTGTGGGAGAAGGCGCCAGTACCCGAAAGCCCGCTGAGCCCTAACCCCTTGAGGAACGGGCTCCTTACGCTGGTGATAGGGCTTCTGCTCTGGGCAGGGACCGTTGTTGTCCTGCCGGGCGTGGGTGGAAGGGTCGCAGGCACACTTGGCGAACGGCCCTCCAGCCAAGGGATCGGCCAAGCGGGGGTACTCGGCAGGCGGCACAGCGCCCCAAGCAAAGTCGAGGGCATAAAGGAGCAAGAGTTGCTTGAGGCGCTAGGGCGCCACGGGAAGCTGACGGCGGTGGAGGCGTCGCTTGAGAACTCGCTTTCGGTGGAGGAGGCCAACCGGATGCTCTTCGATCTGGCGGCCAGAGGCCACCTGGAGCTTACAGTCGAGCACGGCAGGCTAGTGTACTCCTTCTGGGGGGAGCACGGAGCATGAGGACGTTACTGTGGGCAGTAGCGGTGCTCGCCCTTGAGGTGTTGCTTCTCTGGGGATACTTCGCCGTGACGGGGATGGGGCGAATGGCCAGCACAACCGTGGCGCTAGCTTTGCTGGTCGGCAACGTCTCGGTGATGGTGTGGCTCGGCTTTGTTAGCGGCTTCGGACAGACCTTGAAGAGGCTACTGGTCGCTGTGTTAGGGTGCATCATCCTAACGTACGCGGCGCTGGTGGTGGCGGCTTTTGTAGACCTCCCCACCGCGTTGGTGTGCGAGAGGGGAAGGACGGAGGTGGAAGCCACCCCACACATCCTGGGCGGACGCTTCGAAAAAAGTCGTGTGGGGCCTTGTGTCTTCTACAACCCCGAGGGCCGCTTCGGCGGGGACTGAGCCCCTATTCACCCAAAGTCGTAGAGTTAGTCGATGTCCCTGATCCGGTAGACCCCTACCGTCTCACCGAACGCCGGGAACTCTTCGATCACGTGAGCTTTGCAAAACTCGACAACGGCTACTACCAAGCAAGCCACCACAATAAGCGGCGACTCCATCTCGTCCTCAGGTTCTTGGTGCAGGGCTCGGTTGTGATGGTGGTAATGACATTAGGGGGTGGGGGAGTGGAATCTTGGCAGCGATTCGCTCTCCTCACACAGCGACTCCCTCAAAGCACATCCAGACCCTATGTACGTGGCTGGCTGTCCTGTGCCTGATCCGCTCCAGAAGAGCTCGACGCGAGGAGGTGTTGGTATAGGCAGAGGCTGTACTGAGGAAGGCTCCTCTCACCCTATCACCTCGCGTCGGCCGGGAGGCGGACTTGGCGGACACCTGCACGGAGCCGAAAGGCAAAGGGAGGATAAACTCCCCCGCGAACTTCTGAGACCTTACCTTCCGCGCACTCGCATGAGAAATAGAGCCAACAGGGAAGGGTGGGCCCTGGGAAACCAACGAGCAACTCGGGAAAGGAGGAGCTGCTCAGAAGATAGGCCCACCCCACCAATACTGTAGCGAGCGGCGATGAATCCACGATGAACGTCAGGAGTGTACCGACTTCCCAGGACGCCCTACACGGTGCGAACTTCGGAGAATAACCCTTCCACGCGCTACGGTGAATAGAGGCAAGAAGGAGGCCCGGAGCAGCTACGCCCCGGTACATCTCTCCATTGTTCGTTTGCTCTGGGCGCTTACGACAACGCGACGCGAGGCTAGTCGATGAAGTGCAAGGTGCTTATCACCTTGTTGCCACGCGCTTCGAAGTGCACCTCGCCCCGCACACCAGCGTAGTCCTCCGTGCCGCCGCTTAGGGCATCGACACTCCTAGATGGGGGCCCAGGGAGCTCGGGGAAGGCGTCCACCCCATGTGCGCTGATTTCCCCGCCAGCCAGGGTGAACGTATACGAACACTGCGCCATGTGGGCCTTCTCTGAGGACTCATCGGCGGGGTCGGTTACGACGCAGAAGAGGTCTAAGCGTCCGACTTTCTCCTTTCCGCTTTCGTTGTACAGCGGGGCGTTGAGGACACGCATATCGCCTTGGCTTGGGCCTTGTGCTCCCAGGTCCACTACTTTCAGCTCGACGGTCTTGGTCAAGACGGTGAGGCTACTACGCCCTTCGCTGTCGTTGTGGTCGTCGTTGCCCTTAGGCGAGGCGGATGATACGGCTCCCAGGACACCTATTATCCCGAGCGCCATCACCACCACGAAGAGGACCACTGTTCTACTCAACACCACTTTCCTCAATTCCTCCTCCCCAAAGAGGGGCGGGACACTAGGCTCTCTAAGGCCCGCCACGTTTGACAACAGGGTCTTGAGTATGAAGGAGTGCGAGGACAGGCGCATCCTCCAATGAGAGGTTGTTGGTGTTGCTCGGGCGTTGGTTGCCATTACGAACGTCCGAGAATGGGGCTTAGGCGACCTTCTAAGAACTCCGTCAACGCGAAGTCCTAAGAATTCCCCTTCCACGCACTTCAGTAAATAGAGGGTAGGTAGAAGTCGGCGTACCAGGCACCTTACCGCGTCCCCGGAGTCCCTGATCTCTCAGAACACGGGGTGGTCGTTTGCCACGCTCTCAGGTACAGGCTGCAGCACGTCCCAGTGCTCCAAAGGAGCGGAAGTGCGAGGCAGGAGGGAGATCGCAAGAGACCTCTGCACCATACGAGATCGGAGCTCAGGGATTACACATCAGCGATCTAAGTGTTTACACTGGATGATAACGCAGCTTTCTGCGGAAGTAAGGTATAAGGGGCAGCGAGTGGACGAGCAAAGCGTCGTCGACGGTAGGAGGTAGCTTGCACTGAGGTGTTTACCCCCATGAGGCTGCGGAATGAGAGAACCCTCTACCTGATTTCGTTCAGCTTAAGAAGCCGCCCGTCAACAAAGGAGTGAGGTGTCTTCCATGAACATCACGATCCTTACCATCGGTAGCCGCGGCGACGTCCAGCCCTTCGTCGCCCTTGGTGTGGGTCTCAAGGAAGCTGGCCACGAGGTGACTCTCGCTACCGGCAAGGCCTTCGAGGCGTTCGTCACCGAGCACGGATTGCGCCACGTCGCGCTGGAGGTGGACCTGCTCGAACGCTTGCAGTCGCCCGAGGGCAAAGCTGCCGTCTCTGGCAAGAAGCTCCTCACCACTATGAAAGAGGTCGCTTCCATGTACAGCAGAGTCCTCGATCAGGAGTGGGCTGCATCACAAGGGGCTGACGCCCTCGTCTACCATCCGAAGGCCCTGGGCGGTTACCACATCGCCGAAGCTTTGGAGGTCCCAGGCTTCCTCGCCCACCCAGTCCCCATGTTCTCACCCACCCGTGCCTTCCCCAACCCCGTCCTGCCGGTCACTAACCTGGGTGGCTCGCTCAACAGGATCAGCTACGAGGCGTTCTTACGCTTGCCAACTGCACCGTACCATCGCACGATAAACCGCTGGCGCAAGGAGACTCTGAGGCTACCCTCGACCTCCTTACTGGCGAGCGAGCTTGAGGTTCGCGGCCGGCCAATCCAAAGGCTGGTCTGCTGTAGTTCATATGTGGTTCCGCCCCCCTCAGACTGGGACGACTCGACTTCCGTAACGGGGTACTGGTTCTTGGGTAGCTCGGAAGAGTGGCAGCCGCCTGCCCACCTGGACGAGTTCCTCGAGAAGGGACCAGCACCCATTTACGTCGGCTTCGGAAGCCTGGGGACGTGGGCCTCCGAAAAGGTCATCAGCGCAACGTTGGCTGCCCTGAAGCAGAGCGGGCAACGCAGCGTGTTCGCCACGAGCGGAGGCCGTCTCCCCTCAAACGTGCCTGACGACGTGTGTGTGATTGACACTGCCCCCCATGACTGGCTCTTTCCCAAGATGGCGGCAGTGATCCACCACGGCGGAGCAGGAACGACCGCGGAGGGATTGCGCGCAGGCAAGTCGACGCTGATCTGCCCGACTTCTATGAACGACCAGGCCTTCTGGGGAAGAAGGGTTTTCGAGTTAGGAGTCGGACCAAAACCCATCCCTCAGAGCAAGCTCACGGCTGAAACGCTGGGGCGCGCGATCCACAGGGCTGTTACTGACGGCGGGCTACGCCGGCGCGCTGAGGAGCTGGGGGAGATGATACGGGCCGAGCGAGGAGTATTGCGCGCGGTAGAGATCATCGACGAGAGGATGGGAAGGAGCAAGCCTGCTTAGGATAGATGAATGTTCCACTGAGACGTGCACCCCAAGGTGGAAGAACTCCCGCCCTGTACTTCCGTGCCTTGCTGACTGAGGGTGGTGATCCAAGTGTGCATCTTCACAGAGCCTGAAGTTCGCCTGTGGCGTGTTCTGCGAACTTCGCCTTGACGGGGTTCTGAGAAGTTCGCTCTAGGGCGGAGCTACTCTTGTATAACGGACTCTGCGGGCTGGGCGCTGGTTATGGGGTCTGCTGCGAGTCGATGCACTACCTTCCAGGTGCCCTCCTCGGGTCGATTGATCATCGTAACCCTCCAGAGCGGGCAAGTTCGCGTCGTCTTCTCCGAGCTACACCCTCGCGCGAATGCACGGGGCGCGCATCCGTACTAAGCTGACAAGCTGAAGTGCTTCCGACCAAAGGGAGGATCCATGAAAGCTGTTCGACTACATGTACTCGAGGGACCTGACGAGCTCGTCTATGAGGAGGTACCTGAGCCGGAGCCGGGGTCCGGCGAGACCATCGTCCGGCTGCGGGCGGCGGCGCTCAACCGCCGTGATCTGTTCGCCACCCAGGGGATGTACCCTGGCGTTACGCCTGACACCCTGCCCAGGATTCCGGGCTCCGATGGTTCCGGTGAGGTCGTCGCCCGAGGGGACGGTGCCGAGGGACCGGACGAGGGGACCGAGGTAGTTATAAACCCGGCGTTGTACTGGGGAGCTGACCCCCGGGTGCCTGGCAAGGAGTACCGCATTCTCGGTATTCCGGACGACGGGACTTTCGCCCAGTTCATCAAGGTACCGGCGGATCACGTCTTCCCCAAGCCCTCGCATCTTTCGCACGAGGAGGCCGCCGCGCTACCCCTCGCCGCTCTGACGGCCTATAGGGCGCTTGTAACGCGTGGCGAGGTCGCTGAGGGCGAGACCGTCCTCGTGCCAGGTGTCGGCGGCGGGGTGGCGACGTTTCTGGTCCAGATAGCCAGCGCCCTCGGCGCTCGCGTCTTCGTCACCTCGGGCAGCGACGAGAAGATCGAAGAGTCAAAGAGACTTGGCGCGGAAGGTGGCGTCAACTACAACTCGGAGGACTGGTCAAGGGAGCTCAAGAGCATGGCCGGGGGCGTGGACCTCTCGGCCGACCACGTCGGCGGCGAGAACTTCAACGCCCTCGTCTCGCTCGCCAAACCTGGCGGCCGGATCGTCGTCTTCGGGGCCACGGTCGGTCCGACGCCGAAGGCGATGACGATCCGCATAGCGCTCAAGCACCTCGACGTGCTAGGGACAGCGATGGGCACCTCCGAGGAGTTCGGCGCGATGCTCGACCTCTACGCCGAGCAGGGCCTGCGTCCAAAGGTGAACGAGACCTTCCCGCTGGAAGAGACCGCCTCGGCCATCCACCTTATGGAAGAAGGCAGTGGGATGGGCAAGATAGTCCTCGAAATACCCGCATAGACCTCACGGGACAGGAGCCAGATCATGACAAACCTGAGGATCGTCTCGGAACCCAGGGGCGACGCGGGGGACGCCACTTTTGTGCGCGAGAGCCTGGCACTCTTCAACGTGGCGGTTACCGGGGACGCCTACTACAGTCCGCTCGCCATCTTCCTGAAGGACGAGCGGGGCGCGGTGCTCGGCGGAGCCCTCGGTCATATCTGGGGAGGGTGGCTCCACATCGAGGCCCTGTGGGTGGCGGAGCCGTTTCGCGGGCAGGGGTACGGAGGGAAACTCCTCAGGGCTGCCGAAGACGAAGCCAGGATGCAGGGATGTCACGGAGTCTTCCTGACGACGTTCAGCTTTCAGGCCCGGCCATTCTACGAAAAGTCCGGCTACGAAGTCGTCGCTGACATCCAAGATTATCCGAAGGGTCACAGCCATCACGTTCTGAAAAAGAACCTGCTCTAATGGCGATCAAGCACTGCCGCGCGCAGCGGGACCTCGAATTCGTAGGTGTCGCCTTGGCCCGGGTAGTAAGACCCGGGCCTCCAGGCCGGCCTGCTCACAGCCCGTTTGAAGCCCTCCACCGGCGATGTGAATGCCTCACACTTAGGCCCACGAAGCCAGGCGGGGAACTGGCTCATGTCACCCCAACTACTCTTAATAGGCGCGGTGTTTCCGTGTGTGGTACGAATGGGCGTGACACTTCGCTTGGGGCGCCCGGGGTGTTTGGCTGGGCTACGGAGAGGGAGTGGACTCTTCGGGGCGCGCTTCCTAGCCTCTGCCCATTACATAAGCGCAGCCACTAAAGCAGCGAGTGGCGGTGACGTCAAGCTATCCGAAAGCCAGATTCGTAGAAAGCACCTCTCAAGATGTGGGTGGATGAGCGTAGCTGTATGGGGGCTTGCAGGTCCGCCAAGGGATGGTGGCCATCACCTGAGCGGTAATGGCACGACAGACCTTAGGTACAAATGTTTGACCCTGCCCGAGGCGACGTGCCAGAATGAAGTATTACCGGCAGAGTACGACGGCAGGAGGTACATTCGTGAGTGGAGGGTTCATTTCCCGCGGCTTTCGAGGCCGTCGCAGGGAGGTTGAGGACGACGTCCGAGTCCCGCCGGGCCAGTACCTTGTGGAGGGCTTCCCGGTCCTCTCTGCAGGCCCGACGCCGCGCACGCCTCTTGCGGTGTGGAGTTTTACGATCGAGGGCGAGGTGGATGCCCCAAGGACGTGGTCGTGGGAGGAGTTCCGGGCCTTGCCTTCTGAGGAGATCACCAGGGATATCCATTGTGTCACCAAGTGGTCGAAGCTGGGGACGACCTGGGAAGGCGTGTCCGTGGACACATTGCTGGAAGAGGTGGATACGGCGGCGGCGGAGTATGTGGTCGCCTTCTGTGACGGGGGTTACACGACGAACCTTCCTCTAGAAGAGGTCACGGGAGGAAAAGCTTGGGTAGCCCACACCTACGAGGGAGAACCACTGGCGCCTGAGCATGGCGGCCCTGCCCGCCTTCTCGTCCCACACCTCTATTTCTGGAAGAGCGCCAAGTGGGTACGCGGCCTCAGGCTCCTGACCGAGGACGAGCCTGGCTTCTGGGAGTCCCTCGGCTACCACAACCATGGCGACCCGTGGCGTGAGCAGCGCTACTGGGGTGACTGAGATGGCCAGCGTCCCGCGCAAGCTCGCCTGGCGTATCGGCGAAGTAGTCGAGACCAGCCCAGATACGCCGCGGACGAAGAGCCTGTTACTGGAGATACCCGGCTGGGAGGGCCACCGTGCGGGCCAGCACGTCGATGTCAGGCTCACGGCGGAGGATGGCTACCAGGCCGAGCGCAGCTACTCCATAGCCTCAGCCCCGGAAGACGGCAGGGTCGAGCTTCTTGTCGAGCGACTGGACGATGGCGAGGTCTCGCCTTACCTGACCGATGAACTCAGGGTCGGTGACGGGTTAGAGTTGCGGGGTCCGATCGGGGGCTGGTTCGCCTGGGAGGCGAGGGAGGGAGGGCCATTGCTCCTCATCGCCGGAGGATCGGGCATAGCACCGCTCATGGCTATGATCCGTCACCGCCAGGCCGTGGGCAACGACACTCCCGTCCGCCTGCTCTTCTCCTCGCGGTCTTATGAAGATGTCATCTTCCGCGAAGCACTGGAGCGGCTCGCGGCCGAGGACGAGACGCTGGAGATAACCTACACACTCACCCGCTCGGCGCCGCCCGGCTGGAAGGGTTACGACCGCAGAATCGACGAGGAGATGCTGGGGGAAGTCGCTTTCTCTCCGGGAGAGATGCCTCTGGCATTCGTGTGCGGTCCTACCCCGCTGGTCGAGGCTGTCGCGACGACGCTCGTCGGGCTCGGCCACGAGCCGGCACGCGTCAAGACCGAGCGCTTCGGACCGACTGGAGGATAGCGATGGACGAACACAGGCTCGACGGCAACGCCGCGGCAGGGGTACTGGCCGAGATCTTCACTTTCGAAGTCACAACTGCCAGGACCGCCTGCGTGCGATGCGGCGCGGCGGGAGAGATCGGCTCCCAGATGGCTTACGTGAGCGAGATTGGTACGGTGGTGCGCTGCGCCAGGTGCGACAACGCCCTGATCCGCGTGGTCCGCCAGGACGACGGACCCCAGCGATACTGGTTGGATCTCAAGGGAATCGAATACCTGCAGCTCGAGGAACGTTTGTAGTCAGCATTTCAGCACGCTCAGGCTGAAGCCTTCGCTTGTCGACAATGCAGTTTGTCATACTAATCGGGTAGATCAGTCCTGTCGCCGTAGGATTCCCGCTTGCGCGGAATGACGGCGTTGATCCTGCGGGTTCCGTCTGAATTCTTACTTCGAGTCTGGGTCTTTGAGGAAATGGGCCGGGTCGGCGGTGGCCATAGATAGCCACTCTGTGTCCGCGGCGGTACGCTTCAGGCCAGGCTCCGCTATCTCTTCGGGCGTCGTACGGTCCGGCCCTTCCCCAAACTGCTGTACCCTAATATCCGGACTGCGATCTTGTGGTTCGTTGGGCATGGTCTGCTCCTCTCCTGAAGGGAGCCAGGAACCCCGGCTCCCTGATACCTGTATCCGGAAACCTACTTCACGAACTGTTCGTTCTCGGTGGAGCCGGGGAGGCCTGTGACAGGGCTCTCCGGGCTGTCGAACTGGTCTTCCTCTGTCGAACCGGTGAGGGCCGTGGTGGAGGCGCCGCCGCCAGCGACGATCTGGGCGACCTCGTCGAAGTAGCCCGCGCCGACCTCGCGCTGGTGCTTGGTTGCGGTGTAGCCGTGCTCCTCGGCAGCGAACTCGGCTTGCTGCAACTCGGAGTAGGCCTCCATGCCACGTTCTTTGTAGTTGCGGGCGAGATCGAACATAGAGTAGTTCAGGGCGTGGAAGCCGGCCAGGGTGACGAACTGGAAGCGGTAGCCCATGTCCCCGATCTCCTCCTGGAAACGTGCGATCTCCTGCTCGGAGAGCTTCTTCTTCCAGTTGAAGGAGGGCGAGCAGTTGTACGCGAGCAACTTGCCAGGGTGCTTCTCGTGGATGGCCTCGGCGAAGTGCTGCGCCTGCTCGAGGTCAGGCTCTGAGGTCTCGCACCACACCACGTCAGCGTACGGCGCGTAGGAGAGGCCCCGGGATATGGCCTGATCCATCCCCGCTTTGACCCCGTAGAAGCCCTCCATGGTCCGCTCGCCGGTCAAAAACTCGTGGTCGGACGAATCCACGTCGCTGGTGATGAGGCTTGCCGCGTCGGCGTCGGTCCTCGCGATAATGACGGTCGGAACGTCCATGACATCGGCCGCGAGCCTGGCGGAGATGAGGTTCCTGACGGCCTGGGAAGTGGGGATCAAGACCTTGCCACCCATGTGCCCGCATTTCTTCTCGGAGGCGAGCTGGTCCTCGAAGTGGACGCCCGCGGCGCCAGCTTCGATCATGGCCTTCATCAACTCGAAGACGTTGAGCGCGCCACCAAAACCGGCCTCGGCATCAGCGACTATCGGGGCAAACCAATGGACCCCGTTCCTGCCCTCGGCGTGGTGGATCTGGTCTGCCCGCTGCAACGCCTGGTTGATCCTCCTGACGACGTGCGGCACGCTGTTTGCAGGATACAAACTCTGATCCGGATACATGTGCCCGGCCAGGTTGGCGTCGGCGGCCACCTGCCATCCTGAGAGGTAGATCGCCTCCAACCCCGCCTTGACCTGCTGCACGGCCTGATTGCCCGTCAAAGCCCCCAGAGACCTCACGAAAGGACGCTCGTTCATCAAGGTCCAGAGCCGCTCAGCACCCATCCGCGCGAGGGTGTGCTCGATCCTGATCGAACCCCGCAGCCGCACCACATCATCAGCCGTGTATGGACGCTCGATCCCCTCCCAACGCTCGCCATCCCACTCCCTGGCTATCCGGCTCGTCCCGTTCTTCTCGCGCTCCACTACTCTCTCCTTACTCTTCGATGCCATGTCCGTACACTGCATTATGCACTTATATGCTCACATATGTGCTAACCGGGCGCAAACGAGCGCCCTCTATCGGGTTATGGGGTGTGGGTACGTGGCCGACGCTCCGTGGCAGGAGGACCGGGGCTGGTGGTCGGGCCTCTGCGCCGGTCCTCGGGGTTTGCATGCTGGTCGGTATGGGTGCTCCTCTCTAGTCCAGGTACTCGTAACCCGGGAGGGTCAGGAACTCTACGAACTCGTCGTCGGTGGAGATACGTGCGAAGAGTTCGGCGGCCTTACCGAACTCGTCCTGTTCCCAGCGTTCCGGGCCGACGATGTCGGTTTTGATGTTCTCCAGTTCCTCGTCGAGTGTTTCGTTGAAGAGGTCTTCCGTCACCTCTGTGCCGTCTTCGAGGATACCTCTCTGGTGGTGGATCCATTGCCACACCTGGGCGCGGCTGATCTCCGCCGTCGCCGCGTCCTCCATCAGGTTGAAGACGGGAACGGCGCCGCGCCCAGCGAGCCAGGCCGCGAGGTACTGCACACCGACCGAGATGTTGTTTCGGAAGCCGTCCATAGTGATCTGGCCCTCTGGCTTCTCCAGCAGGTCTTCCGCGGTGGGGCTCACGTCGGGGATCTTGTCGAGCTGGTTGGGCTGGGGCATGTACTCGTCGAAGACTTCTTTGGCGAGCCCGACCATCCCGGGATGGGCGACCCAGGTCCCGTCGTGGCCGTCCTTCGCCTCGCGCTCCTTGTCTTCTCGCACTTTGTTGTTGGCGAACTCGGTCCATTCGGGGTCGTCGCTGCGTGGGATCTGGGCCGCCATCCCCCCCATCGCGTGTGCGCCGCGCTGGTGGCAGGTCTTGATGGTGAGTAGCGAATAAGCACGCATGAAAGGTACCGTCATCGTCACCGAGTTGCGGTCCGGGAGGAGCATGTCGTGTTCGCGGAACTTCTTGATATATGAGAAGATATAGTCCCACCTGCCGCAGTTGAGACCGGCGGAGTGCTCGCGAAGCTCGTAGAGGATCTCGTGCATCTCGAACGTGGCGAGTATCGTCTCGATCAGGACCGTAGCCTTGATGGTGCCCCTTGGTATGCCGAGCTCGTCCTGGGCTGACTCGAAGACGTCGTTCCAGAGCCTGGCCTCGAGGTGACTCTCCAACTTCGGTAGGTAGAAGTAAGGTCCGGAGCCGTTATCCAGTAGCTTCTGCGCGTTGTGGAAGAAGTAAAGGCCGAAGTCGAAGAGACCACCTGGGACCTGTTTACCGTCAACGAGCATGTGCTTCTCGAAGAGGTGCCACCCGCGCGGCCTCGCCAGGATGACCGCAACGTCTTCGTTCAACTGGTAGTGCTTGCCTGTTTTCGGATCGTCGAAGGCGATGGTGCCTTCGATGGCCTCTTTCATGTTGAGCTGGCTCTCAAGCATGTTGTGCCAGGTCGGGCAGTTGGCGTCCTCGAAGTCTGCCATCCAGCAGCTCGCCCCCGAGTTCAGCGCGTTGATCGTCATCTTTCGGTCGGGTGGCCCCGTGAGTTCCACGCGCCGGTCTTGAAGGTCGTCGGGGATGGGGGCTATCTTCCAGTCCCCCTCCCTGATCTCCCGCGTCTCCGGCAGGAAATCCGGCATCTCGCCGGCGCTGATCCTCTCCTGCCGCTCGGCCCGCTTGGCGAGGAGGTCGTCCACCCTTCCCCTGTACTCCCGCGAGAGCTTCGCCACGAAAGCGACCGCCTCGGGCGTGAGTATCCCCGCGAACTCGTCAGGGACCTCGGCAGTAAGCTCGATCCCCTCGGCGTAGGTGCGCGTCTTATCCGTCATGACCTCCGGCTCCTCTCTACAGCTTCCAGAGCGAGGCTACTCTAGCAAGCCACGCCCCAGAGCGCTTGGAACCGAAGACCCGCTCAGGCCGCAGGCCTGGCCTCCTTACGAACCTCCCGCACCTCCCTGTGCACGTAGACGATGCACGAGGTCGGCACGCAACGCCACCTGTAGAGAACCCGGTACTCCTCGAAACCTATCATCACCCGCGTCCCAATGGCCGGCGCACCCTCCTCGTAGCGGCGCTCCAAAATCTCCTCAGTTTGCGGGTCCCTGTACTGTACCGGAATCATAGTTCGCTCCTCTCAACCTCGACGTCGTGAAAGCAAGATACCAATCCGCCCGGTATTATTCCAATTGTTTGCATGTATCGTAGATATAGGTTTTACTTATATCTGTGAGCTAGTTAGCTAGTCAGCAAGAGCCAACAGGCTGACGAGCTGAAGTGCTTACAAGCCGGAGACCGGAGGGAGACGGCGTGCTTTTCAGACAATTGGAATGCTTTCTGGCCGTGGCGCGGCTTGGAAATTTGAGCCGGGCTGCTGAGGAGATGTATCTCACGCAGCCAACATTGACAGCGCGCCTCAAGGCGCTCGAGGAGGAGCTTGGGGACCCGCTCTTTGTAAGAACGAGCCGTGGGATGCGGGTCACGGAGGCTGGCAGGGAGTTCTTGCCTTATGCGGAGAGGATCGTAGGCGGGTTCGAGGAAGGCAAGCGGCGGTTGGAGGAGCTAAGGGGCGCTTCGGGGGGGCGGCTCAGGATCGGGGCTTCCCCCGGCGTTGGGACGTACGCGTTGCCTGGGTTATTGGAGAGGTTCGCGGTGGAGCATCCGAGGGTTTCCATCTCTGTTAGGACGGGGCATTCCGAGGCGATCCTCGAGATGACGCTCAAGGAGGAGGTGCAGCTCGGTCTCACGCGGGCGATGCGCCACCCCGAGATCGAGAGCCTGCCGCTCTACGAGGATGAACTGGTGCTCATCGTAGATCCAGGTCACAGGTTCACCAGGAAGGGGACGGCGGGTTTGACCGAGATCGGTGAGGAGCAGCTCATCTTCTTCGACCACGACTCGAGCTACTTCGAGCAGACGCACGCCCTGTTCAGGAACGCAGGTTTGAGGGAGCTCAGGACTATGGAGGTCGACAACATCGAGGCCGCCAAGAGGATGGTCGAGCACAGGCTAGGGGTCGCGTTTCTGCCCCGGACGGCCGTGGTCAGGTCCGTCTCGGCCGGTAACCTCGTGCTCATATCTGTAGAGGAGAATCCGGAGATGAGTCGCTCGATCGTAGCCCTCAAGCGCCGTGACGTCCCGGCGACCGGCCCCGTTGCCGCCTTCCTCGAAGTCGCGGACACGATGGGCGAAAAGCGGGGTGGCGCCCC
>DASSCV010000320.1:0-5021 GCA_035697505.1 Rubrobacter sp.
CAACGCCTTCCAGTCCATAGCAGACGTGGTGATTCAGAAGTCCATCCGCGAGGGCTTCGGGCTCGTCGTGACGGAGGCGCTCTGGAAGGCAAGGCCGCTGGTCGCGGCCAGGGTCGGCGGCATCCCAATGCAGGTAGATGGGGGGGGCGGTATCCTGATCGACACTATCCCCGAGGTGGCCTCCGCGTGCATCAAGCTCCTCAAGGACCGCGACTTCGCCCGCGAGATGGGCCGTCACGGGAAGGAACACGTAAGGACGCACTACCTCACGCCGCGTCTCCTGCGCGACGACCTCCTTCTTTTCGCTAAACTGCTCGAGGTATAGCAGCCGCGAACGAGAGGGGGACCATGGCGCAAGGCGAAGGTGGGAGGACCATCGTGGTCTCCAACAGGGGGCCTGTAACGTTCACCCGCGGCGAGTCGGGCGAGCGCGAGCACTCAAGGGGAGCGGGGGGCCTCGTCACCGCCCTGAACGCGGTCCTCAGACGCGCCGAGAACGCGGTCTGGATCGCCTCCGCCCAGAGCGAGGAGGACGTCGCAGTCTCGAAGGAACCGGCGCCCTACGAGGTCGAGGATCTGCGCGTCAGGCTCGTAGAGCACGACCCCACCGCCTACGACTTGATGTACAACGAACTCGCCAACCCGCTCCTGTGGTTCGTCCAGCACGGGCTCTACGATCTTCCTTACTCTCCCGCGCTCGGGGACGAGACGAGGCGGGCCTGGGAGGAGGGCTACATCCCCGTCAACCGCAACTTCGCCGACGCCGTGGTCGAGACCGCAGCCGACCAGGATTCGCCAACCGTCCTCCTCCACGACTACCAGCTCTACATGACCCCGCTCTTCATCCGCGAGCGTCTCGGAGATGGCGCCTTTCTCTCCCTGTTCGTCCACATCCCATGGCCCGAGCCTGACCTCTGGCGCGTCCTACCGCACTACGTAAGGGAGGGTGTGCTCGAGAGCCTCCTCTCGGCCGACGTCGTGGCCTTCCACACCCACCGCTACGCCCGCGCCTTCGCCGAGACCGCCGCCGATATACTGGGCGCCGAGGCCGAGGGCGGTGTGATCCGGTACAGAGGACGCGAGGTTTGGGTGCGGGCGTACCCTATCTCCATAGATCCTGGGGAGTTCGAGGACCTGGCACAGCGCGAGGACGTGCTCGAACAGGAGCGGTTCGTCAAGGGCCTTCCTGGAAAGCTCCTCCTGCGCGTCGATCGTACGGATCTCTCCAAGAACGTCGTTCGCGGCTTTGTGGCCTACGGCAGGATGCTCGAGCGCCACCCCGAGATGAGGGGCGAGGTCACCTTTCTCGCCCAGCTCCAGCCCTCTCGTACCGACATTCGTGAGTACGCCGCCTACATGGAAGCCGTAGGAACGACGGCGGAGGAAGTCAACGAGGAGTACGGCACGGATTCATGGAGGCCCGTAGAGCTCTTTATGGAGGACCACTTCCCCCGCTCCGTCGCCGCCTACAAGAACTACGACGTCCTGCTCGTCAACGCAGTCCGCGACGGCATGAACCTCGTCGCCAAGGAGGCGGCCGTCATCAACGAGAAGAATGGGGTCCTTGTCCTCTCCGAGAACGCGGGGGCCCACGAGGAGCTAGGCGAATACGCACTGTCCGTCAACCCCTACGACATAGACGAACAGGCCGATTCCATCTACGCTGCCCTTACCATGCCAGAAGAAGAACGTGAGCATAGGGCGAAAGCGCTGCGCGAAACGGTCGACTCCAACACCATAGAAGACTGGGTCGAGGCGCAGATACAGGACATAGAGGCGTACCGGGGGCGGCGATAAGCGCGGCACTTCGCATCTTCTTGATGGCAGCGGCCGTGCTCATCGCGCTGGCCAACGCCATCCTGTACAGTTTGATCGGCAACAACACATTTTCTAACCTCTTCGATCTCCACCTCGACCCTTGGTATCTCTCCGCCATGTACGTGCTCTGTGCCGTCTTCGTGGGGCTTCTGGGCGCGGGCGGCCTAATCGCGTTCGCGGAGAAAGTCCTCAGGGAGACTTTCTTCGCGCGTTACGGTTTGATGGTGCTGGCGGTCTGCATCGGGGGAGCAGCGCTGGCCATCCTCCTGACCACCGTCACGTTCCTCTTCGACGACGCGGCCTACGTGCCTAGAGGGGCTTCCGAAACCTCTTACACGCTCGTTCTGGTCACCATAGCAGGGGCGACGTTGGGGGCGATAGAAGGGGTGATCCTCGCTTTCCCGCTGGCCTGGCTCCTCGGTCTGATCGGCGAAAGGAACTAGTCCTGGCCGAGAAGCGCCCTTAGCACCCTGCCGACACCGTCGACGCCGTCGACGA
Organism: Rubrobacter sp.; assembly: GCA_035697505.1. Lineage (GTDB taxonomy): Bacteria > Actinomycetota > Rubrobacteria > Rubrobacterales > Rubrobacteraceae > Rubrobacter_D. Next base: position 2,317 of record DASSCV010000320.1, read on the forward strand.
CGATGTCGGCCTCGATTCTGATCTCCGGCGGTCCCTCTTCGCTCGCCACGCCGACGCGCAGGATCTCCCTTAGCCTTCCTTCCTCGCGCAGCCGCTCCAGCTCGCGAAAAGCGTCGAGATCTGTGGTGTCATCGCCCATGAACATGGCCTTCTCCGGGCGATACTCCTCGACCAGGGTGCGCACGGCGGTGCCTTTGTCCGCCCGGATGGGAGGACGCGCCTCGACGACGCCGCGGCCTACCGTGATCCTGAGTCCCAGGCGTTCCCCTTCGCTCCTCACGAACTCTACTGAGCGCTCGCCGACCTCCCGCCCCACGTTGCGGTAGTGCACTGAGGCCGTTATGCCCTTCTCCTCGACGAAGGCGCCCTCCGGGGCGAGTTCCTCCCTCGCAAGCTGTTCCAGCTCCTCGACCCTCTCCAGGTAGGGCAGGGCCTCGGGGATCAATTCGACCTCGCCGTCGCGCAGGATCTCGAAACCGTGGTTGCCGAAGTAAACGACGTCGTCGAGCCCTAGGAGCCCGAGTGCGTCCTCCGTCTTCCTCCCACTGATGGCCGCGACCAGGAGACACTCCCTGCTCAGTCGCTGCAGTGAGTCCCTGATCTCATCGGAGACCTCGGACATGTCCGGTGTCGGCACGATGGGGGCGAGCGTCCCGTCTATGTCCGTGAGCAAGGCCACCGAGCCAGGCTCCTCGCCCCAGATCCTCAGACGCTCGTAGGCTTCCCTACCATCCACCATGACCAGCTAACAGGATACATTCTGAAGCGGCTCATTCCATTTACATACCATTCTGGCGGCCCTGGGCGCGGGCGCGGATGTCATCGGTGTCGATCTCTCCGTCGAGATACTTGCCGATGAAATAGCCGATTATGCCGAATAGGACGACGACGAGGGTCTCCTCGAAACCGATCAAGAACATCGAGAACAGCACCAGTGCCCCGATCACAGCGCCCCACTGTTTGTTGGTCCAGGTGGCCATCTCCTACCTTCCTTTCTCTAAAGAGCGGTTCCTCTTACCGTGACTTCGACGTCCTTTAGGGGCACGCCCTGGTCCCCCAGCACCCTCTGGATGTTCTCCCTGGCGCGCGCCGCGAGCTCGGTGTAGTTCTCAGAAGATGGGACCTCAATCCCTGTGAACACTATGTAGGAGTTGTCGTCGGAGGCGAGCGAGGCGGAGGGAGATTCGGCGCCAACCTCCCTGGCTGCGCTCTCGGCGAGGGTCTTGACAGCGTTGGCCGTTATGATGGTCTCCCTTCCCGGCGTGTCGTCCATCACGGTGCTCCTCGAAACCCTGCGCCCGAGCGTGAGCTCCCTGAGCAGCAGCAGCAGCGCTATCAGGGCAACAAGGGTGCCGACGACGGCGATCACGACCCGCGCCCCCGTAGTAAGAGTGGAAGCTTGGAAGTCGCCAAGGGCCTGGACCGCGCTCCTGTACCTTGTGTACTGGTCTACTAGGTCGGCCTGGATAAACCCCCAGTGCATGAGCAGTAGCAATACGGGGACAACCACGAGCAGCAGGGCCACTATCAGAAGGATGAGGCGGTTGAAGGCGTTCACTGTACCCTCGACTTCGTCTGTCTGGGGTCCGCTTCGACGAGCTTGACGTTGAGCTTGCTCACCGGCAGGCCCCTCTCAGAGAGGTGTTTCTGGACCGTGGTGCGCAGGCCAGACCTGATAGGCTCGAGGTCGTCGCCCCGCCTAACCCTGGCTTCGAGATCTACCCTGGCCCCCGGCTTTCGCCTGGCCTCCACGCTGACCGAAGAACCGAGAATTCCAGGAACCTGCTCGGCGACAGTCGAGATCTCCTCCTCGACTACGCCGCGGGTGACGTAAGTGCCATTCCCTAGGCGCACGCGTCTTGGGGCAGGGGGCTTTAGCTCGGCGACAAACCAGATCAGGCCGAGTATTGCTATGAGAGCCAGGGTAATTATCGTGACGACGGAGAGGTTACCGTCCTCCACACGCGTAACGAAGTCCCGCAGGCCGCTGGAAAAGTCCGATATGGGTAGCGAGGATAGGCTACGGCCGAACAGATCGAAGCTGTAGACGACCATGTATACACCGAGCACGAAGAGGCCGGCGAACAGCAGTGTCATTACTATCCTGTTAAAGACGCTCAACTTCGCCCACCTCGAGGTCCTCGACTACCACCCTGATCCTGCGCCCGCCGGCCTGTGGCGCCACGCGCTCCCTTATGTTCTCGGTGATCTCTGGTATCGGCCTTGGCAACGGATACCTGGCGACGATGTGGATCTCCAGGTCCTCTGGACCGACCACCACCCCCAAGACCTTCTCACTCCCCTCGTACGTTGCGGCCTCGGCGTAGCGCCCACGCCCCATGGAGTGGACTCCTTCGGTCGCGAGGGCCGCTTCGATCGCGGCCCTCGCGAGTTGGATTCCGTCCGACAAGATAATCCCTGGAACCGCTCTTTACTGGACCCGCTGCTGTTCCTGGGCCTCCTGCTCGCGGCGCTCTTGCTCGAGCTGTTGCTGCCGCTCCTGCTCCGCCTCCTGCTGCGGGAAGAAGATGTTGGAGACCGTTATGTTGACCTCGGTTACGCGGAGGCCTACCAGGCTCTCCACCCTGTTGGCCACGTTGCGCCGCACGGCCTCGGCAAGCTGTGGTATCGATTTGCCGTACTCGGCCGTCAGCGTCAGGTCGATGGCAGCCTCCTCCTGGCCCACCTCCACCGAGACCCCCTGG
>DASSCV010000321.1:0-5373 GCA_035697505.1 Rubrobacter sp.
GTAGGTCTGGATCGCCTTCCACGGGTACTCGCCTGGTTTGTCGGGGGCTTGAGCCTGCAAGAGGAACTGCTGGAACTCCTGAGAGCGTATCTCCCCGCCAGAGAAGGTCACAGCCCTCACAACACCGCCGTCCTCCTGGAAATTGTGCTCCCATCCGGGCACGGGCTGCACCCCTGAGAGCAAGAATCCCTCGGGCACCTCTACCCGGATCTTGGTGGTCGGTATCTCCTTCTCTGTGGGAACGGAGAGGGTAAGAGTTTCGTAGTCACCTGCCGTCACCACCTCCGGAGAGACGACCACGTGTGCCCAGGCCGGGGTGGACACGGCGAGCATCGCGCTGAGTACGCCGCTCATGCCAAACAACAGTCGTTTCATCTACTCCTCCTCCTGACGTGCCCTCGCTCGGCCAAACGGCAGGCATCGCAGCCTGGTCGAAGCCGGGCTTGTACTGCTACACAATGGTGAGTGTCAGAGGGAGTAGGATTGGGGGCCTGTGTGGGACGGGGGGCGAATGCTGAGATGGGAGGTCCTCCGCGAGTGAAGCGCCGCGTGAAGGATCGCCGGGTGAGGGCGTGTCTGCTAACACGACCAACATCGCCTGGAATATGGTCTGCAGAAGGTTTTGAAAAGTGCCTGCGTAGGGTACCGCGGAGGCGAACTGCGGCCCGAGTATGGATCGGGAGAAATGGACATCTGTTTTGTCCTCAGTGTGCATGGGCTGATGCTCGTGGTGGGTCAATGTGCCGTGATGGTGGTTGTGCCCATGCTCGACGGCCGCTTCATGAAGGGTTGCTTGCTCCAGGGTGGCGTGCATCCCCCCGAGCCAAGCCAGAGACGCAATGGGCTGAGAGACGACAACCAACAGCGCTAGCAGGTGCGCGGCCATGACTCCCAACGGTCGGGCATCGAACAAGGGGTGCATATGGAAAGGCGAAGCTAGCAACCTGCGACCATTCTACGCCTTTCGCCGAACTTCGGAGAACTCCGTCAGTGCCAACGTCGCAGAACACCTCCCTACCTTCTAGGTCGTTGGGTGCATTAAGAGATTAGGAAGGCCGGGAGCCCGAGGACTAGAGCGCAGCGCCTTGTGCCGCCTCTGTCTTAGCTTGGCGGTATACTCATCGTCTCACGGTAACCAGGGTGAGAGTGAATGTATTTGCGAGTAGTGTACTGAACTTCAAGCAGATCACCGAAGATCGGAACCTCGGCGCCGAAGCGGAGGCGGAGAGCTTTCACTACCAGAACCACTCCCCCTCGACGCTTGCGAGGTTTCTAGAGATCCGGCGCGTAGAGATCTGATGGCGGGCCCCGTCGTCTTCAGTACAGGCTCGCTCTACCCTTTCGGCCTTGAGAGGGTATACGCTTGGATCTCGGAGGCCGGGTACGACGGGGTCGAGATCATGATGGACGAACGCTGGGATACCCACCAGGAGGACTATCTCAGAGATCTCGTCGAGAGGCACGGCGTCCCGATCCTGGCCCTCCACCCTCCACTTCGACGCGGTGCCTGGGGGCTTGGTCCCGAGGAAACGCTGGTGCGGGTCGCGAGGCTGGCGAGTAGGATGGAGGTGCCCGTTGTAGTGGCACATCCGCCTCCGCCGGGCAGACCGCTGGAGCGTTGGAAAGCGGGACCCCTGCGCGAGGCGCGGGAGCAGGGCGTAGTCGTGGCCGTCGAGAACATGCCCCAGAGCCGATCAGCAGGCATGTTCAATGTCAGGCGGAAGAGCTGTTACTCGCCCGAGCACCTCGCAAGCGTGGGCCAGGTCACACTGGACACCAGCCACGCCGGGGCCAGCAGGGTCGATATCCTCAGGGCCCACTCTGTCCTCGCGGCCCAGCTCCGTCATATCCATCTGTCCGACTCGAACCTGGAGGTGGGCCGAGACGAGCACCGCTTGCCTGGCAAGGGTCGGCTTCCCCTGAAGCCTTTCCTGGCTGCGCTCGGGGCGAGCGGTTATCCCGGAGCCGTAAGCCTGGAGCTCAAGCCCTGGCCGCTAGGGACTCCAGATCCCGGGCCTATTCTGGAGAGAATGCGCGCTGCGCTGAGGTTCACGCGTGAGGGCCTCGACGCCATCTAGAGTAGCTTGCCCGACCCAAGCTTTACCATGGCCGGGCTCCGTTGCGTGCAAGGCTGCCGGGGACGACGCGGATGATAAGCTCTCCGGGAACTTCTTCAGAAAGGAACCAGTGATGGGAGACGCACGGGTCGGCAAACTTGCACGGATCCTGGTGGATTACTCTATCGAGGCTGGGGAGGGGGACCAGGTCCTCGTCTCCGCGGAGGTGGGCGCAGGGCCCCTGATAAAGGCCCTCTACGCGCGGCTGTTGCAGGTAGGCGCCACTCCAGTAACACAGATTGGCTTGCCAGGGATGCAGGAGCTGTTCTTCGAACACGCGCAAGAGCTTCACTACAAGGAGATCCCGCAGGTCACACACGCCATCTACGAGGGCGTGGACGCCCAGATCGGCATCCGCGCGCCGAGCAATACCAGGGCGCTCGCGAACATTGATCCCGAAAAGCAACAAATATTACAGAAACGAAACAAGCCCTTGAGCGAGATGATGTTGGAGAAAGACCGCTGGGTGCTCACGCTCTTCCCGACGGAGGCCCTGGCGCAGGAGGCGCACATGAGCCTCTCGGAGTACGAGGAGTTCGCTTTCGAGGCTATGGGTCTCTACGCGGAAGACCCCGTGCGCTATTGGAGCGAGAAGTCTGCCGAGCAGGAGCGGCTCAAGGAGCGGCTAGAGGAGGCCGGCGAGATCCGTATCGTGGGGCCCGAGACGGACCTGACGCTCTCGGTCGAAGGACGTACGTTCGTGAACTCGGCGGGGATGCGGAATATGCCTTGCGGCGAGGTCTTTACCGGACCCATAGAGGACTCGGCCAACGGTACGGTGTACTTCGGCGTACCTGCCGCGATAGCAGGACGTGAGATCTCCGGGGTGCGGCTCCGGTTCGAGGAGGGGAAGGTTGTCGAGGCGAGCGCGGAGAGGGGTGAGGAGTACCTTTTTAGTCTGCTCGAGGCCGACGCCGGGGCCCGCTACCTTGGGGAGCTCGGGATCGGGACCAACTACGGCATCCGCCGGGCGAGCGCGAACGTCCTCTTCGACGAGAAGCTCGGCGGAACGGTTCACCTCGCCATAGGCCGCTCCTACGCCCAGACGGGCGGCAAGAACGACTCGAGCGTGCACACCGATCTCGTCTGCGATCTGCGCGAGGGTGGAGAACTGTACGCTGATGGAGAGTTGATCCAGGAGAACGGCCGCTTTCTGGAGTTCGACCTCGCGGGGGTGACCGATGCCAGGTGAGGCGATGCTGCGCGTAGGGAACGTAAGGGACGAGGCCGCGATGGAGAGCGTCAGGGACGCGCTCGACTGGCTCGGCGTGTACTACGAGCACGTACGCTCCGAACCCGACGAGGACCGCTTTCCCCAGACCGCCTACTTCTACGTACCCGACGATTCGGCTGAGGATGTAGAGTGGGCGCTGGCAGATCTCTCCGGGGAGCACGGATTCGACGCCGAGGTGCTCTGAGGGTTCTGTGCGGAATGATTGGTCAGCACGTCTACAGGCCAGAAGGATGTCCGAAGAGCGAAGCATGGATGGACCGCGAATCGAGCGGGCCGTGCGGGAGGGCCTGATCGGGACTCCCGCACGCGCCGCCGACGCTTACGCCCACCTCTTCTCGGGCCGAGATCATGGCTCTTATCATGCGCGGCGCGTGCATAGCTAGACACCGCGCCGGGTCCTGGGGCCGCCAGCACTAGATCAGGGCCCGGATTACCGCTCTTCTGCGGTCTGTACGGCTGCTCTTTCGGGGAGTCCGGCCAGGGCAGCCCCCGCGATACCGGCGTCGTTGTGCATCTCGGCCGCCACCACCTTCGTGCGCGCCGTGAGACGCGGGAAGAATTTCTCGGACTTCTTGCTTATGCCGCCGCCGATGATGATCAGGTCCGGCCAGAGGAGGAACTCGATCTTGTGGAGATACTCGTCGAGTCGCCCGGCGTACTCTTTCCAGCTCAGGTCATCGCGCTTGCGGGCGCTGTCCGCGGCTCGGTGCTCGGCGTCCTTGCCCCTTACCTCGATGTGTCCGAACTCGGTGTTGGGCACCAGCCTGCCCCCGACGAAGAGTGAGCTGCCGATGCCGGTACCCAGCGTGAGCATCAGGACGACGCCGTCCTGATCTCTGCCAGCACCCCAGCGCATCTCGGCGAGACCGGCCGCGTCAGCGTCGTTGACGACGCTCACGGGTGCGTCGATCTCTCTTTGAAGCGCCTCACGCAGGTCGAAGCCGATCGCCGCCTTATCTATGTTCGCCGCCGTCTGTACGCTTCCACCTTTGAGGACGGCGGGGAACCCGCAGCCGACGGGGCCCTGCCACCCGGCCTCCCTGACCACCTCGACCGCCGTCCCGACGATCGCCTCTGGCGTGGCCGGTTTGGGTGTCTTGATCCTCACCCTCTCCTCGAGCAGCTCACCCGACTGCGTGTCTACGGGCGCGCCCTTGATCCCCGACCCTCCGATATCTATCCCGAACACGTTCATGAGCCCTCCAGAGACGGATACACCCTCATTCTATACGATCCCACACTCCCGCCCGGGGTGCCGCGATGGCCGACACGTCTATTATCGGCTAGTCCCCTAGGATCGTAGGAAGGCCGTGTACGTCCCTCGGAGGCTAGCGTTTCAGTATTTGAGCGCTAGCCTCGTACGTGACCCGTGCGGACAGTAGGAGTCTTGTAGGTTCCGATCCGGAAAGCTAGTTGTTACGCGTAGCTGGGCTGGCGGTGGCACCCTCAGGGAGCGGCTGCGGCCGCAGGAAAGCGTATCCGACCACCACGACGTACGTGAACCAGGCGAGCAACTCCAGCAGGTTCGCCTCGGAGTCCCAGCCGAAGAATGCGGTGAGGAACTCGCTTGCGATGGTCCCCTCGCCCAACACGGGTGAGCTGCTGACGTCCCACAGAGGCATTATGGTGGGAATTAGACCGGCCTCCTGGAACTCGGCCACACCGTGGGCCAGGAGCCCAGCGGCGACCAGGATCAGGAAGACCCCGGTCACTTTGAAGAACAAGCCAAGGTCTATGCGCTTCCCTCCTGCGTAGACGGCGTAACCCAACGCCACGGCCCCCGCTATACCAAGCGCCGCGCCGAAAGCAACCTGCAAGGGCTCCGAAGTACGCGTGATCCCGAATACGAAGAGCGCGGTCTCTATCCCTTCACGCAAGGTCATCACGAATACCAGCGAGACCAGCGCGAGACTGCTACCCTTCGCCACAGCGCTGTCGATACCCCGGCGAATACTTTGCGCTACATTGCGCGACTCCCGCCGCATCCAGAGGATCATGTACGTCAGGAACCCGACGGCGACC
>DASSCV010000322.1:0-6220 GCA_035697505.1 Rubrobacter sp.
AACCCCCTGGTAGGACGAGATCTGGAGTGGGAAGCGCTACTCGGGTCGTACAGATCGATCGAGGACGCGGGCCACGTCGTTGTAGTCGAGGGCGAGGCCGGTATCGGCAAGACCAGGCTCGCCGAGGAGTTCGTGGCCAACGTCCGCGCCGCAGGCGCGAGCGCCGTCATCGCGCGCTGCTACGCAGGTGAGAAGAACATGGCCTACGGACCTTTCGTCGAAGGCCTCTCCGCCGCCCTCGGTGGGGAGGACACAGACCACCTGAAGGGTTTGCCGGCCGTATCGGTGCAAGAGGCGGCCCGACTGTTGCCTGACCTGGCGAACCTCTCCCCTGATTCGCCGCCGGCCCCGCCGCTCGACACCCCGGGCGCCCGGAGTCGCTTCTTCAGGGAAGTCGTCAGGGTCTTGCTCAGGGTGCTCGACGGTCCTCCTCCTGGTGTCCTCTTTTTCGATGACCTGCACTGGGCCGATGACGCCTCTCTGAGCCTGCTGACCTACCTTGTGCGTCGGCTCGACGACAAGCCAATCTACGTGCTCCTCACCTGGCGCGCCGAGGAGATCCAAGAAGTACAACGTCTGCGAGAACTGCTTGCGGAGGCCAGGAGGTCGGGGAGGGCGACGACCCTGACCCTGGAGCGGTTGAGCCCGGCCTCCGTCGAGGAACTGGTCGGACACGCCGTCGGGCACGCCATGCCTGGCGCGGGGATGCTGGGTACACGGCTCAGTGACGAGACCGAGGGCCTGCCGCTCTTTCTGACGGAGTATCTGACGGCCGTGGAGAAGGGTGAGTTGGACCCGGGAGAAGAGGCCTGGACGCTACCAGGGGGGGTGCAGGATCTCCTCAGGACCCGTCTCCTTACTGTCGGTGAAGCGGCGGGGCAGGTGCTCGCCGCCGCCGCCGTAGTCGGACGGTCGTTCGACTTCGACACCGTCAGGGCGGCCAGCGGCAGGGGTGAAGAAGAGACGTTGACGGCGCTCGAAGAGTTGACGTCGCGAGGTCTGATCAGGGAGGTCGGTAGCCCGGTCGGAGGGGCCCCGGCCTACGACTTCGACCACGACAAGCTGCGAACTCTGGTCTACGAGGAGACCAGCCTGGCCCGCAAGCGTCTCCTTCACCGCCGCGCCGCGGTCGCGCTCGAAGGACAGGCCCGCGGGCGCGAAGCGGATGCCCTCGCGGGCCAGATCGCCCGCCACCACAGGTTGGCAGGCCAGGACGATGAGGCCGCAAGATACTATCGGCTGGCAGGGGACTACGCACGGAGCCTGCACGCCAACAGCGACGCTCTCATCCACTATGAGGAGGCGCTCGCGCTCGGACATCCCGACGCAAGCGCGCTGCACGAGGCTATAGGAGATCTGCGAACCCGCGCCGGTGAGTACGGCGCGGCGCTCGCGAGCTACGAGGCCGCGGCGTCCTCGGCCGGTCAGGGAGACCTGTCCGTACTCGAACACAAGATCGGAAATGTTCACGCCCGCAGGGGGGAGCGGGATCTCGCCAGGAGCCACTACGAATCCGCCCTCGAAGCGCTCGGAGAGCCAGAAGGCGAGACCGCGGGCGGTCTCGCACAGCTATACGCCGACTGGAGTCTGCTCTCCCACGGGCAGGACGAGCGCGACGAGGCTACCGACTTCGCCCGCAGGGCGCTGGAGCTGGCCGAAGGTACGGGCGATACGCGGTCCCTGGCCCAGGCCCACAACATGCTTGGCATCCTGGCCGGCAAATTCGGCGACCAGGAAGCGGCGCTCAGCCACCTCCAGGAGAGCCTGCATCTCGCGGAGGCGCTCGGAGACTCGGACGTGAAAGTGGCCGCCCTCAACAACCTGGCACTCGCCCGCGAACACGGCGGGGAGTCGGGTGAAGCCCTGAGGCTCGCCGAGACCGCCCTGGCGTTGTGCGTAGCCTCAGGGGACAGGCACAGGGAGGCTGCGCTACACAACAACCTGGCCGACCTGCTTCACGCAGCAGGCCGCGAACAAGAGTCGATGGCACACCTCAAGCGGGCTGTTGAGCTCTTCGCCGAGATAGGCGAGAGAGATGAGTTGCAGCCGGAGATCTGGAAACTCGTGGAATGGTAGAGTGAGATCTCAATCTCGGTCGCTGTGTTCCCACTCTGCCCCTAGCGTACGTTCGGGTATGCCCCACCGCGGCGAGACGGCCACCAGGCCCAGTTCGCGCAGGATCCGGCGAGCCGCGATCCCCACTATGGCTGTGAAGGTGGGGTAGGCGAACTCTACATCCGCCAACTGTTCCACGGGCATCCCGGCCCGCATCGCCGTCGCCACGATCTGAACAACCTCCACGGCCTGCTCCCCCACGATGTGCGCGCCCAGGATGCGCCGCGACCCGCGGTCCACGAGAAGCTTGCAGAAGCCCTCCGTGTGCCCGTCGACGACGCCGCGATCCAGTTCCGCGTAAGGTACAACCGCCACGGCGTAGTCGTGTCCTTCGCCGCGAACCCGATTTTCGGTAAGGCCCACGCTGGCGTACTCGGGGTCGGTGAAGCCGCCGTGCGGCACGATAGTGTGCCTGTAACCATGTTCCCCGCCGAGCACGGTCTGTTCGGCGGCGTGGTTCCCCTCGTTGGTGGCGCTCTGCACCAGCATCATGCGCCCCGTAATGTCCCCGGCGGCGAAGATGTGCGGAGCGCTAGTCCTCAGGGCGTCGTCCACGACCACGTAGCCGCCACGCCTCGTCTCCACGCCCGCGGCCTCCAGGTTCAATCCCTCCACGTTTCCAGCCCAGCCAACCGCGAACATGATGGTCTCCGCGTCGAGTGTATGGGGCTCGTCGTTCCTTGCATAGAACAGACGCAGGCGCCCGTTCTCTCTCTCGACCTTTTCGACACCTCCGATGCCGGTGACGATCTCGATCCCCCGGCGTCCGAACGCCTCGGTTACTCCTTCCGATACCGCCTCATCCTCGGCTGCCAGGATGCGCGGCGAGACCTCGAGCAACCGCACCCGCGAGCCGAACGCCGCAAACACCGAGGCTAGTTGGCATCCCGTCGCGGCGCCTCCTACTACGGCCACTGATTCTGGCAGCCCCTTCATCGTCCAGACATCGCTGTGGGTCAGGGCGTGCTCGCTACCCGGCAAGGGGATCCTACGCGCGTGGCCGCCCACGCAGAGTATGAACTTCTCGCCTTGCACGCTACTTCCGTTGCCGAGCGCGAGAGTATGACTATCGAGAAAGCGAGCGTCGCCTACCCCATCGAACACTTGCAGGTCCGCAGCTTCGAGTTGGGCCCGCAACTGCTTCTTTTGGTGAACCGTGCGTACGACATTCTCCGTATGGTTCAACAGCCGTACGAAGTTCACCGCGGGCGGTTCACCCTCGAGCCCATAGTCGGCGAACTGCTCCGCATCGCGCACCAGACGCGCGGCCCTGGCAAGCACGCGGGTCGGGACGCAGCCATCGTTCGTAGAGACGCCGCCCATATGTTCGCTCTCGATGAGCGCGACGGTGGCGCCAAGCTCGCGGGCGCGTAGTGCTGCTGTTACCCCGGAAGGTCCGCCGCCGATCACGACCACCTCAAACATCTTCTACCTCGCTTTCGCGCCGTTCTCGCCTGCCAGGCGGCCTCAACCACGTGCAGGTTAGTCTCCCTTACCACCGAGGCCAGCTCTCCGTCCAGCCTGTCGAGGTCCGTCTCCTCGCGCAGTTTAGAGGAGAACGCTCTTGGCATCATACTTCCTGTAGAAGCGGCGGTCTATGAACTCCTGTATTCGCCGGCGAAGGGGATCGAACAGGGCCGCGATGGCCTGCGTGAAGACCTCCTTCCGGCCCCGTTACTGGAGGTAGCGTAAGGCTACACGGGCCGCCAGGTAGCCGCACATGCCGTGCACTCCCCCACCTGGTGGCGTCGATGAGGAGCAGATGTAGAGGCCACTTGCCGGGGTAGAGTAAGGGTTGATCCTGGGCATTGGTCTGGTGAAGAGCTGCCTGAGGTCCATGTACCCGCCGTTGATATCGCCGCCGACGAGGTTGGGGTTCCACCTTTCGAGGTCGGCCGTCCCCGCGACGCTCTTCTCCAAAACAAGTTCCCTGAAACCGGGGGCGAAGCGCTCTATCTGCGCCTCGATCCTCTCGGTCATATCGAAGGTCGAGCCGTTTGGGACGTGGCAGTAGGTCCAGACGGTGTGCTTGCCCTCGGGGGCGCGCGTCTGATCGAAGAGGCTCTGCTGGGCGAGCAGGATGAACGGTCTCTCGGGGTGCTCACCGCGCGCCACGGCACCCTCCCCCGCCGCGACCTCGTCGAGTGTGCCGCCGAGGTGAACGGTGCCGGCCCGCTTGCAACCCTCGGCTGCCCAGGGGACCGGTCCGTCGAGCGCGAAGTCCACCTTGAAGATGCCAGGGCCGTAGCGGTAGCGCTTGAGGGCCCTGTTGTAATCCTCGGTAAAGTGCTGCCCGGCGATGTCGAGGAGCTGGCGCGGAGTCACATCGAAGAGGACCGCGCGGGTTCGCGGCACGTCTTCGACCGAACGTACCGCCGCGTCCGTGTAGATCTCACCACCCAAAGACGCAAGGTAGGACGCGAGAGCGTCTGCGAGCGCCTGCGAACCCCCCTTGGGGAAAGGCCAGCCGAAGGCGTGGCCAAGCGTCCCCAGTAACAGCCCGAACATGGCGCTCGGTGGTAGATCCAGCCGCAAGAAGGAGTGCGCCGCATTGCCGGCGAAGAGGCCCTTTGCCCTCTCGTCCTCGAACAGGCTCTCGGCCAGGGTGCTGGCGTCCCGCAGAGACCACATGCCGGACGAAGCAAGCGCCAGCGGATGCCGGAGAAAGCTTGGCTTGCCGACGAAGAAGTCGGCTATCCTACCTGCGTCAGCGGAGATCGGCTCCATCAGTCGGCGGTAGGCCGCAGCGTCGGGGCCGAGCGCGGCGGCCGTTGCCTCGATCGAACGCTCTAGCACCGCCGCCGTCCCATCGTCGAATGGGTGGGCGAGCGGGGCAGGCGGGTGGATCCATTCCAGACCATGCTCTCTTAGCGGCAACGAGCGGAAGAACGGCGAGGCGTAGCCCAGTGGGTGTATCGCGGAGCCAAGGTCATGGACGAAGCCAGGCAGCGTGATCTCTGCCGACCTCGTGCCCCCTCCGATGGTGCTTCGGCCCTCGAGCACGGCCACACGCCGCCCGTTGCGGGCAAGCTCTATGGCCGCTGCGAGCCCGTTGGGGCCCGAGCCGACGACGACGGCATCGTATGTCCCTACCATGTCCCGATTGTAGAGTGCGCCTCTAGAGTTCGCGACTAACCCTGTCTCGCGCGGTTGCGGCGCCAGCGGAGAGGGGCCGTGATCGTGTAGAGGGCGGAACGTATGCCGGCGTTGAGCCAGATGTTCCGGTAATGGCTCCACTGGAGCCTGGGGTCGACGCAAACCAGGTTCATCTCGACCGGCTCGTGGACACCGAAATGCGCGGCAAGATTCTCCAGGGTCTTGCGCCACATCTCGTTCTCCATCTTGTGGCCGCCCATGCGGAGGCCCATCTCGTAGAGTGGATCGTTGGCGCGCATCAGAACCTGGGCCTGGGCTACGGTCGTACCCTCTTCCTCGAAGGAACTGAAGGTGATCCAACCCGAGAACGGGTGTCCCTCAGGCGTCATCAGGGAGAAGGACTCGTCATCGGCGTACAGGACCATAACGCCCGTCGAGAGCTTGACGCCGCCTGGCAATGAGCCGGAAATGAGCGCGACCTCGCCCGGCGTGATGCCGGCAAGCGGCGCGTAGAAGAGGTTCCCCTCGGGCCAGAAATCCTTGTAATTCTCTTTCCAGGTCTTGATAACCTCGACGGGCGTAACGTCGGCGCCGGCGAGGCTGACCCTGTAGGTCTTCTGCCACATCTTCCCGAAGCCCTGCAGAGGACCTACAGCCCTGCGCCCCTCGACGTTGATGTTCGTCGCGCCATCGGCTACGCCGGCGACCTTGAGCGTCTCGGCGTACCTGGCCCAGTAGGCGGCGTCGCGGGGCTCTGGCTTGTGTTTCTCCTCCTCTCTCGTCCCGTCTTGCGGCGTCTGCTCGGTCATCGTGTGCCTCCCTTCGGTGGGCGTTGGTCGACACCTCTTATGCCGAGTTCGCGGCCCTCACGGCCTCCTCCTCAGAATCGTGGATGGCGATAGCATCGTCCAGGCGCGTGATCTGGAAGATGCTCCTGTAGTGGTCTGAGAGGCCGTAGGTGAGCAGTCGTTGCTTCTCGCGGTTGATCCGGATTAGCAGCGTGACCAGA
>DASSCV010000323.1:0-4279 GCA_035697505.1 Rubrobacter sp.
AGCTTGCGCCGAATCTTAGAGACGTGATTCTCGATTGTGCGTTCGGAGATGTAGAGCTCCTGGGCTATCTGACGGTTGGACATCCCTTGGGCTACCATAGCCGCCACTTCACGTTCCCGGGCGGTAAGGGGATCAGTAATGAGTGGATCGTCCGTTTCCCCGCCGGCTGGCGGTCTCTCGGGGGCGGGAACGATTTCCTCGAAGAGGGCATACTCTGCGGCCTCTTCGGCCGACATAGCCATACCCTCGGCGAACGCCTTTTCCCACGCACCCTCATAGCCAAGCATGTTGCGTGCGGCGCTCACCCGGCCTTCGTAATCGTACGCCTGAAGCTCCAACTGCGTAAGGGAAACAACGCCGATCTCCTCGCGTAAGCCCTCCGCAGCCCCCCACAGCCGCGCCGCGCGACGCGGCTGTGCTCGCGCGGCCGCTACCGCTGCCAAACCGAAGATACCGTAAGCCAGGCAGAACTTGTCTTCTGAGCCTCGCAGCACGCGCAGGGACTCCTCCAGCAGCGGTGCCGCCGGCTCGTGATTGCCCCTTATAAGCTCGATTAACCCAAGGTCGATGTGGCACAAGGATATGCCCCGCTTGTCCCCCAGCTCTCGGTAAATGGCGAGGCTCTCTGTGGCAAGCTCACCTGATCGCTCGTAATCGCCCTCGTACAAGGCGGTCACTCCCAAAAAGGTGGTCAACCAGGCGAGCGTCCACCGCTCCAGGGGCTCTCCCCGCAACGCCTCGACCTCCTGGCGTAGCGCGGCTGCGCGCTCTTGGTCGCCCAGGTGTAGTAGCGCGAACCCCAGGTTGATGAGCGAGGTGGCGACGCCCCGTCTATCCCCCAGCTCCCTAAACAGCGCGAGGCCTTCCTCGAGCAGGGCGATCGCTCTTTCGTAATCGCCCTGAAAGAGCTCTATCCAGCCGGCTTCGTAGAGTGCCTTTGCCAGAGCGGGTTTGGATACCGCCCCAGCACTTGCGAGGCCCTTTTCCAACCACCTGAGTCCTTCACCCGGGCCGTAGACTCCCCAGAATCGGCCCAGCGCACCCGCCAGCCTTAACCCCAGCTCCGTACAGTGCTCCCTCGGTTGCCTACTTTCCGCCGGATCCAGCGCCCAAGCGAGGGCACCTCGCAGATTGGCGTGCTCCCTCTCCAGCTTTTTCAGCCACGCCTCCTGGCCCGGCCCCGACATCTCGGGCTCGGCCTCTTCGGCCAGGGCGAGAAAGAACCCGGCGTGGCGCTCCTGGACGGCGTCTTCTTCGCCGCTCTCCCTCATCTTCTCACGAGCATACTGGCGCACGGGCTCCAGCATCGTGTATCGAAGTGCGCCATCATGCTCGCCCTCCTCGAGCGCCACCAACGACTTGTCCACCACCCGCGAGAGAGGATCCAGGACTTCGCCGTTCCCAACGCTCTCGCCTGATCCTAGCGCCTCGGCAGCCTCCAGCGTCCAGCCGCCCGCGAACACCGAAAGGCGAAGGAACAATACCCGCTCGGACTCGGAGAGCAAGGCGTAGCTCCAGTCCAAGGTGGCACGCAGCGTCCGCTGGCGCTGAGGGGCGGTCCGGCTGTCACCCCTCAAAAGCTTCAGGGAATCCTCGAGCCTCTGTGCGATCTGCTCTAGGGAGAGCGCCCTCACCCTCGCCGCCGCAAGCTCTATGGCGAGCGGCATCCCTTCGAGCTGGCGGGAGATCTGCACCAACACCCTGGCGTTCTCTTCGGTGAGCTCGAAGTGCGGCGAACGGAGCCTGGCCCGCTCCACAAACAGCCGCACCGCCTCGTAGCGTGCCAATTCCCCGCCGGAGTGCGCGTCTGGGTCAGCGTCAGGAACGGAGAGAGGATCTACCCTCCACACGAGCTCTCCCTCAACGCCCAGGGCTTCGCGGCTGGTGGCAAGGATCCGCAAGTGTGGGCAGGCCGAAAGGAGTGCGTCCGCAAGTTGGGCTGCCTCCTCTATAAGGTGCTCACAGTTGTCGAGCACCAAGAGCAACCTGTTCTTGCGCAGGTCATCGACAAGTGCTTCGATCAACGGGCGTCCCGGTCGTTCCGACACCTTCAAGGTCTCGGCCACCGCTTGGGGCACCAGTGCCCCCTCAGTTAGCGGCGCGAGCTCGACCAGCCACACCCCGTCGGGGTAGGCTCCCACCAGCTCCCTTGCTACCTCAAGCGCAAGGCGTGTCTTGCCAGATCCCCCTGCACCGCTGAGCGTGAGGAGCCGGGTCATGGCCAGTGACCTCTTGAGCTCGAGCATCTCCCGCTCCCGACCTACGAAGCTGGTCCTCTGGGCGGACAGATTGTGCGCCTGTACTCCCCCTCCTCCTGAGGTCTCCCCCGTCGGTTCTCCAGTGGGCTCGGTAGGGAGCCGGGTAGAGTCCGCCGGGAACCTTCCGGCCTCGATCTCCTCTCTTAGGGCGCGGGTGGAGGCGCTCGGCTCTCCGCCTAACCCGCTGGAGAGCGCTTCGGAGAGCCTGACGTACTGCCTCAGGGCTTCTCCCGATCGCCCGGAGGAGGCGTAAAGGCGCATGAGACCCACGTGCGCCTCCTCGTTGGTGGGCTCCTCGGCAACCCCCCTCTGAAGGGCCTGGACTGCCAGCGCCAAATCCTCCTCCCCCCACGCTCCTCGTAAAGCCCAGCGAGCTCGACAAGCAGGGAAAGAAACCTCTGCCTGAGCTCCCCTCGGCGGCTCTCCGCCCACTCCTCGTAGCGGTCTTCTGGCAACAGATCCCCTGAGTAGAGCTCGATCGCCGCCCGGTAGGCTGCCGGGTCTTCGGAGCGACGGGCTGTCTCAGCCGCTTGCTCGAAGGCATCCACGTCTACCCAGAGCTGTCCCTGTGGGCACATCAGAAGCTGCTCGCCGCTAATACTCAGGTAGCGCGAAGCGATCTCTGGGTCCGGATGGAGTTTTCGGCGGGCGACGTGGAGAGCCTGGCGCAGGTTGTTGGAGGCGGCTCGTATCCCTAGCTTCGGCCAGAGGAGGTCCATCGCCCGCTCGCGGTGAATGCGATGACCAGGAGCTAGGGCGAGCAACTTTATGAGGCTCGCGGCTTTCCTTAGCCGCCAAGCGTTCTCATCGACCTTGCGGTCTCCGACCGTAACCGTAAAGTCGCCAAGTAAACCGATCCGCACGTCCCCGGATTGCTTAGGGCGTGCCTCAGCTAATGACGTGTTCGCATCTGCTCTCATGCGTTCACTCCTTGGGGGATGCTCCACAACTCAAGAGAGAGCACCACCCACGAGGAGGCTTCCATGCGTCTACTTCGATAGCGGGAGCCAGTGGTACTGCAACACTGGCTTCCTACACCCCGAGTGCCCGCGCTCATGGCTCTTCTCCTTGCGGTGAGAGAAGATGGATGAAGTGCTAGGCTCGTATAGAGGATGTTGCTAATAGTGGGCCACATCCGCCCCTCTCCTTCCTATAGAGGCGGAACATTGTTGTCCCGCCTTCGCTGTTCGACAACCCGGCCGCCTCCTAGCTAGGAGGCCCCTTTGGGCTTTGCGTCCCCGCCTCACGATGGGTTTGCCCTTCTCGCAGCGCGCGGATGCGCATGCATCCCTACTTCAATACCAAAGGGCGATGAATCCACAATGAATTTTGAGGGGGTGGGCGTCAAAATTTCGGATTTCTTATTGTCTTCCGAAGCTTTTGTGCGAATTGGGAGCGCATATCGCAGAGAACGTGGCTTTCCCGTCAGTGGGGACCCAAGAAGCCGCGGACGATCCTATGGGCTTGACCTACAGGATAGCCATGAGACTTGCCTGAGCAACGTGTTATCTTGGAGTGCCATACCGCTGGCCATCGGGAGGATGAACACGACGTGGAAGTCAAGGGGTTTGGATGGTTGGGGATCCGCACGGCCTACTTCGAGCAGACCGTGGCGCTGTTCCGGGACGTGATGAACTTGGAGGTGATCAGAGAGGAGCACGACGTGGTTGGGTTGAGGTTCCCCGACGGCACCGAGATGGAGGTATGGCGCCCCTCTGACGAGTTCACCGTAGCCTCGCTCATCACAGGGCAGTGTATCGCTCCACATTGCACCGAAGATCTCTAGTCGCGTTCAGGTACCATTCACGATCCCTCGTCTGACTTCCCCAGGAACACGTTCCGCCACACCCGCTGAGCCCCATTTTTAGACGACAGTCCCGACGTAGCGGAACCCTGTGGCGACGATGGTACCGGCCTCTATGGCCATGCTCTCGTCCGCCTCCGACACCTCGTCGGCGAGGTCAGGGTAGAGGTAGGGCACCCACTCGAACCAGCGCTCCACGAAGCGACGTTGGAGTTCG
>DASSCV010000324.1:0-2648 GCA_035697505.1 Rubrobacter sp.
TTCGCGTCCCGACGCCTCTACCCACACCACGCCGGTAGCCCATGAAGGTGCGCGGCTCGTCGTGGAGGGGTACCTGCTGGCCTGGCCGGAAATGCTCCTCGTCGAGGACGTAGGGTTCGAGTTCGGCATCGTGGAAGTTCGGCTCTTCGGGCAGCCTCAGGCCGGCCTTGTCCTGCCCTCCCTGGACACGGCCCCCGCCCTGGTCGGAGGTCCCTTCCGGATCTTCGTCTTCGCCGCGTTGGGGAGAAACCTTGAATCGCTCGCGCAGCACGCGCAGGATCTTCTCGTTGCACGCGTAATCGCCGGGCGCGATGTCCCTCATTGCGCGCCCGAAGCGGAGACCCCAAGAGAGCAGATCCTCCCCTTTTGCTATCGGCTCGACGGCGAAGCGGTGTCCTTCGAGGACCGTGTGGCCGACCGTAATCTCCGAGCCTTCACGGGATACGCGCGTCCCCGCCTCCAGCCTCCGGGTCGCCATAGCCACGTTGTCGCCAGGCGCAGGGAGGCGTCCGACCTCCCGAAAATCCCATACTCGTTCTTTCACAGCAATGCCTCCGTCATCATCTCAAAATACGTTCTCGCTACGAGTGTACCTTGCCTCACTGATGGGGATGGTAACCAGCAGGACGCGTGCCAGGAGGCGTGGGAGGTCCTGTGGGGCGGCGGGCGAGACGCCTGTTGTAGACGTTGGCCATGTTCTCGGCCCACTCCCGGGCCGGAAAATCCCCGTCTTTGTCGAAACGGGCAAGCCAGTCTTCTGGGTCGCCGGCCCTGACGACGAGGAAAGCCCCTTCTTCCTCACGCACGGCGAGTCTGCCGGCCATCGCCTCCTCAGTCTCGCGTTCCCACGTCACCAGCTCATCCCACCTCTGTTTGCAGACAAATCCTGTAGCCGTGGTTTACAAAGCAAGTGACATTCTTTGTAAACTGCTCTAGAGCCTGACCTTGACCTTGCCGTCCTCGGCGACTACCTCGTAGGAGCGGAGGGTGATGTTCGGGTAAGCGAGGCACCTCCCTGTCGGGACGTGGTATTCGAGACCGTGCCAGGGGCAGGCTACGATCTCGCCCTCGTTCACCCACTCGAACTTCCAGTCGTTCTCGCTCCTAGCGACAAGGGTGCCAAGGGGCGGCTTGCCCTCGCACAGGGGTCCCGTCTGGTGAGGGCATACGTTAGGAAGGCCGTAGAGCTTGCCGCCGACGTTGAAGACCCCGATCTCACGCCTCCCGACCTTCACGACCCTGTGAATTCCTACCGGAAAGTCCGAGAGGTCCCCGACGACGTGCTCCTCGCGCCTGCTACTCATCGCAGGTCGAGGCGGTTGCCGCCGGCGTCGATGTTGAAGAGTCTCAGGGCGTTCTCTCCGAAGACTTTGCGCCTGACCTCGTTAGTAAAAGGGATCTGGTGCACCTTCGATGGGTGGTCGAAGTCGTGATGCGGCCAGTCGGAGGCGAAGATGGTGTTGTCCTCTCCGTCGTACAGGTTCATCATCGTCACCAGGTCGGAGAGGTTCTCAGGCTCCTCGACGGGTTGGGTGGCGAAGTACATCTTCTTCAAGTAGGTGCTCGGTTTGTCTTCGAGGAAAGGGACCTCGCGGCGGCGCTCGATATATTCCTTGTCCATCTTGTGCATCAGGAAAGGCACCCAGGAAATGCCCGCCTCGGTGACGGCGACGCGGAGGTCGGGATACCTTACCGGTACGCCTGTGGTGATCATGTGCACTATGTTCGCCATTATCGAGAAGGTGTGGCTACAGATATGCCGCCCGAACTCAGTCTCGAAGCCTTGCGTGTTGAAAGGGAAGACGGGATGGATGACGGTTACGCTGTGCATGAGTACGGGCAGGTCCGCGCTTTGGGCGGCGTCGTAGATCGGGTCGTACTGCCTGTGTCCCCAGAGACGCTCGAGCCCTGCACAAGGTAGGAACACCCCGACCATGCCAGGCTCTCCGGCATACTTCTGTATCTCTCTGGCCGCGTCCACGGGGTTTTGCGGGCAGGCGAGGATGCAGCCGAGCAGGCCGTTCTCGGGCGAGCACCACTCTTCGAGGAGCCAGGCGTTGTAGGCGCGGGCCAGGGCCGAAGCGTAGTCCACCTGTGAGATCACCGCTAGTTTCAGGAAGTGGTCGGGGAAGAGGACACCGATGTCCACGTGGATCTCGTCGAGCTCCTCGCGCATCTGGGCGGCGGAGTGGACCATGCGGGTGCCTTCCTGCCCTGACGGGAACTTCGCCTCGTACACCGTAGTCCCTGGCGAGAAGCCCGGGATGTCCAGGTAGAACTCCTTCGCATCCTTTATGGTCTCAAGCGCCTTCCGCCAGGGCATCTCGCAATAGGGCATGATCGCCTCCGGCGACTCATGGACGTGCACGTCGCAGTCAACGACGAATATGTCCTCCAGCCTCTCCTTGCGTTCTGTTCTCTCTGTTACGGCCTCGCCCACGGTTCCTCCCTGATTCCGTCTCTAGCGCATCATCCAGCCGCCGTCGATGCCGATGGTCTGGCCCGTTATAAAGGAAGACGCGTCGGAAGCAAGGAACGAGACGAGGTTGCCGACATCTTCCGGCGTGCCGCGGCGCTTGATGCTCTGCTGCTCGAGCACCCAGCGGTTGTAGCCTTCCTGGTCGGGGTGGATCTTCTCGGCGTCAGTG
>DASSCV010000325.1:0-7661 GCA_035697505.1 Rubrobacter sp.
AGGAGGCGGGCGGGCGCGTCGTCGACGGGCCTGACGAGGTTTTCGAGACCGCGGATCTTATCGTGAAGGTCAAGGAGCCCGTCCCCGAGGAGTACGACCGCTTCAGGGAGGGTCAGCAGCTCTTCACTTATTTGCATCTGGCCGCGGACAAGGGCCTCACGGAGTTCTTGATGGATCGTAAGATCAACTCCATCGCCTACGAGACGGTCGAGACGTCTGACGGGTCTCTGCCGCTCCTTACGCCCATGAGCGAGGTGGCTGGGAGGATGTCCGTACAGGCCGCTGCGCACCACCTCGAGAGCCCGCAGGGTGGGGCCGGGCTGTTGCTTGGTGGTGTGCCAGGGACCCCTGCGGCGAAGGTTACGATCATCGGCGGGGGGGTCGTCGGTACAGAGGCTGCCAAGATAGCCATCGGCATGCGGGCACTGGTGAGCGTGCTCGACATCAACCCCAAGCGGCTCGCCTACCTCTCTGACATCTTCGAGGGAAGGGCTGACCTCGTGATACCCAACCGCGCCAGGACCGCCGCCTACGTCAGGCAGGCCGACGTGGTCATAGGGGCCGTGCTCGTGCACGGGGCCATAGCGCCCAAGCTCGTCACCCGTGAGATGGTCGCGAGCATGCGCCCAGGGAGCGTGGTCGCCGACGTCGCCATCGACCAGGGTGGGTGTATAGAGACGGCAAGGCCGACGACGCACTCCGATCCCACGTACGTCGAGGAGGGCGTCGTGCACTACTGCGTCGCCAACATCCCTGGGGCTGTGGCAAGGACCTCGACGCTGGCCCTGACCAGCGCGACGTTGCCTTATTTGATCAGGATAGCCGACAAAGGGATAGAAGGTGCGGCGGCCGAAGATGAGGCCCTGGCCAAAGGACTCTCTACGCTCAGGGGGGATCTCGTCTCCGCGCCGGTCGCCGAGGCCCACGACCTCTCGTACACCGACGCGGACAAGCTCCTGAGCTGAAGAGGGTAGACGGTTCGCTCGGACACATCAAGACCTGCGCGGTCTTTGGGGCACTTCCGCATGGCTAGGCGGAAACCATATCGGGGGACTGAATGAACCGGCGAGAGAGCGTTGTGATCGTGGGCGGCGGCATCTGGGGCTTGAGTACCGCCTACCATCTGGCGCGAGCCGGATGGACGGACGTCGTGGTTCTGGAGCGCAACGGCGCACTGTTCGACGAGACGACCTCCCAGGCCGCCGGGTTGGTCGGCCAGATCCGGGCCACCCCGCTCATGAGGCGGGCGATCCGGTACGCCATAGACCTGTTCCTAAACTTCGAGAAGGAGACCGACCACGACCCAGGATTCCACCAGGTCGGCAGCCTGCTACTGGCCCTCACGTCGGAGCGGATTGCCTCCTTCGAAGAGCACGTCGAGCACGCGAACGGTAGCGGCGTGAAGGCCTACTTTGTCGACGGTGCTGAGATGTCCAGGCTGGCGCCTCACCTGGACGTCTCGCGGGTCGAGGGCGGGTACTTCGTACCTGAGGACGGCTACCTAGATCCCCGACGATGCGCTCAGGCCTTGTGCAGCGCCGCAGAGGATCTGGGGGTAAGGTTCAGGACGGGCACGGCAGCGACCGAACTATCGATAAAGGATGGCCGGGTGATGGGGGTCGAGACCGACGACGGGTTCGTCGAGGCGGAGCACGTCGTGGTGACGGCCGGACCCTGGACGGGGATTATTACCGAGATGGCGGGTCATCGTACGGCGATGGTCCCCATACGCCACCAGCGTGTCACCACGGCCCCTGTTTCGGGCATACCTGAGGACCACCCCGTCGTCCGCGTCACCGACGCGAGTTGCTATCTGAGGCCCGAGGATGGGGGTTACCTGTACGGGTTTTTCGAGCCGGATCCAACGAGCTACGACCTCGAGTTGTCCGCCGAATTCCGCACCTCGGAGATCGAGGAACCGGTACAGGCTATGGAAGAGGCCCGCGGGAGGCTGTCCCCCATCTTCCCTGTGTTGGAGGGCCTGGGGATCGCCGCCTACAAGCGCGGGCTTACGACCTTCGCCCCTGACGGGGCGTACCTGATCGGCCCTGTGCCGCAGGTGGAGGGCCTCTTCGCCGCCACAGGATGCGCTGCTCTTGGCATCGCTGGCTCCGCCGCGGTAGGACGCTGGCTGGCCGGCTGGATCGCGCGGGGCGATCCCGGAGAAGACCTGTCCTCGGTCAGCCTGGAGCGCTTCGGAGAGAAGGCTTCCGACCGCGCCTGGATCAGGCGTGAGAGCGAGGCGTTCTACGGCGGCTATTACGGTATTCAGGCCATGTCCGTGACCTAGCTCGGGGAGCCTGTAGCCGTGTCAGTGCACTTCGCTGCGGAAGAGTTGGCGGCCCGCCGCAAGGCCGTCGCAGGAGAGTTGGCAGGGCGCGGCCTCGACGGGCTACTCATGTTTCGCCAGGAGTCGATGTACTACCTCACCGGGTACGATACATTCGGCTACGTCTTCTTCCAGTGCCTCTACATGGGCGCCGATGGCGAGACTCTCACACTCCTGACCCGCACCCCGGACGTGCGCCAGGCCGAGCACACCTCGGTGGTCGAGGACATCAGGGTCTGGTACGACGCAGAAGGTGCAGATCCCGCCGGGGACCTGAGGGAGATCCTCGAAGAGCACGGCTGTAAGGCAAAACGCCTGGGGATCGAGACCGACGCTTACGGTCTCACAGGCTACAACCTCAAGCGCGTGGAGACAGCGCTCGACGGCTTCTGCGAGCTGGTGGAGGCTTCGGATCTAGTGAGCAGGTTGCGGGTGATCAAGTCCCCCGCCGAGGTCGCCTACGTGCGGGAAGCCGCGCGGCTCGCGGATCTCGGCCTGGACAGGGCCGTGGAGGTGGCGGCGCCTGGCGTCTTCGAGGGGGATGTCCTGGCGGCCTTGCAGGGGGCCATCTTCGAGGGCGGCGGGGACTTCCCTGCGAACGAGGTGATCATCGGCTCCGGGCCTCGCGCCCTTCTGTTCCGCTCAGCCGCCGGTATGCGCCGCATGGACCCTGTCGACCAGTTGTCTCTGGAGTGGGCCGGTTCCTACAGGCACTATCACGCAGCCATGATGCGTACCCTGGCCGTGGGCGAGGCCACAGGCTACCAGCGACATCTCTTCTCCGCCGTTCGCGAGGCGCTCGAGGAAATGACCGAGGCCCTGGCTCCAGGACGTCCGGTCGGCGAGGTCGACGATGCCCATCGACGCGTACTGGATGCGGCGGGGCTCGAAGGGCATCGCTTCGCCGCGTGCGGGTACTCTCTGGGCACGACCTTCAGCCCCAACTGGATGGACTGGCCGATGCTGTTCTCGGGGAACCCCGTGCTGGCCGAGCCTGGGATGGTCTTTTTCTTGCATTGCGTGGTGGCCGATTCAGGGCGTGGGGTCGCCATGAGCCTGGGCCGCACCTGCCTGGTGACCGGTTCAGGGAGGGAGGTTCTCTCCGCACGGCCCCTGGAGTTCATCGCCATATGACGTCGCCTCTGGCCGGTCTTCGTGAGGGATACCCTCTTGTTGTAAAAGAGCCTGCATAAAGTGTAAGCTGCACGCGTAGGGAGCACACAAGGGGAAGGGGCAAGATGGCTGAAGCGGGGGTAGAGAGGCGCGGCGGGTCTGGCCAGGAAGGCCACCTGCAACCAGGCCTGAAGAGACGACACATGACCATGATCTCGCTCGGCGGGATTATCGGTGCAGGTCTCTTTGTTGGGACCGGGCCGATCCTCAACCAGGCCGGTCCGGCGACCATACTGACCTACCTGCTGACCGGCGCCCTCCTCATCCTGATCATGCGTATGCTCGGAGAGATGGCGGTCGCCCAGCCTTCGGTCGGCTCCTTCTCTGACTATGGCAGGATGGCCCTGGGCAACTGGGCGGGGTTCTCCATCGGGTGGCTCTACTGGTACTTCTGGGCGATCGTGGTCGGGTTCGAGGCCACGGTGGCGGCCTCCATTCTGGGGCAATACGTGCCCGGCATACCGCCCTGGCTCATCGCTCTGGCCCTCGTCTTGCTGCTCACCGGCACGAATCTTTACTCCGTCGGCTCCTACGGCGAATTCGAGTTCTGGTTCGCTGGCATCAAGATCGTGGCTATTGTTATCTTTATCGTCCTCGGGGCGTTGTTCGTGATCGGGTTGTGGCCGGGGAACTCGCCCGGTCTCTCGAACCTCTACGCCAAGGGCGGGTTCTTCCCTAACGGTCCTCTGGCGATGTTCTCCGGGGTGGCGACCGTGATCTTCGCCTTCGTCGGGGCTGAGATCGTCACCATCGCCGCCGCTGAGTCAAACGAACCAGGGAGGAACGTCGCCCGGGCTACCAATGCGGTCATCTACAGGGTCTTGCTCTTCTACGTGGTCTCGGTCTTCTTCGTCGCGGCGATCGTGCCGTGGAACACAGGGTTCACCGAGGACATCATCAAGAGTCCGTTCACCCTCGCTTTCGAGAGGATGGGGATACCGGGGTCGGGGACACTGATGAACTTCGTGGTCCTGACCGCGGTTCTCTCCGTCCTCAACTCCAGCCTCTATACCACCTCCCGCATGCTCTTCGCCCTCACCCGTCACAACGACGCGCCTAGCTTCATGACCAACACGACGGCACGCGGCGTGCCGATCTGGGCGATCCTCACCGGGACGATCTTCGCGTACGTGTCGGTCGCGATCTTCTACTTCTTCCCCTCGGAGGTATTCACGTGGCTGATCAACGCCTCGGGTGCCATAGCCCTCTTCGTCTACCTTCTGATCGCCATCTCGGAGCTCGTGATGCGCCGGCGCCTGGAGCGCGAGGCGCCCGAGAGGCTGCAGATAAAGATGTGGTTCTATCCGTGGCTGACGTACCTGTCGATAGTCGGCATCGTGGCGGTGCTCATCGGGATGGCCGTCCTCTCCGACCTGCGTCCCCTCCTGATAGCGAGCCTCATAAGCCTCGGCGTGATGTTGGTAGCCTACATGCTGCGCAAGGCGTTCGGACCCCCGCAGAGGGATCCTTCCGAGGTGATCCGTGAGTCGGAGACCAGGAGAGAGTCGGAGACGACCTCCTGATACCCGGATAGAGGTGAAAGGGCAGGGGCACGCTTCGGCCCTGAGGGGAAACGCAGCGCCTCCCACCTCCTCAGGCGCTACACCAAGTACGTCTCGCTCTGGGGTATCGCCCGAGAGCTGACGGCGGGTATACTGGAATGAATTAGCCCGACAGGAAGAGGTGGCGACTATGCTCGAGTCCACGAGGATCAAGACCGAGATACCGGGTCCGAAGAGCCGGGCTTTGATGGAGCGCCGGCACAATGCCGTCTCGTCGGGGGTTGGGATCGCGACGCCGATGTTCGCCAAGGAAGCGAAGGGCGCCCTGCTCACCGATGTCGACGGCAATACGTTCATAGACTTCGGTGGCGGCATCGGGGTGATGAACGTGGGGCACACGGACTCGCGGGTGGTCGAGGCAGTAAAGGAGCAGGCCGAGAGGCTTACCCACAGTTGCTTCTACGTCACCGAGTACGAGGGCTATCTTCAGCTAGCCGAGAAGTTGAATGGGCTAGTACCAGGCGGCACCCAGAAGCGCTCGTTTTTCGTTAACTCAGGGGCCGAGGCGGTCGAGAACGCGGCCAAGATCGCACGCTACTACACGAAGCGTCCTGCGGTCATCGCCTTCGAGAACTCCTTCCACGGGCGCACGATGTTCGCGATGACCCTCACCGGAAAGACGGATCCCTACAAGAAGGGCTTCGGGCCTTTCGTCCCCGAGGTCTACAGGGTCCCGGCTCCCTACGCCTACCGCTGCCCGGCGGGCAGGGATTGTTCCGGCGGCTGCCGGGGCGACTGCTTCGCGTCCATCGAGAGGGCGTTCGTGAGCACGGTGCATCCCAGCAGCGTCGCGGCGATCATCGTCGAGCCGGTGAGCGGAGAGGGAGGCTTCATACCGTTCCCTGACTTCTACCTGAGGAGACTGCGAGAGTTGTGCGACGAGCACGGCATCGTGATGATCGTTGACGAGGTGCAGACGGGTTTCGGCAGGACGGGCAAGATGTTCGCCATCGAGCATTCGGGGGTCGAGCCTGACATCATCACCACGGCCAAGAGCATGGGCGGTGGGCTCCCTATAGCCGGCGTTACGGGGAAGGCGGAGATCATGGACTCCGTCCACGTCGGGGGCCTTGGCACCACTTACGGCGGCAACCCCATAGCCTGCGCCGCCGCCCTCGCCGTGCTCGAAGCCTTCGAGGAGGAGGACCTCCTCGGGCGTGCGAACGTCCTCGGCGAGCGTGTCATGGCCGCGATGCGCGAGATCCAGGACCGGCACCCGGACTTCGTCGGCGACGTGCGTGGCAGGGGCCCGATGGCCGCGATGGAGTTCGTCAAGGACGCAGAGAGCCGCACCCCCGACAAGGAGCGGACCGCGAAGGTGATCGGAGCCGCCCTTCAGGAAGGGCTCCTGCTCCTCAGCGCTGGCCAGTACGGCAACTGCATCCGCACCCTCATGCCATTCGTCATCACCGACGAGGAACTGGAGGAAGGACTAGCCGTTCTGGGACGCGCCGTAGACACCGCGGCCTAGTAGCGCCAGCGTAGCTCACTCAGCCAGCATGGTACGGACCGCGATATCGTGGTCCGTATCTGTTTCCTTTGGCCTTTACGCCTCTTTCAGCAGTTCTTCGAGGTAGCCTGTGTGGTACTCGCCGGAGCGGAAGGCTTTCTCGTCGAGGAGTCGTATGTGCAGGGGTATGGTGGTCTTGATGCCCTCCAGGCGATATTCGCGAAGGGCCCGACGAGCTCGATTTATGGCCTCCTCCCGGGTCAGGGCCCAGACGATGAGTTTGCCGACCATCGAGTCGTAGAACGGTGGGATCTTGTAGCCCTGGTAAATCGCCGAATCCACGCGGACGCCGGGGCCGCCGGGGACGTCGAGGAAGGAGACCTCGCCCGGCGAGGGCATGAAGTCCTTATCGGGGTCCTCGGCGTTGATGCGGAACTCCATGGCATGCCCGAAGAATGGCACGTCCTCCTGCTCCATGCTCAAAGGTTCGCCGGAGGCGACCCGGATCTGCTCCTTGACGAGATCCACACCCGTCAGCATCTCCGTGACCGGGTGCTCGACCTGTATCCTCGTGTTCATCTCGATAAAGTAGAAGTCCTCGTCCTCGACCAGGAACTCCACCGTCCCGGCGTTGGCGTACTCTACCTCCCTGGCCAGACGGACGGCCGCCTCGGTCATCTCCTCCCGAAGGTCGGTGCCTATCCCCGGCGATGGGGCCTCCTCCAGGACCTTCTGCCTCCTGCGCTGCATGGAGCACTCCCGCTCGAAGAGGTGCACGACGTTGCCCTTCTGGTCGCCCATCACCTGGACCTCCACGTGGCGCGGGCCGACCAGCAGCTTCTCCAGATAGATGGAGTTGTCCCCGAAGGCGGACTCGGCCTCGCGCCCGGCGACTTGCACGGCCTGCCGAAGCTCCTTCTCGTCTTCCGCTACCCGGATGCCCCGGCCGCCGCCCCCGGCCGCAGCCTTGACCATAACGGGGTAGCCGATATCCTCCGCTGTCTCTAGCGCCTCGTCGGCGGATGCGGGCCCCTCCGAGCCGGGCACGACAGGCACGCCGGCGTCAAGAGCGATCCGGCGGGCCGCGGACTTGTTGCCCATCTTCTCGATGGCCTCCGCCGACGGGCCGATGAACGTGATATCGGCG
>DASSCV010000326.1:0-4530 GCA_035697505.1 Rubrobacter sp.
CATCTGTACCCGCTGGGCCGCAACCGCCCCGAGTACCGACCCGACCAGCACCCCGACACTGATCTGACCCACGCTCAACACGTTGTCTATGTCGGCGACGAAGATCGTGGCGATGAGGGCTATGACCATGCCTGCCGCCGCGAGGGTGTTCCCCGAACGGGCCGTCTCGGGCGTCCTCAAGCGGCGGATGCCGTAGATGAACAGTGCGGCCGCCGCGAGGTAGGCCAGAAACGGTGCGACCTGCAAGGGCTATTCCTCTCTCTTCTTGACCCGCTTCTTCGGCGGGCCGAACATGCCGAGCATCCGGTTCGTAACCCAGAAACCGCCGACCACGTTCATCGCCCCGAAGACGACGGCTATCAGGCCGACCGTCGTGGTGAAGCCGTCAGATGCGGAGGCGAGCGCTATGATAGCGCCGACCAGCACGATCCCGTGTATGGCGTTGGTCGCGCTCATGAGCGGCGTATGGAGCAGGTTCGGCACGCGTGAGATCAGCTCGAACCCGAGGAACGCCGAGATCACAAAGAGAGCTAGCTGGGCAAGAAGTTGTGAGGTCATCCGGCCTCCTGAAGAGCTTCTCTGGTCGGCCCGTGGCGTATCTCGCCCCCGTGCGCGATGCACGTCTCGCCGGTGATCTCATCCTCGAAGTCCAGGTCGAGGCGTAGGTCTTTGTCGTCTTTGTCCTCCGAGCGGTCTTCGGTGATGTGCCCGATTAGGTTGTACATGTTGCGCGAGTAGAGCTGGCTGGCGTGTATGGGCATCGTGCTCGGCAGGTTTACAGGACCAACGATCTTGACCCCTTTGTGTTCGATGGTCTCTCCAGCCTCGGTAAGCTCGCAGTTACCCCCGCTCTCCGCCGCGAGGTCCACGAGCACACTCCCCGGCTTCATGCTCTCGACCATGTCTTTGTCCACGAGCTGTGGAGCCTTCCTGCCAGGTACGAGCGCGGTCGTGATGACTATGTCCATCTCCTCCATGCGCTCCCTGATGAGCTTCTGGTCCTCATCGAGCTTCTCCTGAGACCACCCTTCGTCTTCCTCTTCTGAGCCGTCCTGTTCCTCTTCGCCTTCGACGATGTACCTGTCCCGGGGCGGTTCGGCGTACGAGTAGAAGCCAAGTGAGGTCATCAGCTTGCGCCACCCTGTGGGCTGGTACTCCTCGAATCCGTCGCTTTCTTGCTCGTCTTCCTTCTCGTCCTCGGAGTCTATGAAGGTGGCGCCGAGTGACTGCGCCTGCTCTTTGGTCTCGGGTCTGATGTCGTAGGCGAACACCGAGGCCCCGAGGCGGTTCATGATGGCCATGGCCTGCAACCCCGCGACCGCCACCCCGAATACCATGACGTTCGCCGCCTTCGTCGTACCCGCGGCGGTCGAGAGCATGGGGACGTACTTGCCGATGGTGTCAGCGGCGATGAGCGCGCACTTGTAGCCGGCGATGGAGCCCATCGAGGACAGAGCGTCCATCGACTGCGCCGCGCTGGTGCGAGGGACAGCCTCGTTAGAGAAGACCGTCACACCCGCTTCGGCGAGCTTCTCTACGAGCTCAGGCTCCTGAGGTCCGTTGAGGAAACAGATCAGGACCTGCCCCTCGCGCAAGAGCCCGATCTCGTCCTCCGCCGGGCTCTGTACCTTGACTACTATGTCGGCCTCGCCGTACACCTTCTCAGGGCCTTCGGCGATGCTCGCTCCCGCCTCCTCGTAAGCACCGTCGAGGTTGTAGTCGCGGCCCGCGCCAGACTCGACGTGGACCTCGAAACCGTCCTTGACGAGTCTGCCTACGGTCTCGGGCACGAGCCCGACCCTGCGCTCGCCCTCGGCCACCTCCCGCGGTATTCCAACTTTCACGCGCCAGATTATAGCGTCGGAGCAGGATCTGCGCTCTCGAAGGCCAACCGTTACCAACAAAACCCCGTTTTGTAATCGAAATGTCACATATGGGGCTTAACCTTTCACTATCGACCATAGTATCTAATCGAGAAAGGAGGTCGAGGACGATGAAGAAACAGAGTACCGCGTACCAGAGAAGGCTGGCCGCGCTCGTGGCCGCCGCATTCCTGTTCGCCGCGCTCGGCCTCCTTGGCTATTCTCTGCTGGCTGGAGGCACTCCGGCTTCGGCCGAGAGTCCGGACCGTGTACGCGGCAGGATCTCCGAGGAGCTCGAAAGGAAGTTCCACAGGAGTATCCCGGAGAGGGTCGTCGAGACGGTAAGGGGTTCACAGGCCGAAACGCCGGAGAACAAGAAGCTCGAACTCACCGTCCCTGCTCTGGATCGGGTGGACGGCGTGCCCGTCTACGACGCCCCCGAGCGCGGGTATGAGAAGGCCCTCCACGACGGTGTCGTCCACGTGAGGGGTACAGGCTTTCCGTGGCAAGACGTGGCCAACGTCTATATCGCTGGCCACAGGGTTGGTTATCCTGGCACCAGAAGCAACCTCGTGTTCTGGGACCTCGACAGGCTAAGGAAGGGGGATGAGATCTTCCTCACGGACGCCGACGGAACGCGTTACACCTACGAGGTATTCGAGAAGCGTGTGATCTCACCCGACACCGTCAGCATGATGCGGCCGACAAAGGGCAAGAACATCGTCAGCCTGCAGACTTGTACGCTCCCCGACTACTCGCACCGCCTTATAGTGCAGGGCGAACTGAAGGGCAAGAAGTAAGCTCCTACCAGGGCCCTGTGCTCGATTGACACCGGCAGGGCCCATTTTGTAACCTAGATGTTACTTTTGCCGTGTATACCTACACGGCGGAGAGAACTGAATCTACGGAGAGGAAGTAGATCGACGTGAGGACCTACAGGACGAGAAGGAGCGGGCTCAGGATGTTTGGCTACCTCGTAGCCACCTTGCTCGTGGTGTCCGGGTTGGTTCTGGTGGGGTACTCCTTCCTCATACGCGACCCCTTCGCCAGCGCGGCCCTCTTGGCGCAGCAGCCCCCAAGCAACTCGACCATGACACTGACCGTCCCCGAGATGCGGCGCGTCGACCGCGTGCCCGTCTACACGGGCGCCGTGAATGACAAGGGTGCGCTCCACGACGGGACGCTACACCTCAATAGCACGGGCTACCCCTGGCAGACGGGGGCCAACGTCTATATCGCTGGCCATCGCCTGGGCTTCCCAGGCACCAGGAGTTATCTCGTGTTCTGGGATCTGAACACGCTGGAGGACGGCGACAAGATCATCCTGACCGACGCCAACGGTACCAGGTACACTTACAGCGTATTCAAGAGCACCATCATCAACCCGAACGACTCCTACGTCACACGACCCGTACCAGGCAAGAGCGTCATCACCCTGCAGACGTGCACCCTCCCCGACTACGCGCAGCGCCTGATCGTACAGGCCGAGTTGACAGCCGTGGGGTAGCATCTATCTGGCCCTTCTACGGGGTCTCAGGTCGGCGGCGAGATGTTCGACGGGTTCGCCGTCCTTGAGGTGCCTCCTTACCACCTCGGGTACGTCTTGCTCTGTGACGCCGAGGTACCAGGTACCCCCTGGGTAGACGACGAGGTTCGGGCCGTGTTTACAGAGGCCGAGGCAATCCACGGAGTCCACGCGTACGTCTCTGTTCATGCCCTCCGCACGCAACTCATCCTTGAGTGCCCCGCGAACGGCTTTGGATCCGCGCTTTTTACAGTCGCCGCCCTTGCAGACCAGCACGTGGGCGTCGTACTCCCTGACCTTCGCGGCCGGCTTTGTGAGCGTCGCTAGCGTGCCGCCCTTTCGCGCCTGCTTCTTCGCCTTCTTGCCTCTCTTCGACATAACTTCCTCCGGTTCTGACGCCGGCGTGCGCTGTGCGGGTGTGACCGATGACCATCCTGGGAGGTTCGAATATATCACCCGGGCCGGTGGGACGGTATCATGGACGATATGAGATTTCACGACCCATCAAGGGTGCTGATGGCTTTGGCAAGGAGGGATCTGATCGTGGCGTATGCAGGGAGGGGAGAGAGATATGACTGATGTAGCACGAAGGCCGAGCCTTTCCGACCCTTCATTGTACATAAACAGGGAGCTCTCTTGGCTGGGGTTCAACAACAGGGTCCTCGAACAGGCCCGCGACGAGCGGCACCCGCTGCTGGAGAGGGTGCGGTTCGTCGCCATCTCGGAGACCAACCTCGACGAGTTCTTCATGATCCGGGTCGCAGGGTTGCAACAGCAGGTCGCTTCGGATCTCCCGAACCCCGTTCCAGACGGGATGACTCCAGAGGAGCAGCTCTCCCGGATACACGACCATACGGAGGAGTTCTTCGAAGAGCGGCGCAGGATACTGAACAAAGGGCTAATCCCCGCCCTGGAAGAACAGGGCATACGCATGGTGCCCCACGGCAAGGTCCGCGCCGCCGAGCGGCGGGAGCTCAGGGAGAGGTTCGTCAGGGACATACTGCCCATACTCACGCCCCTCGCCATAGACCCGGCGCACCCCTTCCCCCACATCTCCAACCTATCACTGAACTTGCTCGTCGTGATCGAGGATGCGGGAAGGCGGGTGATGGCCCGCGTAAAGGTGCCGACCACCATAGACCG